>JBFEUI010000091.1:0-11907 GCA_041547565.1 Thiohalomonadaceae bacterium
GCCTCGGCCTCGTCGGTAGCGCCAGACCACGGCACATTCAGGGTATAGGACTGCCCCCGGTAGCGCAGATCGACACTGCGCTGTTCGACAATCTGCGATGGCTCCACACCTTCCTGCCGCAGCGCATCCCGCCCCTGGACCGCCAGTTCATCCAGCCCCGACTCGATGACCCCGGTACCCAGCTGGCGCAGCAGGCCCTGATGTGTGCGCGAGAGCTGCCTGCCACGCGGGGCCGCCAGCATGCCCAGTGCCGAGAGCACCCCCGCATGGACCGGCACCATGGCGCGGTGCATGCCCAGCGCCTCGGCCAGGGCGCAGACATGCAGTCCGCCGGCCCCGCCGAAGGAGACCAGCGTCAGTCCACGCGGGTCGACACCACGCTGTACCGACATCACCCGCAGGGCGCGGGCCATGTGCTCATTGGCCACCCGAATGATGCCTGCTGCCGCCTCCTCCACCGACAGCGCCAGGGCCGCGGCCACCGGTTCGATGGCCCGACGCGCCGCGGCCACATCCAGCGCCATGCCGCCACCGAGAAAGGCGTCCGGGCGCAGACGGCCGAGCACCAGATTGGCGTCGGTCACTGTCGGTCGCGTACCACCCCGCCCGTAACAGGCCGGACCGGGCGCCGCTCCCGCCGACTCGGGACCGACCTGCAGCATACCCCCCTGATCCACACAGGCGATGGAACCGCCGCCGGCACCGATGGTGTGCATATCCACCATCGGCACCGAGACCGGATAGGGACCGATGCGTCCCTCGCTGGTCAACTGCAGTTCGCCATCGATCAACGCCACGTCGGTCGAGGTGCCGCCCATATCGAAGGTAAGCAGGCGCTCACGCTCGGCGTGTGCCGCCACGAAGCGCGCCCCTGCCAGCCCTCCGGCCGGACCGGAGAGCAGCATGTGCACCGCCTGGCGTCCGGCCTGATCGGCCGCGATGGTGTCACCCGAGCTCTGCATCACCGCAACCCGCGCCGCACCGACGCCCTGCTTCAGACGCTGAAGATAGCCCTCCACCAGGGGGCCGACCCAGGCATTGAGCCAGGTGGTGATGCCGCGTTCGTATTCGCGGTACTCCGGCAGGATTGCCGAGGAGCGGGAGACGAACACCCCCTGTGGGACGATCGCTTCGATCGCCCGCTCGAAGCGCTCATCCAGAAAGGAGAACAGCAGGTTGATCGCCACCGACTCGGGGGCCAGCGCCTCGAGCTGCCGGCGCAGCCCGGCCAGCTCCGCCTCGCTCAGCGGCTCGACCACCTCGCCCCGGGCGCCAAGCCGTCCCCCGCTCTCCAGGCACAACTCCCGCGGCACCGGTGGGGGCCGTAATGGCGGCAACAGGTTGTACAGCTCGCTACGGGCCTGGCGGCCGATGGTGAGCATGTCACGCAGGCCGCGGTTGGTGATAAAGACCGTGCGCACCCCCTTGCCCTCCAGCGCCGCATTGGTGGCGACGGTAGAGCCATGCACCACGGCGAGCCGCTGCAGCGGCTCGCCCTCCAGGCCCAGTTCCGCCATGCCCTGCAGGATCGCCCGCTCCGGCGCCTCGGGCGTGGAGAGCACCTTGTGTATCCGCAGGGTCTTGCCGTCATACAGCACAAAGTCGGTAAAGGTGCCGCCGGTATCGACACCCAGCAGCAGGGGGGCAGTTTTTTGCGTGTTCGATTTCACGTTCGGTTTCGCAGTTCGACCAGATGCAGGCGATTATAGCGGCTAACGCACCGCCGGTTCATTGCGGCGTACGTACCATTTTTGCCAATCGTACAACGTCAGCCCTTGCATGCGACGGCGGATTGGCAATAATTAGGCCTCCATGGAGACAGCAACATTCATCCAAGTCGAGCACCTCTCCCGCTACTACGGCCACCACGCCGCGGTAAACGCTGTCAGCTTCGAGCTGGCCCGTGGCGAGGTGCTGGGCTTTCTCGGCCCCAACGGTGCCGGCAAGTCGACCACCATGCAGATGATCACCGGCAATCTGGCCCCCAGCGAGGGGCGCATCCGCATCGGCGGCATCGATATCCTGGAACAGCCCAAGGCCGCCAAGGCGCACCTTGGCTACCTGCCGGAACAGCCGCCGCTCTACCGTGAGCTGACCGTCGATGAATACCTCAACTACTGCGCGCGACTGAACCGCATCGGCCGCGGCCGGATCGAGGCCAGCGTCACGCGCGCCAAGGCGCGCTGCGGGCTGACGGATGTGGGCCGCCGCCTCATCGGCAACCTCTCCAAGGGCTACCAGCAGCGGGTTGGCATCGCCCAGGCCATCATCCATGCCCCGGAGGTGATCATTCTCGACGAACCGACCGTCGGCCTCGATCCGATCCAGATCCGTGAGATACGCAGCCTGATCCGTGAGCTGGCCGAGGACCACAGCGTGATCCTCTCCACCCACATCCTGCCCGAGGTACAGGCCACCTGTGACCGGGTGCAGATCATCAACCACGGCGAACTGGTGCTCAGCGACACCATCGAGGGGCTGACCCGGCGCATGCAGACCTCCAGTCTCATCGTCGTGCTGGGCCAGCCGCCACAGGCCGAACAGCTGCACGCCATCGACGGGGTGCAGGAGGTCGAGGCACTGGATACGCAGCGCTTTCGCATCACCCACGAACCCGAGCACTCCCCGGCCGAGGCCATCGCCGAGGCGGCCGTCGCCGGACAGTGGCGCCTGCGCGAACTCAGCCCGGAGCAGCGCACGCTGGAGGATGTCTTTGTCGATATCACCACCACCGAGGCGGTGGAAGAGGAGGCCGTGGCATGATCCGCACCATCGCCATGCGCGAGCTGCGCAGCCTGTTCCTCTCCCCGCTGGCCTGGACCATCCTGGCAGTGGTGCAGTTTATCCTCGCCTTCCTGTTTCTCGGGCAGCTCGACGTCTACATGAAGGTGCAGCCCCAGCTGGCCAACATGGCCGCACCACCGGGGCTGACCGAGGTCATCGTCGCACCGCTGTTCTCCAGCGCCACCATCATACTGCTGCTGGTGGTACCGCTGGTGACCATGCGCCTGATCAGCGACGAACGGCGCCAACGTACCCTGCCGCTGCTGTTTTCCGCCCCGGTATCGATGAGCGAGATCGTGCTGGGCAAATACCTGGGGGTACTCGGCTTCTTTGCCATCCTGCTGGGCATGGTGGCACTGATGCCGCTCTCCCTGCTGCTGGCCGGCTCCCTTGACCTGGGCATGTTCGCCTCGGAACTGTTGGGGATGGCGCTGATGCTCGCCGCCTTCTGTGCCGCCGGCCTGTTCATGTCGACCCTGACCGCCCAGCCCACCGTCGCCGCCGTCGCCACCTTCGGCCTGTTGCTGCTGCTGTGGCTCATCGACTGGGCCGGCAACAATGCCAGCGGACAGTCGAGCACCCTGTTTAACTACCTGTCGCTGCAGCGCCACTACGAGGCCCTGTTGCGGGGTCTGTTCAACAGCAGCGACGTGCTCTACTACCTGTTGTTTATCGTGACCTTTCTGGCCCTGAGCATCCGCCGCCTGGATGCCGATCGCCTGCAGAACTGAGTCTATGGAAGCAAGCCGAAAAAACCGCCGTAATCTGCGCCTTCAGGGGGCAAGCTTTGTGGTACTGCTACTGAGCGCCGTCGCCCTCGCCGCCTGGCTGACCACCCGCTACAACTACCAGTCCGACTGGACCGCCAACGCCCGTCACACCCTCTCCGGGGCGACCACCGAGCTACTGGCCACCCTTGCCGGACCGGTCGGCATCACCTCCTTCTCCCGCGAGGACGGCGTCAACGCCCTGCGCAAGCGCACCCGGGAACTGGTCGAGCGTTACCGCCAGTACAAACCCGATATCGCCCTGACATTTATCGATCCCGACCTGGAGCCGGAACGGGTAAGGGAGATGGGCGTCAGCCTCGAGGGGGAGATGGTCATCGAGTACGCCGGCAAGCGCGAGAACCTGCGCGCCATCGGCGAGCAGGCACTGACCAATGCCCTGCAGCGACTGGCGCGCGCAGGTGAACGACGCATCCTGTTTCTCCAGGGGCATGGCGAGCGCAACCCGCAGGGCGTTGCCAACCACGACTTGAAGGAGTGGGCGAAGCAACTCAAGACCAAGGGCCTGCGCAGCGAGACCCTCAGCCTCGGCAGCACCCCGGCCATTCCCGATGATACAGCGGTGCTGGTGATCGCCTCGCCCCGCGCCGCGCTGCTGCCGGGCGAGGTGGCGATTATCCAGGACTATATCGAGCAGGGCGGCAACCTGCTCTGGCTGAGCGACCCGGGCGAGTCGCTGTTCGGGCTGGAGGCCCTGACCGAACAGCTCGGTATCAGCTTCCAGCCCGGCACCATCGTCGATGCCACCGGGCAGATGCTGGGTATCGAACATCCTGCGTTTATCGTTGTGCCCGACTACCCGGACCACCCGGTCAGCAAGGGGCTCTCCACCCTGACCCTGTTCCCCCGCGCCCAGGGCATCTCCGTACTGGAGACCGGCACGTGGCAGCACACGCCGCTGCTCACCTCGCTCGAGCGCGCCTGGTCGGAAACCGGACCGTTGGAGGGCAGCATCCGTTTCGATGAGGACGATGACCTGCCCGGACCGCTCAGCATCGGTGTGCTGCTCACCCGCGAACGTCCCGGTGCCCAGCAACCCGATGCCGATCACGCTGAAAGCGAAGCGGGGCATGACGAGCACCACGTCGAGCACCGCATCAGCGAGCCGGACGGGCCGCAGCAGCGTATCGCCGTGATCGGCGACGGCGACTTTCTCGCCAACGCCTACCTGGGCAACGGTGCCAACCTGGAACTGGGCACCCGCCTGGTCAACTGGCTCAGCCACGATGACAGCTTTATCGCCATCGCACCGCGCACCAGCCCCGACACCCACCTGGAGATGACGCCGCTGCTCAGCACGGTCATCGGTTTCGGCTTTCTGTTCGTGCTGCCCATCGCCCTGCTGCTCGGCGGCCTGGTCATCTGGCTCAAGCGCAGAAAACGCTAATGCGCCGCCGCAACCTGCTCAATCTGGGATTGCTGCTGCTGGTCATCGTGCTGGGGTCAATCGTCTATTTCGAACCGGGCAAGGCACCGCCACCACAGGCGCAGAGGGTGCTGGGTGTGGACGCCGATGCGGTAGCCCGCATCCGCATCGAGCGCCAGGACAGGCAGGCGGTGGCCATGGTGCGCCGGGACGGCCGCTGGTGGTTGACCCGGCCGGTCACGGCACCGGTAAGCGAGTACCGCGCCTCATCGGTGTTGCGCCTCACCCGGAGCAACAGCCTGGGGCACTTTGCGGCCGCAGGACGCGACCTTGCGCTCTACGGCCTGGACCGCCCCCGTGTCACGGTGACTTTCAACGATGACACCACCCTCGCCTTCGGCAACAACACACCGCTGGACAACCGCCGCTACGTGCTGTTCGGCAAGACCGTCCACCTTGTCACCGACACTGTCTACTACCAGTTGATCGGCGCATACACCACCTTTATCGATAACCGGCTGCTGCCCGAGAACAGTCGCATCAGCGCCCTGTCGCTGCCGGCACTATCCCTCTCCCGACAAGAAGAGCACTGGCAGGTCGAGCCCCGGCCCGACGACTACTCGGCGGATCAGGCAACACGGCTGACCGATGCCTGGACCCATGCCAGCGCGCTGGCGGTCAAACCCTATGACAACACGCCGGGGGAGACGATTGAGGTGCAACTGCAGCACAGCGAAGAGCCGCTACGCTTCCTGCTGACAGCCCGCGCACCGGAGGTGATACTGGCACGGCCGGATCTGGGTATCCAGTATCACCTGGCCGACGTCGCCGCCGCGGAACTGTTCGAACTGGCTGCAGCCGAGTAGCAACTGTATGCCGGAACTGCCCGAAGTTGAAACCACGCGGCGCGGTATCGCCCCGCACGTCACGGGCCGGACCATCTCCGCGGTAATCGTCAGGCAGCCGCGCCTGCGCTGGCCGGTGCCGCGCGGGCTGGACAATAAGCTGCGCGGGCAGACCATCCAGCGTGTCGGGCGGCGCGCCAAGTACCTGTTGCTCACGCTCGACAGCGGCACCCTGATCATCCATCTCGGCATGTCGGGCAGCCTGCGTCTCGTGGACGCCGCTGCCCCGGCGCAAAAGCACGACCACATCGATATCCTGCTCGATGACGCCAGGGCGCTGCGCCTGACCGATCCACGCCGCTTCGGTGCCGTACTGTTTACCCGGGATGCCGTCGAGTCCCATCAACTCATCGCCCACCTCGGACCCGAGCCGCTCGCAAACCCCTTCAATGGCAACTACCTGTTCACCCGCTCGCGCGGCAGACGCAGCAGTATCAAGCAATTTCTCATGGACGGCCGGGTGGTCGTCGGGGTCGGCAACATCTACGCCAATGAGGCCCTGTTTATGGCCGGGATCCACCCGGGGCGCGAGGCGGGCCGGATATCCCGAACACGCTATGTGCGGCTGGCCGAGGCCGTGAAGACGGTACTGGGCGAGGCGATACGCCAGGGCGGCACCACACTGCGCGATTTTGTCGGCGGGGACGGCAGGCCCGGCTATTTTGCGCAGCAGCTTAATGTCTACGGCCGTGAGGGTGAGTCCTGTCCGCGCTGCGGCCGGGCCATCCGCCAGATACGCCAGGGGCAGCGCAGCAGCTATTACTGCCCCGCCTGCCAACGCTAAGAGACGGGGCCGTGACAGGCGGCCGCTGCCCGACGGGGGCGAAAGGGTTATACTAGCCCCGCTCCGCCTGGACCATTAGAAAACACACCATTGACAGCACTCTCGACAAGCATGAAAAAAGGCCGCCAACGGGACCAGATCTACGATTCGCCGCTGGGTGAAATCGCCGACTTTCGTTTTGACGTCGGCGTAGCGGACGTGTTCGCCGATATGATCAACCGCTCGGTCCCCGGATACGGCGCCCTGATCGGACTTGTGCCTATCCTGACCGACCACTTCGCCCAGCCCGACAGCCGTCTCTACGACCTGGGCTGCTCCCTCGGCGCCGTCAGCCTCGCCATGCGCCACGGCATCCGGGTCGAGGGCTGCCGCATTGTCGCCGTCGACAATTCCGAGGCGATGACCGAACGCTGCGCCCGCAATATGGCGCGCGACAATGCCGCCACGCCGGTGGATATCGTCTGCGCCGACATTCGCGCCATTCACATCCGCGATGCCTCCATTGTCGCGCTTAATTTCACCCTGCAGTTCCTGCCGCCCGTCGATCGCCTGGCACTGCTGCAGACGATCTACAACGGTCTGCGCCCGGGCGGCGCACTGCTGCTGTCGGAGAAGCTCCGGACGGAGGATGTACGCCAGGAGCACCTGCTGACGACCCTGCACCACGACTTCAAACGGGCCATGGGCTACTCGGATCTGGCCATCAGCCAGAAACGCTCGGCACTGGAAAACGTGTTGATTCCCGACAGCCTGGAACAGCACCGCACACGCCTGCAACAGGCCGGCTTCTCAACCGTCGTCCCCTGGTTCCAGTGCCTCAACTTCAGCTCGCTGCTGGCCGTCAAATGATCGCGCTGCAGAGGCTCTATGACTACATGGAAACCGGTCCGCTCGCCCCGTGGCTGGATATCCTGCCGCAGCAGATCGAAGCCGCCTTTGACGAGCGGCGCAACGGCAACCTGCCGCGCTGGCGCGAGGCCCTGGCCGAGCTGCCGCCGCTCAGCCCCGGCAGCTATGACCTGAACGCCGAGGTGGTGCGTATCGGCGAGCCGGGTGACTGCACGGATGAAACCCGGGCACGGCTGGAGCGGTGCCTGCGCGGCCTGCACCCCTGGCGCAAGGGGCCGTACGAGCTGTTCGGTATCACCATCGACACCGAGTGGCGCTCCGATATGAAGTGGGAGCGGCTCAAGGAGCAGATCCAGCCATTGCACGGACGCCTGGTGCTGGATGTCGGCTGCGGCAGCGGCTACCACCTCTGGCGCATGCTGGGGGCCGGCGCGGCGCGCGTCATCGGCATCGATCCGTCACTGCTGTTCACCCTGCAGTTCGACACCCTGCACCGCTTCATCCCGACGGCGCCGGCGCATGTGCTGCCGCTGGCCCTGGAGGCACTGCCCGAGGGGCTGGGCGCCTTTGACACGGTATTTTCCATGGGGGTGCTCTACCATCGCCGCTCCCCCATCGATCACCTGTTGAAACTGCGCAGCTGCCTGCGCCCCGGCGGCGAACTGGTGCTGGAGACCCTGGTGGTCGAGGGTGACGCACAGACCGTGCTCATGCCCGGTGAACGTTACGCGCAAATGCGCAACGTTTGGTTCATCCCCTCACCGGCACAGCTGTCCCTCTGGCTCGAGCGCTGTGGCTTTCGCAACATCCGCATTGCGGACATCAGCCGCACCACCACCGAGGAGCAGCGTGCCACCGACTGGATGCGCTTTGAGTCGCTGGACAGCTTCCTCAATGCCGACGACCCCACCCTCACAGTGGAAGGCTATCCGGCCCCGACCCGTGCGATACTGCTGGCGGATGCCCCCTGAGGCGTGTGGATTTATGCCACACAGCTACGGCAATTGCCGCAATACAGGGTACACTAGTAGCAGTTGACAGATATCGACACGGGTTTTGGGATGAGCGACAGCATCAAACAACTGAGCCGGCAACTGCTGCAGTTTGCCGAGGCGCGCAACTGGGAGCAGTTTCACAGCCCGAAAAACCTCTCCATGGCATTGATTGCCGAGGCCGCCGAGCTGATTGAGCATTTTCAATGGCTGACACCGGAGCAGAGTGAAAACCTCCCGGCCGAACAGTTGGCCGAGGTGAGGATGGAACTGGCCGACATCCAGATCTATCTGCTGCGCATCGCCCAGCGCCTCGACATCGATGTCATCGAGGCGGCGCGCGAGAAGATGGCGATCAATGAACGGCGCTTTCCGGTCGATAAGGTATACGGCAAGGCCGGGAAACCGGACTAACAGCAACACGCATCGGGTATATGGAGAAACAGGCCACAGACCGCTACAGTGACGAGATCGACTTCAAGGAGGTATTGAAGCGTTTTTCCGAGCTCAACGAGGCGCGTCTCAAGCGTACCGTCGCCACCCTGGCAGAGCGTCAGCAGGACTTTCTTCACCTGCTGCCGCTGCTGTTTCACATCAACCATCCCCTGTTGCCCGGCTACGTCTCACGCTACACCCCTGCCGGCCTCTTCGAGTATGAGCCCGACAAGCAGACGCTGAACAAGGCGAAAGCCATTGCAAAGAGCATCTCCTACCGTCGCTCGCTGCGGCGCAAGCGTCCGATACTCGCCCTGTACGTGATGGGCAGCCCCGGCACAGTCGCATACACCGAGAGCAGCGATCTCGATATCTGGGTGTGCCATGATCCGAAACTCGATTCGCATCATGTGGACCTGCTGCAGCAGAAATCGACCGGCATCGAGGCCTGGGCCGAGAACTTCGGGCTCGAGGCGCATATCTTCCTGATCAATCCCGAGACCTTCCGCCAGGGTCACAGCGCCAACCTCAGCACCGAGAGCAGCGGTTCGGCCCAGCACTACCTGTTGCTCGAAGAATTTTACCGCACCGGCATTCTGCTGGCCGGCCAGAAGCCGATGTGGTGGCTGGTCCCGCCCGACAGGGAAAACGAGTACGACGACTACGTCGACGAGTTGAAGCGCAAGCGCTTTATTCACGCCAAAAACACCATCGACCTGGGCGGTATCGGCAATATCCCGGCGGAGGAGTTCTTCGGTGCGGCACTGTGGCAGCTGTACAAGGGCATCGACTCCCCGTACAAGTCCATTCTCAAGCTGTTGCTGATCGAGGCCTACGCCAGCGAATTTCCACAGATCGATCTACTGAGCCACCACTTCAAACAGCGCGTGTACGCCGGGGAGAAGCGCCTCAACGATATCGACCCCTACATCCTCATGCTGGAGAAGGTGACCGCCTACCTGGAGGCGCGCGGTGAACGCCAGCGCCTGGAACTGGTGCGCCGCTGTTTTTATTTCAAGACCAATGAACGACTGAGCATCAAGAAGATCAGCCACAGCGGCTGGCGCCTGGATCTGCTGCACGACCTGGTCGCACGCTGGGGCTGGCGTCATACCGATCTGATCCTGATGGATACCCGCGATACGTGGAAGGTGCAACGTGTTGCCGAGGAACGGCGCATTCTCTACGAGGCGCTGATTGCCAGCTACCGTTTTCTCTCGGACTTTGCCCGCCAACAGTCCAGCCTGGTGATGATCGACGAGTTCGAACTGACCATTCTCGGCCGCAAGCTCTACACCACCTTCGAGCGCAAGGCCGGGAAGATTGAGGTCCTCAACCGCGGCATCACCTCCTCGCTGCACGAACCGCAAATCAGCCTGCACGAGGTCATCGGCAGGGACCATCAAAGCAGCTGGCTCGTCTACAGCGGCATGGTCACCCGCGAGACGATGGATAACGAAATACCGCTCAAGCGTTCGCGCAGTGCGGTGGCGCTGATTGGCTGGTGCTATTTCAACGGCATCATCAACGCCAATACAATCATCGGCGTCTACACCCAGGGCAGCGATCTGGATGTCAAGGAGTTTTATGCACTGCAGGCCTATTTGAGCAAAAAATTCCCCATCGCTATTCTCGGTTCCAGCCCGATCGAGGATTACGAGGAGGCGGCACGGCTGACCCACCACAGCCTGTTTGTAAACTTCGCGGCCCATCCACTCGATGTGCTCAATCTTCCCCGGCACGATGTTGCCTCAAGCAGTGCGGATGCCCTAAGCTACAGCACCGGCCAGGACAACCTGGTGATGTCACTGGATATGGTGCTGGCCACCAGCTGGCACGAAATCCTCACCCATCGTTATGCCGGCGAGCGTTGTCTGATGGACGGGCTGTGCGAGTATCTGTCGTGGTATCCACCGAGCCAGGACACCCGCCCCGCCCCCATTAATGTCTATGCCGCAAAGGCCCACCGCGGTACCGTGGTCACCCACCGCATCGAACAGCTGTTCGAAGACATCGTTGAGTGCTATTACGGCGGCGAATATCCGCTCGAGACACGCTATATCCTTGCCATCGGTTCCGGCTACTGCGTGGTCTACTTCGAGGAGGACAAACCCAGGTACGACCTGCTCGGCAGCTACAGCGAGTTGCAGAAGTACCTCGCCGCACCGCAGGTCGAATTCTCTCCGGTGCTGTTCGACCGCCATGCCCTGAAACACAGTCCGCTGCCGCAGCTTTTCGCGCGCAACAAAGAGGGCTTCGTACAGCTGTTTTATCTGCCCAAGGGCAATCGCGTCGACGTCTACATCCTCGATGAGCGGGGATCGCTGTTTTACCGCAACAGCAGCTATTTTGACGAGCGGTCGCTAATCAGCCAGTACAGCCGTTTTTTCGAGCAAGTGCTCAACCGCGTAAACTTCATGATGCAGGAGGGCGATACAAGCGCCACCACCCGGGGGCTGGAATTTTACCGCATCAACCCGCAGCACGGTTTTAGCCTGGCACGCCAGGCACCGGAGTTCTCCCACGCCGCACAGCACTATTTCAGCCTGCAGGTACTGGTCGATAACGACGAGGACGGGCAAACGGTTTTCACCGTCTATTGCGAGGGCAAGGAGTTCTCCACTCTGGAATATGGCGATCAGCTGTACCAGTCGGTGGTCGACCACATCCTCTTCCTGCGAAAAAGCGGTCAGAGCTACCCGATACACATCACCGACATCGGTTTTTCCCGCTCCGTACTGGGCGAGGAGGGTGTCGGCAAGGTGCAGACACTGCACTTTCTCAACTACAAGCGCCGTATCGAAGATCGCCTCAACCGCAGCATGACGGATAAATAGGCCTCAGTGCTCGCTGCGCCGCAGCTCATCCATGATCGACAACACATCATTTTTCCAGCGCTGAAACAGCATCGACAGCTCGGGCGTGCTCGCCAGTTCTGGCAGCAGGGTCAGGTCTTCGGCAACCACCAGGGTATCCTCACCCTCGGCGAAGATGGTCATATGCA
>JBFEUI010000092.1:0-11673 GCA_041547565.1 Thiohalomonadaceae bacterium
CCCTTTTTTTTGTGTGTAAAAAAGGGAGCAAGGAAGATGTCAGTACCAGCGGCCTACCTGGGGATCATTGTAATCTGGGCAACCACGCCGCTCGCGATAAAATGGAGCGGGATGGATGCGGGTTTTCTGTTTGGCGTATCTGCGCGCATGGGGATCGGTGTGGCGATCTGCCTGTTGCTGGTCATGCTGCTGCGCCACCCCCTGCCACTCGAGCGCCGTGCCGTGTGGAGCTACCTGGTTGCCGGCTTGAGCATTTTTGCGGCCATGCTCTCGATCTACTGGGCGGCGCAGCAGATCCCCTCGGGTCTGATATCCGTGCTGTTTGGCCTGACCCCTTTTGCCACGGGCATCATGGCGGCACAGTGGCTGACAGAGAAAACCCTGACGCCCTTGCGCCTGCTGGGAATGGCGTTGGGCGTGGCGGGGCTGGCGTTGATCTTTCTCTCCAACGGCACACGGGAGGGGGCAAATCTTAGCGGTGTTGCGGCAGTACTGTTTGCCGTTACAGTCCATTCGGCCAGTTCGGTCTGGCTGAAACGTATCGGTGCCGGGCTTTCGCCCCTGAGCCTGAATAGCGGTGCTTTGCTGGTGGCCACGCCGCTGTTTTTCCTGGTGTGGTGGGGTGCCGATGGCCCGGCAAGCGCGCCATTGACGCTCACGCGTGGCATGTGGGCCATCGTTTACCTGGGCGTCTTCGGTACCGCTATTGGCTTTAACCTCTACTACTACGTGCTGCACCATGTGACGGCCGGTGCGGTATCGCTGATCACCCTGATCACGCCGGTGCTGGCGCTGTGGCTGGGGAGCGTGCTCAACGGCGAGCAGTTGCAGCCCGTGGTGTGGCTGGGCAGCGGCACGATATTAACCGGCCTGATGTTGTACCAGTGGGGGGAACAGCTGTACGCCAGGGTCGTGCCGGGCAGGCTCGACATATGAAGAGGGGGGCTTAAGCCCCCCTCGTACGGTGTTACCGTGTTGCAGTGTTACATGTCCTGGGTGATGGTGAAGGCGCCGCGAATCTGACCGGGCTTGTAGCCGCGCGCCATGTCCTGCGGATAGAGTTCGTCCAGCTTGGCCGCCACCTTCGGGTCGATGTTCTCACCGTGACACTTGAGACAGGGCATCTTGTTCAGCGGCGGCATGCCGATGGCCTTCATGAAACGGAACTGTTTCTTGCCGTCGTTCTCGACCACCTCGAAGTAGGCCATCTTGGCCGGGTTCTCACCGGCGGCGCGGCGTTCTTCGAATTTCTCCAGCACCGCCCGTTCCCACGCATCCGGTGCATTGTCCGGATTGCGTGTCTTGAGGCTGGTGCGGGCGACCTTCATGCCGTGTTTCTGCGACATGGCATGGGCGATATAGGGTGCACTCTTGTTGCATACGTTGATGGCGTTCAGTGGTCCCCCCTCTTTCATTGCCTTGACCAGTTCCCCCTTCAACTCACCGAAAAACTCCTTCACAACAACCTTGCTTTTTGCCGCACGCTGCTTGACCTGCTCATCGGCCAGAGTGGCGCCAAAGGGTGCGATGCACAACAGTGCAACAGAAATGAATTTGCGCATTATCTCTCCTCCGCTTGTGACGAATTCTATATTATTTGGATTACTCCCCCAGGCAGTGCAGCCGCAAGGCTGTCGACTACCAATGTGCAACATTAGTTAGTATCATGGTCAAGATATGTGACTTTGTTACATAGCTAAAGTTGACGCCACTGAGTTTAGCCGCATGTGAAATGCGCGGCAATCGGCCATCTTCTTATGTTATGTAGAAAATTCCATGGGCTGCGACCGCCGCCGGCCCTGAAGAGTTAGAAGAGAGGATACCTATGATCGTAAGAAGCCTGGGCTTTGTTGCCTTGTTCACTGTCGCGGGCGCAGCCTATGCCGACAGTCTCGATGTCAACTTGAATGACGATACGCTGCGCCTGACATACGCCAAGGCGATACAGTCGACCTACAAGGGACTGGAGCTCGATGCCGGCTGGCTCTATACCGAAGAGAATGACGACTCCGAGAGTCTGTTCCACCTGGGTCTGCAGGTGTCCGGGGAGAACTGGAGCGACGCCGGCACCTTCGATATCAGCGTGGGCGGCCGTGCGGTCTACGGCAGCCCGGGGGATTACGATTTGATGGCGATCGGCTTTGGCGGTGATGTGCGCTTCTCTCCCATCGAACGCGTGGGCTTTGGTGCCAACGCCTATTTTGCCCCCTCCATTACCTCGTTCATGGATGCCGAGGGCTACCGGGAGTACGGCGTGCGGGTGGACTACCAGCTGTTGCCGCAGGCCTTCATCTATGTCGGCTATCGCGATATCGAGATCGATATCGAGGATGTGGGGCCTGACGCCGAGTATGACGATGAGGCGCACATCGGCTTCAAGATGTTGTTCTAGAGGCCATTTAAAGCACACAAAAAAAGGCTGCCGCAGGCAGCCTTTTTTTGTGCAAGGGATGACTTTATGCCGCGAACTACAGGGAGGCGCGAGAGCGGCGTTGTCTTCCGCTTGATTATCCCAGTGCTGCCTCCAGCTCGGCGAAGGTACGGGCTACCTCGGTGGTCTCGATGTTCATGCCCAGCTGCTTGCTGATCTGCTTGGTTGAGAACAGGCCGCGGATGATCTGCTGCTTGTTGTCGTCGAACTCGACCACCAGGGCGTGCTGCCGTCCCGCCGATGTCAGTGTTTCGATGATGTCACCGACCCTGGCCTTCTCCACGTCCACCATGTGCAGCACTTCCAGCTCCTCCTGCGGCGTCATGATATCGCGCAGGAAGATGTCCTCGCGTTTACCGCCCACCTCTTTCAGGTATTTCAGCGGTTTGTCACCATTGATATCGGTGGTGGTGATAAGGCCGATAACCGCATTGTACTGGTCGGTGACAAAGAGCAGGCGCACGCCGCTGGCGATCATGCGCTGATTGGCATTTTCGATGGTGGCACAGGGCCCCATGGTAATGGCGGCCACCTTGGTAAAGTCGGTCATCACCTCTGTGGCGGGGCTGTTTACCTTAACCAACTCGGGCAGCACCTGCGGGGGGCGGTGGTAGGTTGTCTCCGGCTGTAAGGGGGCCGAGCTTAAGGCGTTGAACTTGTCTGACATGGTATCTCTCCAGCGCTGGGGATTATAATCAGGCGCTTCATATGTTTTTTTGTGTGTAAGGGCCTGTTTCGAGTGCTTGGTTCGTTTCTGCTTAACGAATAATCCAAGTCCTATTCATTTAATAATGCAAGCAAATGGCTTTTGCAATCACGCTTAGACTAAATCTATTTCGGTCGCTATTAACAAATTCGATGAATTATTTTAATGGGTACTTATAAAGCGGTTTTGTTTGATCTGTTTCATACACTGGTCGATGTGGCCAGTGCCCCCGGCGCCCGGGGCCGATACACTGCCGATATTCTGGGTGTTGGACGCGATGAGTGGAATCGCGCCTGTTTCAGCTCGATTCACGATATCTGCCGTCCGACTGAGCATGTGGATGTGATCCGTGCCATGGCACACAGCCTGGACCGTTCGATCCCCGAGTCGCGTATCCGTGAGGCAACCGCTGAGCGGCAACAGCGCTTCGACCATGCACTGTGTCATGTCGAAGAGGAGACGCTTGCTGCGCTGGGCGAATTGAGGGCACTGGGCTATCGCCTGGCACTGGTATCCAACGCCTCCAGTGGCGAGGTGAGTGCCTGGAGGCGTTCACCCCTGGCCGGGCTGTTCGATGAGGTGGTGTTTAGCTGGGAGTGCGGGGTGCGCAAGCCGCAGCCGGCCATCTACGAGGAAGCGCTCAGGCGCCTGGCAATCGACAGCGGGCAGGGCGTGTTTGTCGGTGACGGCGGCAGTGAGGAGCACCGGGGCGCACATGAGGTGGGTCTGGACACTGTCTTTTTCACCCGCTACATCGCCCACTACAGCCCGCAACGGTTGGCACAGCGTCGCCATAAAAGCCGTTGGGAGGCTGCGTCACTGCAGGAACTGGCGGGCCTGTTGTACCGGGACGAGTGATCAGGATAAAAAAGGGGGGCAACGCCCCCCTTTTTTATGGTGAAACGCTCAAGGATTAAGAGGCGAAATCCTTCAGTTTCTTCAACGGGCGAATCTTGACCTGTGTGGAGGCCGGTTTGGCCTTGAACATGGTCTCTTCGCCGGTAAACGGATTGATCCCCTTGCGTGCCTTGCGCGCGGGTTTCTTGACGGTGGTGATCTTCAGCAGGCCGGGCAGGGTGAAGCTGCCGGCACCGCGCTTGCGCACGTGACCGTCGATGATGTCGGTCAGCTCGTCGAAGACAGCCGCGACATCCTTCTTGGACAGGTTGGTGTTCTCGGCAATCTGGGTGTACATGGCCGACTTGGTCATTGGCGCGGAGATGGCCTTGACCTTTTTCGGTGCAGCCTTGGCTACGGCCTTTTTGGCCACGGGCTTTTTAGTTGCAACCTTCTTCTTGGCAACAACCTTCTTTTTTGCGGCAGTCTTTTTCTTTGCAGCGGCTTTTTTCTTGGCAACCATCGATGTTGTCTCCCTTTGGATGTATGGTGGCGAATGCCGCTAAATTTTGTAACGGCTACACGGAAAAGACAAGAAGAAATCGAGAAAAACAGCGAAAAAAGCGCCTTTTTTACTTTGTTGGCACAACTGCGGTAGAGTTCGCGAAAAAATCGTGTGAAAGTTTCCATGCTGTCAATAATAAAGTCGCCTATTTCCCGGTGCGGACAGGGGACGATGCTGCAATATCCCAGGAGAGACAACTGTGATTCGTGAATTAACGGTGAATGTGTCGGGGCAGGGGCTGCATGAGATCACCTCGCAGGTGCAGGCTGTGGTGGCGCAGAGCGCTCTGGAGGAGGGGTTGTGTACCCTGTTTGTACAGCATACCTCTGCCAGCCTGACCATCCAGGAGAATGCCGACCCGTCCGCACGGCGCGACCTAGAGAACTGGCTCAACCGGCTGGTCAAGGAGAATGACCCGCTCTATACCCACACCCTGGAGGGGCCCGACGATATGCCTGCCCACATTAAATCGGTACTCACATCCACCACCCTTGCCATCCCCGTCCTCAATGCACGGCTGGCGCTGGGGACCTGGCAGGGGATCTATCTGTGGGAACACCGCCACGGCGGTGGCAGGCGGCGCCTGGTGTTGCATCTGGGCGACTGATCCCCATTTAATGCGCCATGATTGACGTTATCCTGCAGTCAGCCGCCCTCATCGTGTGTGGGGTGCTGTGGCAGATCTTCACCCCCCAGGGCGTGGATGCCGCCACCATGCGCCGCAGCCTGACCTCCCTGGTGTATGTGCTGTTGCTGCCGGCCCTGGTGCTGGGTGTTTTGTGGCAGGCGCCGCTCGGCGTTGACACCATAAAGGTCGCACTGCTCGCTGCTGCAGGCGTATTTATCGGCATGGGGCTGGCCTGGTTGTGGTATCGCCTGAGCAGACCGGCGCATGCCGCATTGGGTGCCCTGCTGCTTGCCGCTGCCTTTCCCAACGCCACCTATCTCGGCCTGCCGGTGCTTGAGGCCAGCCTGGGCAGTTGGGCCCGTTCGGTGGCCATTCAATACGACCTGTTTGCCTGTACCCCGTTGTTGTTGAGTTTTGGCGTGGTGCTGGCCGCACGCATGGGGGGTAGTGCCCAGCGCGGTCACCCGGTGATGGCCCTGTTAAAGGTGCCGCCGTTATGGGCGGCGGTGGCCGGCGTGGTGCTTAACCTGCAGGGTATACCGCAACCCGGCATGCTGGCAGGTCTGCTCGATATGCTCGGCGGTGGGGTGGTGCCGCTGATGCTGTTTTCCATAGGTCTTAGCCTGCGCTGGTCAGACAAATGGCTGGGGCAGGTGCACCTTGTGCTGCCCGTGGTGTTGATTCAACTTCTCCTGACGCCGCTGGCGATCTGGGGACTGAGCGGCCTGAGTGGATTGGGCAGCGGCCTGCAGACCGCAGTGGTGCTGGAGGCGGCCATGCCGAGCATGGTGCTGGGCATCGTACTGTGTGACCGCTACCGTCTCGACAGCGGCCTGTATGCCATGGCTGTGACGCTAAGTACGGCCATGGCAATGCTGTCATTGCCCGCCTGGTTTCGGTTGCTGTCGTGAAGGCAGGGTGGCGTTCGCAAATTTGCATCGCTATCATAGGCAATTAGTAGGTAATTTCCTGAATATCACAGGAGTGCGGGTGCGGTTGAACAAGAACGAATGGTGCACCTTCTGCCGCTGGGAGCACGACAGGCAGAGAAACGCGGAAAACGGGAAAATGTGTATGAGGAAGTATCTTTGCCTGGTCCTGATGTGTTGTGTCGGGCTGCCGGCGCTAGCAGAGACCCTGTATATCGATGATATGGTGCGCGTCGGCATTCGCGCCGCGCCGCGTTCCAGCGACAAGCCACTGAAGGTGGCCACTACCGGGATGAAGGTGGAGGTGCTGGAGCGGGACGGACGCTATATACGGGTCAGGACGGATGATGGTGTCGAAGGCTGGATGAACAGCCTCTACGCTTCGGAAGAGCCCCCCGCACGTCTTGCGATAGCCTCCCTGCAACAGCAGTACGATCATTTGAAGCAGCAGCATGATGAGATGCAGCAGCAGGTGGCCGGATTGCAGGAAGAGGCGCATCAGGCGCAACAACAAATCGCCGGCTTGAGCGATGACAACGCTAAACTGCTATCCAAGGTAAAGGCCTATCAGAAGGCCGAGAACTCCGAGCTGAAACGTTACGCCTGGGCCATCACCACGGGGGCAATGGTCGGCCTGTTCCTGCTCGGTATCTTTCTGGGTATTGCGTGGTACAAGCAACGCCTCGCCCGGCGCCTGGGCGGTCTGGAACTTTAAAATCTTAAAGTAGTGGTGAGTGGAAAGTAACGAGGGAAATCAAAACCTGACCACTCGCTACTTTCCACTTTGGTGACGGGAGCCCGCACTTTGGGGCAGGCGAGCCACATGGCCTTGACTCTATTTCCCTGCAAACTGCTTTGCGCCGTAGCCGCCGCTGCCGGCAATATGCTGGCGATAAAGTTCTTCCAGATCATCGACCACGGAGTGGATGACCGACGGGCGGGCCAGCAGTCGCTCGGCCCAGGCCCTGGTCTTTGGCAGTGTCTCCAGCAGACCCATCGGTTGCCACTTCTCCAGAAAACCGAGGCGCATGAAGATGGGGGCAAAGGCGATATCAACCAGCGAGAAGTCCTCACCATTGAAGTAAGGGGCGGTGACCTGCTTCTCTATGGTTGCCAGTTTGTTGCACAGTTCCTCCTTCGCTTTGTCAAAATCCTCCTGCTCCTTCGCCATGACCATGTGCATCTGGCTCATGATCAGGGTGGAGGCAAATTCGATCCAGGCGCGGTTTTTCGCCTTTGCCAGCGCATCGGACGGATGCAGCGAGGGCGGGTTGATCTCGTCCAGGTATTCCACGATCACGGCAGATTCAAACAGCACCTCGTCGCCAATCTCAAGTAGCGGGACCTTGCCCAACGGGGATTTTTTCTTGAACCACTCCGGCGGTTCTTTGGGGTTGATGTAGGTGATGTCGTAGTCGACGCCCTTCTCCTGCATCAGGATGACCGAGCGCTGGACAAAGGGGCAGATCTTGAAGCTGATGAGATGCGGTTTCACGGTAACCTCGCAGGTTGAGAATTTTGCACCATGATAGGAACTTGATGCGGGTTAGGCAAACCACTGACCACTAAATTTAGATACAAGTTAAAAGATACAAGAGAAAGGGGGGAAACCATCCAGCCGATATCACCACGGACCACTAACCGGAATCCTTGTATCTTTTCTCTTGTTACTTGTATCTATGAACTAACCCGGCGGCCAGCTGAAGTGGCGACCCGCCAGCAGGTGCAGGTGGACATGGTAGACCGTCTGGCCGCCGTCGTGGTTGCAGTTCATCACCAGGCGGTAGCCGTTTTCGGAAAAACCGAAGTCCGCGGCGATGCGGCTGGCGGTGGCCAGCAGCTTGCCGGCGATTGCCGAGGTCTGTGAGTCGAAGGCGTTGGCCGTGGCCAGATGCTGGCGCGGGATGATGAGGATATGGACCGGCGCTACCGGATTGATGTCATGGAAGGCGATGACTTCCTCATCCGCATAGACGATGTCGGCGTCAAGGGTACCGTTGGCAATACGACAAAATAGACACTCCATGGCGTCTCCTCAGGCTATATCAGCTCCAGGCGCTCGACCCAGATCAGCTCGCAGGCACCGTTGCCGGTATCCTCGCGGGTGAGTGAACTGGCCCAGTGCCAGCCGTCCTCGGCCTCCACCCGCACCAGTTGGCCAGTGAGGCGGATAAGTTCGCCCGGCCGGATAGCGAGGATGCGTTCCTCAATTTCAGTTGTTGCGGGAATAAGGTGCATGTTGGCGCTGTGGATTTCGATGTCGCGCCGCGGGATGGGAAACTGCTGCACCCGCCAGTAATAGAATCGTCCCGACTGGCTGATGTCGATCTGCTCCAGTACCCGGCCATCGGACATCGGTCCCCAGCCCAGCGCCAGGTCGACGGGCGCCAGCTCCGCCTCCCGGCCCAGGCGATAGCGTTCGCGCGCCAGCACCCGGGCATCGAGTTTGAAGCGGGCCAGCGGTGTGATGCGGTAATCCTTGTAGCTGAACGGGCTGGCACGATTTAGCGTCGTCTGTTTTGGTGAGTCGGCAATCAGTACACCGGGTGGCTGTGTGACCGCCGGCCTGTCGAGCAGCAGATAGATGACGCTGGCGAGAATAACAATAAAGAAGACTCGTTTCATGGCGTGTGCCTATGGGCTGGGATTGGGATGTCGGCTGTGGATGGCCTCGATACCTTCCAGCACTGTCCCATCCAACTGCAGCGCGGCACTGGCGATATTGTCCTGCAACTGCCCCATGGTGGTTGCGCCGATAATGGTGCTGCTGAGGAAGGGGCGGCTGTTGACGAAGGCCAGCGCCATCTGCGCCGGGTCCAGGCCGTGGTCGCGGGCCAGCTGCACGTAGTCACGGGTGGCCGCTTGCGCCTGTGCGTTGCTGTAGCGGGTGTAGTCGGGCCACAGGGTGATGCGCGCACCTTCCGGTCGTGCTCCATCCAGGTACTTGCCGGAGAGCACGCCGAAGCCCAGCGGGGAATAGGCGAGCAGCCCCGCCTTCTCACGCAGGCTGACCTCCGCCAGTCCCACTTCGTAGCTGCGGTTGAGCAGGCTGTAGGGGTTCTGCACGCTGACGATGCGCGGCAGGCTCAGGCGCTCGGCCGCTTCGATAAAGCGCATCACCCCCCACGGGGTTTCGTTGGACAGGCCGATGTGGCGGACCTTGCCCGCCTGCACCTGCTCGGCCAGCACCTGCAGCGTCTCCTCAATGGGAGTGAAGCTGTCCGGTTCCGAACGGGGATAACCGAGCTTGCCGAAGAAGTTGGTGTCGCGTTCCGGCCAGTGCAGCTGGTAGAGATCGAGGTAGTCGGTCTGCAGCCGCTTGAGGCTGGCGTTCAGTGCGGTCTCGATGTTGCTGCGGTCAAAGCGCGAGCGGCCGGCACGGATGTGGTCGATCCAGCCCTCGCCGGGCCCGGCGATCTTGCTGGCCAGCACGATCTGATCGCGCTTGCCGCTCTTTTTCAGCCAGCTGCCGATGATCGCCTCGGTACTGCCGTAGGTCTGTGCCCGTGGCGGGATGGCGTAGAGTTCGGCGGTGTCGAAGAAGTTCACCCCCTGCTCGAGGGCGTAGTCCATCTGTGCGTGGCCTTCGGTCTCGCTGTTCTGCTCGCCGAAGGTCATGGTGCCGAGGCAGATGACGCTGACCTCGATATCGGTATTGCCGAGTTTTCTGTATTCCATGTCTCTTTTTCTTAAACTGTATTGTCCCTAGAAGGGTATAATAAAATCGCTATGTTGCCACGGGCAGTGCCCGCGGCAAGGTACTTTCTTGTTGCGACAAGAAAGTACCCAAAGAAACGCCTCCGGCGGTTTGTCCGCTTTGCGGATTCCCTGCGCTTCTCGTCATTTTAAGCGCTCGCAGAACTCGCTACGCTCAAACAGCTGCTCGCTTTTTCTCAAAATGACTGCGATGCTCGGCTGCACCGACGGATTGTTATTCGGGGCTTCGATAAACGGGTTTGGTTTATCGGCTGCCCATGAACCCAGAGAGAAGTATGCCAGAATCATCCATCCCAAAAGTCGGCTTCGTCAGCCTCGGTTGCCCCAAGGCGACCTACGACTCCGAACGTATCCTCACCCAGTTGCGTGCCGAGGGCTACGAGATCGTGCCCAGCTACGAGGAGGCGGCGCTGGTGCTGGTCAATACCTGCGGTTTTATCGACGAGGCGGTGGAGGAGTCGCTCGATACCATCGGCGAGGCGCTGGCGGAGAACGGCCGGGTGATCGTCACCGGTTGTCTCGGCGCCCGGGGCGATACGGTGAAGAGTGCCCACCCGCAGGTGCTGGCGGTGACCGGCCCCGATTCGCTGGACGAGGTGATGGCGGCGGTACACCAACAGTTGCCGCCGCAGCACGATCCCTACACCGACCTGGTGCCGCCCGGCGGGCTCAAGCTGACGCCGCGCCACTACGCCTACCTGAAGATTGCCGAGGGCTGCAACCAGTCCTGTACCTTCTGCGTGATCCCGTCGATGCGCGGCAAGCTGGCCAGCCGCCCGGTGGGCGAGATTCTGGATGAGGCGTCGAAGCTGGTCGACGCCGGTGTGCGCGAGCTGCTGGTGGTGGCGCAGGATACCGCCGCCTACGGTGTCGACATCAAGTACCGCACCGGTTTCTGGCAGGGCCGCCCGGTGAAAAGCCGCATCGATGAACTGGTGCGGCAGCTCGGCAGCCTCGATGCCTGGGTGCGGCTGCACTATGTCTACCCCTATCCCCATGTGGACCGGCTGGTTGAGCTGATGGCCGAGGGCTATGCGCTGCCCTATCTGGATGTGCCGTTGCAGCATGCCAGTCCCCGCATCCTCAAGGCGATGCGCCGGCCCGCCGATGCGGAAAACGCGCTGCGCCGCATCGAGCGCTGGCGCGAGATCTGTCCCGAGCTGACCCTGCGCAGCACCTTTATCGTCGGCTTTCCCGGCGAGACCGAGCAGGACTTCGAGCAGCTGCTCGAATTTATCCGCGAGGCGCGGCTGGAGCGCGCCGGCGCCTTTGCCTACTCGCCGATCACCGGGGCGGCGGCCAATGCGCTGCCCGGCGCGGTGGACGAGGGGCTGAAGGAGGAACGGCTGGAGCGCTTCATGGAACTGCAGACGGCGATCAGCGCCGACAAGCTGCAGCAGCGGGTCGGCACGCAGACGCTGGTGCTGGTCGACGAGGTGCTGGAAGACGGCGTGGTCGGGCGCAGTCCCGGCGAGGCGCCGGAGATCGACGGCATCGTACTGGTGCAGACCGACGAAGAACTGGAGCCGGGTGACATCGTCGAGGTGACCATTACCGCCGCCGATGAGCACGACCTCTACGGGCGGCTGTCGGAGTCGTAGGCAAGAGACCGTTCATTCGCACAGGGCGGCCAGACGTGCGTGGAACGGGCCGTCCCCCATCAAATCCAGGCTGCGCGACAGGCGCCGGCGATCGGTCTCGCGGGGCAGCCCTGCCAGGGCGCTGAACACCCGCTCCACCTGTTCATCTGTGATCGTCCCGCCAAGCGGGTGACCGAGCCCCATGATGTATTTGGCCCGCTGCAGGTCGGCGAAGTGTTGCGGGTCGTCCTGCATCGCCTGAAACAGTCGCGTGGCGGCC
>JBFEUI010000093.1:0-11525 GCA_041547565.1 Thiohalomonadaceae bacterium
ACCTCACCACCATGCATGGTCGCGACGCACTCAGCGAAGGTGGTCAACTCAATACGCGGGTGTTGCGCCAGGCGTTTATACAGCGCACCGAGAAAATGGATGCCGTTTTCCGGGTAGTACTCCCAGGCGTTTTCGCCGTCCAGAATGATCGGTACCAGGCGATCAGGTTCATCGCTGCAGGCCTCGGCAATGTGCTCCAGGTGGTGGACAAGATTGCTCACCGCATCCTCGGCATGCCACTCCGCATAATTGAAGCCGATGGAGTCTGACAGGTTGTCATCACGGAAAAAGCAGGCGATATCGCTCCCCTCAATGCGGTAGGGGTGATGAATACAGCCCGCCTCATGAAAACCGGAGCGCTGCAGGCTGTTGCGCATCACAGACTCGCCGCTTGCCACCCATTTATAGCCCGCTTCAGCCAGTAATTTTACCGCCGCCTTGCTCACCCCGCCCTCCGAGGGCCAGCATCCGCTCGGCTGCATGCCGAAATAGCGTTTAAACACCCGGTTGCCCTCGCTGATGTGCCAACGCACACGCTCCTCGCCCCCCGGGTAGTTGTCAAACGCCGGCAGCGGTGCCTCTGGCTGCGCCTCATGGGCCGCTTTGACATCCAGCAGCAGCGGCAAAATGGGGTGTGCATAGGGTGTCACCGACAGCTCGATGCGTCCCGCCTCGGCCAGTTTGCGGTAACGCGGAATAATACTCTTAATCTGTTCCCCGATAACGCTGAGCAAGGTACGGCGATCGGCATAATCGAAATTCGACGCCTTGGCCATCAGCGCCTTGATGCGCGGGTCGACGGTACGAACGGTCTCCCCCATCCAGGCCAGGTGATACCAGACCAGGATATCGGCCAGAAACTGGTCACTCAAATAGCAGGCGTCCTGGTCCTTGTCGTCGACAAAACGGTACAGGTCGACCAGAAAGCGGTACGGTGCATAGCGGTTGATGAGACGTTTCTCATTGGCACGCAAACAGGCCTTGATCAGCCTCAGCCGCATCGCCCGGTCATCGGGCAACTCCCGCGCCGCCAGGACATCCAGCAGGCGATCGCGAACCGGTGTACCACGGTTCAGGTGCTCGGCGATCTGCCTGGCGTAGTCGTCGAGCTGCTCCAGTAGCGTGGGGACGAAATTGACTACTGCCCTCGCCCCCGGTGTCTGCTCGATAATGGCAGCCATATCGACATAGTCCTTGATGGCGTGCAGATAGGTCCAGGGCAAACGGTAACGGTTGGTTTCGGCATCAAGGTAGATCGGCTGGTGCATGTGCCAGCACAGCACTACCCGAAGCGGTGCCCTATCGGACATGGTGCAGCTCCTGCCCCAGCATCTCCGGCACCACCAGCACCACACCGTTTTCGGTCACATGAAAACGCTTCGCGTCCTCCTCGGGATTTTCCCCGATCACCGTGCCGTCGGGGATCATGCAGCCCTTGTCGATAATCGCCTTCTTGATAACACAGCGCTGACCGATATCGACATCCGGCAGAATTACCGAATCCTCCACTGATGAGTAGGAATGGACGTTGACATTCGAGAACAGCAGGGAGTGGCGCACGGTGGCCCCCGAGATAATGCAGCCACCGGAGACCATCGAGTCGATGGCCGCACCGCGACGGTCCTCGTCATCGAAGATGAACTTGGCCGGCGGCAGCTGCTCCTGATAGGTCCAGAGGGGCCAGTCGCGGTTATAGAGGTTCAGTTCCGGGGTCACCCCGATCAGCTCCATGTTCGCTGCCCAGTAAGCATCCACCGTACCCACATCGCGCCAGTAGGCCTGCTTGCCGGTCAGCAGGTCGCGGTACGGGTAGGCATAGATGCGGTACTTGTCGATGCAGTTGGGAATGATGTCCTTGCCAAAGTCGCGACTTGAGTTCGGGTCGTCGGCATCCCTGATGAGCTGGTCATAGAGGAATTCGGTGTTAAAGATATAGATACCCATGGAGGCGAGCGCCACATCCTTCTGCCCGGGAATCGGCTCGGGGTTTTGTGGTTTCTCGGCAAAGCTCGTCACCCTGCTGTCATTGTCAACGGACATGACGCCAAACGACTTTGCGGTCTCCAGCGGCACCTCGAAACAGCCGATGGTCATGTCGGCCTCACGCTCGGCATGAAAGGCAAGCATGGGGCCATAATCCATCTGGTAGATATGGTCCCCGGCAAGAATCATCACGTACTCGGGGTTGTGTATCCGCAGGATGTCAATGTTCTGATACACCGCATCAGCGGTGCCGGCATACCAGCAGGCATCGATACGCTGCTGGGCAGGCAGCAGTTCCACGAACTCGTCCAGCTCCGCACGCAGAAAGCTCCAGCCCTGCTGGATGTGGCGTATCATGGAGTAGGCCTTGTACTGTGTGAGTATGCCGACGCGGCGGATACCCGAGTTGATACAGTTGGACAGCGGGAAATCGATTATTCGGAATTTACCGCCGAATGGCACCGCAGGTTTTGAGCGCCATTGTGTCAGCCCCTTGAGCCTTGAGCCGCTGCCGCCGGCCAGCACCAGGGCCAGCGTATCGCGGGTAAGTCTGCTTACAAAGCGTGGCGAACGCTTGTTCATTTCCCTCTCCTTTTGCACCATCCCGTATTGCCTTGAAAACGTACTAATCGGGTTTTTGGATTGTACTGTTATCTTCAAACGCACTCTGCCTGAGCAGCATGTCCAGCGTATGACATTTAGACGCATTATAAAACCATAATATACCCCCAATCGGCTCGCCTGCGGCGCGCCTGTAGTCATTTTTTATCTCGATTGGGTAGTAAAGCGGCGTTTCATCAATACTGTCTGTCGTATACACATGTCAGTATAGATGCATGGCCGGCCTCTTTCCTTGTTGCGCCCGTGCGCGGCTGCACGAGAGGTTACGGCAGCGGCCCCGGCGACTTAATAGGGCAGTGCGGTGAGACGGGCGATATGCGGCCCGAACAGATCGGTCAGTATCAACATGAGCGGGATCACGATGGCATAGAGGCGTACCAGCCGGCGTATCTTGTGGTTGGCATGGTTCAACTCCATGAAGTGGTCGATCACCATGCGCCCCTTGAAGGCCATGAACAGTGCGATGGTGACGGTCACCCAGAGACCCGGATCGGCCGACTCCCCCAACAACGCCCCACCCAGGGTCAGGGCAATGAGCAGAAACCAGACGATATCGAGCAGGCGTGCAGGAGTCATGGCTACCATCCGTCAACGCAACACATAGAACAGCGGGAAGATCATCAGCCAGATAAGGTCGGTCGCATGCCAGTAGCTGGCGAAAGAGACCAGGCCCGCGTGCTCCTCGGCCGAATAGGCCCGGGTGCGCACACGCACAATCATCCACATCATCGCCAGCAGGCCCCAGCTCACATGCACCAGGTGGTTGTAGGTGAGGTAGTAGTAGGTCATGTGAAAGATATTGCCGTCGTGGGCATCGAGTCCGTGGGTCAGATTCCAGCGTATCTCGAAAAATTTGACCAGCGGATAGCCCAGACCGGTGAGCAGGGCGGCAAACAGCCAGCGCTCACACTGTTTGAGTCGATTGGCACGTATCGCCCAGACCGCGCGCGCCACAAAGAAACTGCTGGTGAGCATGATAAGCGTGTTGGCAGTACCGGCCACCGTGGAGAGGGTTTGCGAACCGGCACTGAAGGTGTCCGGGTGGTGTGCGCGGGCAACGAAGTAGACGATGAACATCAGGGCAAACTCGGTCAGCTCGGCATAGATCCCGACCCACATCGCCTTGTAGCCGGGGATATGGCCCTCTTCCAGGTCACTCGTCACTATTGCCGCTTCTGCCATGTCATCCGTCTCGCACGCTGGGGCTGCCAACCTGAGCATTCTCGCCCCTGCCTTTTTAACAGGACATGATCAATATCAATCACAGCCTGTAACTCCATGTTGAGCGCAACACGCAGCACCACCAGTGGCTAGCGATGCGACAGATAGTGATTGATCAGGCCGTTGGTCGAGGCATCGTGTGAATCCACGGCGCTGTCACCGCACAGCTCCGGCAGAATCACTCCGGCCAGCTGCTTGCCCAGCTCCACGCCCCACTGGTCGAAAGAGTTGAGGTGCCAGACGATGCCCTGCACGAATATCTTGTGTTCATACAACGCGATCAGCGCACCGAGGGTGTAGGGGGTCAGACGCTGGAACAGAAGGGTGCTGGTCGGCACGTTGCCGGGAAAGACCTTGTGCGGCAGCAGCTGCGCCAGTCGCTCACCGCTGTAGCCGGCCTGCTCCAGCTCGGCCCGTGCCTCCTGCTCGTTCTTGCCGCGCATCATCGCCTCGGTCTGGGCAAAGCAGTTGGCCAGCAACTTGGCATGGTGGTCGCCAAGGGGATTCTGGCTGTGGACGGGGGCGAGAAAATCGCACGGAATCAACCGGGTGCCCTGGTGGATCAGCTGATAGAAGGCGTGCTGGCCGTTGGTGCCCGGCTCCCCCCAGATAATCGGGCCGGTAGGATAGTCGACCGTATTGCCGTCGCGGTCGATACGCTTGCCGTTGCTCTCCATGTCCCCTTGCTGGAAATAGGCGGGAAAGCGGTGCAGATACTGGTCATAAGGCAGTATGGCATGGCTCTCGGCACCGAAGAAGGTGCTGTACCAGACGCCCAGCATGCCCATGATCACCGGCAGGTTCTGCTCGTGCGGTGCGCTGCGGAAATGGTTGTCCATGGCATGGGCGCCGGCAAGCAGCTGCTCGAAGTTCTCCCTACCCAGCGCCAGCACGATGGGCAGCCCGATGGCCGACCAGAGCGAGTAGCGTCCGCCGACCCAGTCCCAGAACTCGAACATATTGGCGGTGTCGATACCGAAGGCGCTCACCCCCTCGGCATTGGTGGAGATGGCAATAAAGTGGCGCGCTACCGCCGCCTCGTCACCCAGCTTTTCGATCAGCCAGTTGCGGGCGGTGTGTGCATTGGTCAGCGTCTCCTGGGTGGTGAAGGTCTTGGAGGCGACGATAAACAACGTCGTCTCCGCATCGACCTTGCGCAGCACCTCGGCGATATGGGTGCCGTCCACATTCGAGACGAAGTGGGCGGTCGGCCCCTGGCGGCTGTAGGGTTTGAGCGCCTCGGTCACCATCAGCGGCCCCAAATCGGAACCACCGATGCCGATATTGACGATGTCGGTGATGGCCTTGCCGGTATGCCCCGTCCAGGCACCGGAGCGCACCCGTCCGGCGAACTCGGCCATGTGCGCCAGCACGCGGTTGACCGCCGGCATCACATCCTCGCCATCGACCATCACCGGTGTATTACTACGATTGCGCAGCGCCGTGTGCAGTACCGCCCGCTCCTCGGTGAAGTTGATGGGTTCACCCTGGAACATGCGCTCGCGCCAGCGGTCCAGCTCCATCTCGTCGGCCAGTTCGAACAACAGTTCGAGGGTATGCGCAGTGATACGCTGTTTGGAGAAATCGAGCAGGATGTCTTCAAACCGTCGGGAAAAGGCAGCAAAGCGCCCGCTGTCCTGCGCGAACAGCTCGCGCATATGCAATGGCGCAATTTCACGGTAGTGGGCCTGCAATTTTCCCCAGGCCGCCGTGTCGGTCAGTTTTGTCATGGACCGTCCTTTAGTCTGTCTCTCGGGGGTGGTGTGCGTCAGCTGCCGTCCTCCAGCTCCAGGCTGTTGCGCCAGTACTGATCCTCGCGGTCGAACAGGCGATTGGAGCCTTCCGGTCCCCAGCTGCCGGCGGGGTAAGTATGAATGAAGTCACGTTCCATTGACCAGACCTTGAGGATCGGGTCGACCACGCGCCACGCCCAGTTCACCTCGTCGTAGCGCAGGAACAGCGAGTGGTCATCCTCGATCACATCGAGCAGCAGGGCCTCGTAGGCATCGAGCTGTTGTCGCGGCACGCCGCAGGTACTGGCATCGAGGCTCATGGTGTGGGTTTTCATCTCCAGCCCCGGCACCTTCACCTGCAGCTCGGCGCGAATGCACTCATTGGGCTGGATGCCGAGCACCAGCCAGTTGGGGCGGATTTTCTCCAGCTGTGTCTCACTGAACAGCTGCTGCGGCGGATGCTTGAAACGGATGGCGATCATCGAGGTGTTGCGCGCCATGCGCTTGCCGGTGCGGATATAGAACGGCACGTTGCGCCAGCGCCAGTTGTCGATGTAGAGCTTGAGTGCAGCGTAGGTTTCGGTGGTGCTGTTAGGCGGAACCCCCGCCTCCTCCAGATAGCCGGCCACCTTCGCGCCACTCATGTCACCGCCCTTGTACTGGGCCCGAAAGGCATGGGCGTGCACCGCATTGGGCGTGATGGGGCGGATCGACTTGAGCACCTTGACCTTCTCATCGCGCAGCGACTCGTCATCCAGGCGCGCCGGTGGCTCCATCGCCACCAGGGTGAGCATCTGCAACAGGTGGCTTTGCAGCATATCGCGCAGCGCGCCCGCACCGTCATAGTAGTCGGCACGTTTCTCAATGCCGCCCGACTCGGCGTGGGTGATCTGCACGTGGTCGATGTAGTTGCGGTTCCACAGCGGTTCAAGCATCAGGTTGGCGAAGCGAAACACCAGCACGTTCTGCACCGTGCCCTTGCCCAGGTAGTGGTCGATGCGAAACAGCTGCTCCTCCCGATAGTGGCGGTGCAGGCGCTCCTCCAGCATGTGCGCACTCTCCAGGTCGTAGCCGAAGGGTTTTTCGATCACCAGGCGGCGCCAGCCGTTCTCTTCACTATTGAGTCCGCTTTGCGCCAGGTTGTCGCTCACCGCGCCGAACTCGGCAGGACGGATCGCCATGTAGAACACCAGGTTGCGCGGCAGTGCAGCGTCGTCGGACAACTGCCGTTTCAGACGCCGGTAGGCGTCGATATCCGACAGGTCGCCCTGAAAGAAATGCAGCCTGGCACAAAAGCGGCGAAACACCTCGGCATCAAGCCCCTGGCGCGCCTTGGGCTGCAGCAGCGCCTCCACCTGTTCACGCCACTGTGCATCACTCCATGCCCGTCGGCCGAAACCGAGGATCGCCATCTTTTCCGGCAGGCGCCCGGCCTGCTCCAGGTGATAGAGCGCCGGCAACAGTTTATTGCGCGCCAGGTTTCCGGTGGCACCGAAGATGACAAAGGTGCAGGGGTCGATCATGGCAAACAGGCTCCTGTGCTAGCTTTTTTTCACTGCATGACCGCCAAAGGCGTTGCGCATCATCGACAGCAGCCGCGACTGGTAGCCGTCGATATCCTGGCTGGAAAAGCGCATCTGCAGGGCCAGCGAGATCACCGGCAGCGCCACCCCCTGATTGATCCCCTCGATGGCGGTCCAGCGCCCCTCACCCGAGTCGGGTACGATGGGCGCGATGTCGGCCAGAGACTGGTCGCGCTGCAGCGCACCGGCGGTCAGGTCCAGCAACCAGCTGCGCACCACCGAGCCGTGCCGCCACAGCTCGGCCACCTCGGCCAGATCGAGATTGAATTCACTCTTCGAGCGCATCAGGTCAAAGCCCTCGGCGAAGGCCTGCATCATGCCGTATTCAATGCCATTGTGTACCATCTTGGTAAAGTGGCCTGCACCGCTGGGCCCCACATGCGCCCATCCCCGCTCCTCTGCTGGTGCCAGTGCCCTGAGTACGGGCTCGAGGATCGCGACATCTTCCTTCCGGCCACCGACCATCAGGCAGTAACCGTTCTCCAGCCCCCAGATGCCACCCGATGTCCCGACATCGATAAAGCCTATCCCCTTGCGCTCCAAATCCCCGGCACGGCGCATCGAGTCGTTGAAGTTGGAGTTACCGCCATCGACGACAATATCCCCCTCCTCCAGCAGCGCACTCACGTCCGCTATCGCCTGTTCGGTCGGCGAGCCGTCTGGTAACATCAGCCAGACTAGCCGGGGAGAGGAAAGCTGATTGACCGCATCGACCAGCGACACGGCCTTTAACACCCCATCCTCCCTGGCCAACTGCTCCGTTACCTCGGGCGATCGGTTGAAACCCACCACCTCAATGCCCCGGCGGCAGAGACGACGGGCCATGTTTCCGCCCATTTTGCCCAGACCAGCAATTGCTATACGCATGGATTAGAATGCCTCCAGTAGCCATCTTGTGTGTATCAAATAAACTGTAGCCATTAAGCCCGGGAAATAACATCAACTGACAACGGTCATATGAAAAGAGTTTTATTTGCCAGCAGTGAAGCCCACCCCCTGATCAAGACCGGCGGTCTGGCCGATGTCAGCGCCAGTCTGCCCCAGGCGCTGCAACAGATGGGGCAGGAGGTCCATATTATCCTGCCGGCCTACCGCCAGGTGCTTTCCCACCTCGAGCCTCTGGAGACAGAGGCAGAGCTGCGCCTGCCTGGTGATTTCGAGCCTATCAGGCTGCTTCGCGGGCAATTTCCCGGCACCCGTGTTCCGCTCTGGCTGGTCGACGCCCCCTCCATGTTTGATCGCGACGGCGGCCCCTACCAGGGCCCGGACGGTCGCGACTGGGACGACAATGCCCAACGCTTCACCCTGTTTGCACGCGCCTGTGTTGAACTGGCCACGGGCCGCGCCGTGCCGGGCTGGCAGGCCGATGCAGTCCACTGCAACGACTGGCAGACCGGACTGATTCCCGCGTTGCTGCAACTGGAGGCAAGGCGTCCGGCAACGGTCTTTACCATCCACAACCTGGCCTACCAGGGTCTGTTTTCGTTCCAGACCTTTCAGGCACTGCACCTGCCGCACAGTTTCTGGGGCATGCATGCCATGGAGTTTCACGGCCAGTTCTCTTTTATCAAGGGTGGACTGGTCTACGCCGATCGCATCACCACGGTCAGCCCCACCTATGCCGAGGAGATCAAGCAGCCCGAGTACGGCTATGGTCTGGAGGGCCTGCTCAACCACCGGGCCGGTGTCCTGAGCGGCATTCTCAACGGTGTGGACTACCAGCTGTGGGATCCGCGGCATGACGAGTTCATCGCCTGTGAATACGATACGCGTTCACTGAAAAACAAGCGGCTGAACAAGCGGGCATTGCAAAAGGAGATGCGCCTGCCCCAGCGGGATGAGATACCGCTTGTGGCCTTTGTCGGCAGGATGGTGGATCAGAAGGGCATCGACCTTATTCTCGAGGCGCTGCCGCAGATACTGCGCCAGTCGGTCCAGTGCGTCATTCTCGGTAGCGGTGCCCCCCACTATGAACAGGCCTTCACCGAACTGGCCAGCCACTACCCGGACAACATGGGTGTCCACATCGGCTACAACGAAGCCCTGGCCCACCAGGTCGAGGCAGGCAGCGATATTTTCCTGATGCCATCGCGTTTCGAACCCTGCGGCCTGAACCAGATCTACAGTCTGCGCTATGGCACGGTACCGGTGGTGCGCAACACCGGCGGCCTGGCCGATACCGTGGTCGATGTCAGCGACCAGGCACGCAAGGCAAAAACGGCCACCGGCTTTTGCTTTGAACATGCCACAACCGAAGGCCTGCTGTGGGCGCTCAACCGTGCCCTGAAACTCTACCCGCGCCCGCGCCTGTGGCGCCAGCTGATGGTCACAGGCATGACGCAGGACTTCAGCTGGGAGTCCAGCGCCCGTCACTACCTCAAGCTATACCAACAGATTGTTACGGGCTAATCTCTGTTAAAACCAACTAACCACCGGACCGTCTCGGCAGTACACTAGCGCCGGGACGAGCAAATTGCAGTTCTGTTATAATGGTAGGCTTTGTGCGATTTTGCACGGACACAGATAGCGAATTATGTCAGGAAATAGCGATAAACAATTACGTGCGCGCGTCAGGCTCTTCGGCAACCTGCTGGGCAATGTGCTTGAGGCGCAGGCCGGCAAGGATGTCCTCGATGCGGTCGAAACCCTGCGCAAGGGCTACATCAGCCTGCACAAGGCGGACAACCCCAAAAAGCGCCGTAAACTGGCCAGTCTAATCGAGAACCTCGATGCCGATACCCTCACCCACGTGGTGCGGGCATTCAGCCTCTATTTCAGCCTGGCCAATATCGCTGAAGAGGCCTTCCAGCACCGGGAACGCCGCCGCCAGGTGCGGGCCGGCGGCCCCCTGTGGGTAGGTTCCTTCGACTCCGTGCTGCGCGACTACCACGCCCAGGGAGTCGGTATCGACAAAATCCAGGGCGTGCTCGACCGGCTGGCCTACATGCCGGTGTTCACCGCCCACCCCACGGAGGCCAAGCGCCGCACCGTGATGGAGAACCTGCGCCGCATCTTCCTGCTCAGCGAGCAGCTCAATGACCTGCGCCTGGGTCGTGAGGAGCGCGGCATCATCACCCATCAGTTGGAGACCGAGATACAGATCCTGTGGAAGACCGATGAGGTGCGTGCCGTCAAGCCTGACGTGCGCGATGAGATTAAAAACGGCCTGTTCTACTACCGCACCAGCCTGTTCCAGGCCGTACCGGAGGTCTACCGCAATATGCGCAAGGCGTTGCGCCGCATATATGGCGAAGAGGCGGAGCAGGTCAAGGTACCCAACTTCCTCAAATTCGGCTCCTGGATTGGCGGTGACCGTGACGGCAATCCCTTTGTCACCGCAGAGACCACGGTCATGGCGGTGCGCATGCACCAGCGTGAAGTACTGCGCGAGTACCTGCGCCAGATCACCAAGCTCAGCCACATCCTCACCCACTCCTACGAGATGTCCCAACCGAGCGCAGCCTTCCTTGAGCGCCTGGCCGAGGACGAGGTCAACCTGCCCGAGCCGTTCCAGGACAAGGCACACCGCTTCCACACCGAGCCTTATCGCCGCAAGCTCTACCTGATGCGCTACCGCATGCGCCTTGCCCTGGAGAACGTCGAGGCCCGCCTTGACGGACGCGAAGACGGTTTCTCCGAGCAGGCCTACCGTGACGAGCAGGAGTTCATGGACGATCTGCAGTTGATCCGTGATTCGCTCATCAGCCATGGCGATGCCATCATCGCCGATGAGGCACTGCAGGACCTGATCCACCTGGTGGAGACCTTCGGCTTCTTCCTGGTGCGTCTTGATATTCGCCAGGAGTCTACGCGCCACACCGAGACCGTGGCCGAGATCCTCGCCCAGCAGCACGAGGGTATCGATTACCATGCCCTTAGCGAGGAAGAGCGCCTGACGACACTGGCCGAACTCATCGGCCGTCCCGAGGCTCTGAAGATCGACATGGAGGCACTGAGCAGGGAGAGCGCCGAGACGGTGCGCGTGTTCAATGTCATGGCTGAGATGCGCCGCGAGGTCAGCGCACGCGCCTTCGGCTGTTATGTCATCTCCATGACCCATGCCGCCAGCCACGTGATGGAGGTGATGCTGCTGGCGCGCCAGGCCGGGCTGGCCGGTCAGCGCGGTTACGGCTGGTTCTGTGATATCCAGATCTCGCCGCTGTTCGAGACCATTGAAGACCTCGAGCACATCGAGCCGGTGATGACCACCCTGCTCAATAATGACACCTATGCCGAGTTGCTCAAGGCCTCCGGCAATACCCAGGAGGTGATGCTGGGCTACTCCGACTCGTGCAAGGACGGCGGCATCCTCGCCTCCGCCTGGAATCTCTATCAGGCGCAAAAGCACCTCACCGAACTGGCGACGGCACGTGACATTGACCTG
>JBFEUI010000094.1:0-11127 GCA_041547565.1 Thiohalomonadaceae bacterium
ACCTCCCGCCTCACCGACCTGCGCGGGCGCATCTTCGCCTATGCCGACCCGGACTCCAACTCCGGTTTTCTTGTTCCTCGTTACGAGTTGGTGCGCCAGGGTCTCGATCCGGAGACCTTCTTCCGCAAGTCCTTTTTCACCAGTGGTCATCGCAACGCGATCGAGGCTGTGAGTGTCGGGTTGGCGGACGGTGCCTATGTGGATGGCTATATCTGGGAAAGCATGGAGCGGTTCAACCCAGAGATCACCAGACGCACCCGGGTGGTAGTTCGTTCCGAAGAGTACGGCTTCCCACCTGTCGTCGCCAGCACCGCGGTCTCACCAGCCTTGAACAAGCGCATGCGTGATGTACTGATCAGCATGGGCAGTGATTCGGCCGCCGCTTCATTGCTCGATCGCCTGAACCTCGACGGATTTGCCACCGGCGATCCGAACGCATACAAAAAGATAGCAGAGATGGATCGCGTCATCAGAGAGGTCAGACATGTTCCGTGACCTGAGTTTCCGCTACAAGATCCCCCTCAGGGGCACTGTATTGATCCTGATCACCTCCTTCGCCATTACCGCTGCACTCATCTTCCGCGCCTATGATGATCTGAAGCAGGATTTGTTGGCCAATGCAGAAGGGCTGGCTGGTGTTATGGCGCACACCCTGGTTCCAGCCATGCTCAAGGAGGATGTCTGGCATGCCTATGAGATCATTCGGACACCTTTCAACTCGGCGGCACTCGCCCCCCACTCCTCACTGCCAGCACAGAACATCCTGATCATAGACAAAGACTTCCAGGTCTATGTGGCCTCCGATCCCAGACGATTTCAGATGCACTCTCCCGTTTCGGCCGGCGGGCAAGAATATGCATTACTGGAGCAGCGCCTGAGGGAAAACAGCGCTAGTACCTCTCAAGTGTTGGATCTGCCACGTACCGAGCACCTCTATGTCACCACGCCAATTATCTCCGACAAGGTCCGTCTTGGCACACTGGTAATCAGCTATCCGCGTGAGGGCTTCACACCCCGTTTCGCTCGTTTCGCAGGGCGTGCCGCCTTCGCCACGCTCATTGTGCTGGGAGCCCTGTTGCCGCTGAGCTGGTATTGGGGAACGCGCCTTGCAGAGCCACTGGTCAAGCTGGCGGGATGCCTTGGCCGTATCGGCCATGTATCGCCCGGCAGCCTGCATTGCGAACTGTATGAGTCAAAGGACGAAATCGGCCAGGTCGGTACACGATTCAAGGAGATGTTGCATGAGTTACAGATCAAACAGGAACTCGAGCAGCAAGTGATCGCCACTGAGCGGCTCGCCGCAGTAGGCCAACTGACCGCCTCCATCGCGCACGAGATCAACAATCCGCTCGGCGGCATGCTCAATGCCATTAATACCCAAAAGCGATACGGCCATAACGACGCGATGACTGACAAGACCCTGTCGCTGCTGGAACGGGGTTTGCTGCAGATTAAGGACACGGTTTCCGCACTGTTAGTGGAAGCGCGCCAGAGCAGCTGGGACTTCGGTCCCGATGACATGGACGATATCCGAACCCTCATCACCCCCGACATCCAGCGGCAGCAGGCCCGACTCAAATGGGATGTAAAAATCGATACTGTGCCACTCTCTGCCTCCCTGATCCGGCAGATTCTTATCAACCTGCTTCTGAACGCTGTCAAAGAGGTGCCAGCACAGGGATTGGTCTCATGCAGTGTCGTCAGTGAAAGTCGACAGCTTGTGCTCAACATCAGCAACAGCGGCTCACCCATCCCTGACAAGCAGTTGTCTCACCTTTTCGAACCTTTCGTGCACTACCGTGCCGATGGTAATGGCCTCGGCCTGTGGGTTTGCTACCAGATAGTTACCCAACTCGGTGGTACCATCGAAGCCCAGAGTGAGAACGATGAAACCCGTTTTACCGCAACCATCCCGTTACCGTCATGAGTACTGCAATGTCCCTGAATCTCTGCCTTATCGAAGATGATCCGATCATGGGTGAATCGCTCAGCTACCGCTTTGAGCTGGAAGGCTTTCACTGCGACTGGTACAAGAGCGCGCTGGCCGCGCATCCGCATATCGGCAACGTGGACTATGCAGTTGTAATCAGCGATATCCGCCTGCCTGACATGAGCGGTGCCGAATTGTTCGAACAACTCCAAGCGGAGGGGCGTTCCCTTCCCCCCACCATATTTATCACCGGTTTCGGCAGTATCGCTGATGCGGTCGAACTGCTGAAGAAGGGGGCGGCGGACTACGTCACCAAACCCTTCGACCTCGACACCTTGGTGGAAAAGGTACGCTCTGTCTGCCGACACCAGCCATCAAACAACGACAACAAACAGCCAGTCCTTGGTATCTCCTCTGGCATGCGTGAGCTTGAGCAGACCCTGTGCAGGGTCTCAGGACACGATGCCACAGTGTTGATTACCGGTGAGTCCGGCGTCGGCAAGGAACACGCTGCACGCTTCCTTCATCACTGCGCCTTCGGCGATAGCGACAAACCGTTTATCGCCGTCAACTGCGGTGCCATTCCGGAGGGCTTGATGGAAGCCGAACTGTTCGGTTCGGAGAAAGGGGCCTTCACCGGAGCCGTGCGCACCCGGCGTGGGGTATTCGAGCAGGCCAATGGCGGCACCCTGTTTCTCGATGAGATCGGCGACATGCCTCCCAACATGCAGGTGCGCTTGCTGCGGGTGATCCAGGAACGCCAAGTTGTGCGTGTCGGCGGCGAAACCCCCGTACGCCTCGACCTTCGCCTCGTTTGTGCTACCCACCGCGACCTGAAACAGATGGTTGCGGAAGGAAGCTTCCGCGAAGACCTCTACTACCGCATCAATGTGGTCCATGTGCATATCCCGCCCCTGCGTGAGCGGCGCGAGGATATCCTCTGGTTCACCCGACTTTTCCTTAACGAGATCGATACCGACAGTGAACGTTACCTGCTACCCTCCGCCGAACAGCAACTGCTGCAATACGATTGGCCTGGCAACCTGCGGGAACTTCATCACAGCATCGAGCGCGCCAGTATTCTCGCACCTGAGCCCGGCATCGGTGCTTCCGCAATTCTCAGCGATACGGTCGAGCACCCTGATGAGAGTGGCGGGGACCTACGTGACCGCGTTATACGCTACGAACACCAGCTCATTCTTGACTCCCTACGCCGCCATGATTTCCAGATCAACGAAACAGCACTGGAACTCGGTATTAGCCGTAAGAATCTTTGGGAGAAAATGAAAAAACTGGGCATAGGACGAGATTGATTGCAAACATCGTAACCAACACGCCTGTCAATTGTCAGACACCTAAAACTGGGGAACGGAATTCCGCCTTTATTGGGGAGTGTCGAGCACAACGCGGCATCGGCCATTTCCCACAAAACGTAATTGCACACATCTTTGAGTAGAATTAGCGCTTTGGCATGTGGTAATTCCAGGGCACTTTGAGGTGATGCGGTATCTGAGGGACGGGAAACTCGAAGGCGTTCATTTTCCCAACGCAAACGCTGAATCTCGTATACTGCGCCCTCACGTTCTTGTAGTAACTGTCCGAATGTTCGCGTTCCAGGATCAATTTGTAAGCGTTCGAGAATATCACCTTGTGTCATTTCTAATCCTCTCTCCTGCACCTAGTGTGAGTCGATCGAAAACTTGTATAGCTCTACTATTTCTAACGGAGTGGAGACGATTCATAGACCTAGACCAAAGCCCCATATACTTGATTATTAAGTTAGCGCTCTCATCTACCACCAAGTCAGTGAGCAAAGGATGAATTTTCGGGGCAAATGGGGATAACCAGGGAAACATACAGCGATGTAACTTATTGATATCACCACCCCTTTATACCCCCACACAATCCCATTTCACGGGTTCGATTCCCGCCGCCCCAACAACAGAAAAGGCCACCATTCGGTGGCCTTTTTTATAGCTGAGGGTTAGCAGGCATAGCCACAACCATGAGCACTTTATCAGTCCTCAGTATCAGTATGCCCCCGCCTCATATCCAGAACCTCGTCAACCGGTTTTGAAATAGTGCGTAAATGCAGGTCACGTTGCGGGAACGGGATCTCGATGCCGTGTTCCCTGAAGGCCCGGTCGATGGCGACATTCACCTGACTGAGCACATTCAACCGCTCATCGACATTCCTGATATGAAAACGCAGTTCAAAATCCAGGGAGCTGTCGCCAAAGCCGAGAAACAGTGCTTTCGGTTTGCTGACACTGCCATCCAGGATGGCAAGCGGATGATTGTGCGCAATATCGAGCAGTATCTGTTGCACCTTTTCCACGTCACTGCCGTAGGCCACACCGACAGGCGCCCTGACGCGGCCACGCATATCGTGCAGCATCCAGTTTGTAACCTGGCCGGAAATCAGTTCTGAATTCGGGACGATGACATCCGCCCGGTCGAAGGTCCTGATCTGGGTGGAGCGAATACTGATATCCTGCACATAGCCTTCGGTGCTTCCCACTACAATCCAGTCGCCCTTTCTTATCGGCCTCTCAAACAGCAGTATCAGACCGGAGACAAAGTTGTTCACGATATTCTGCAGGCCAAAACCGATACCCACCGAGAGCGCACCGGCGATGATAGCCAGGTTGCTGAAGTCCACCCCGGCAAAGCCAAGCGCGATCAAGATGGCTAGTGCGCCTGTCACGTACCCACTGATCGAGACAATGGCGTTGCGCGCGCCCGCATCGATGTGGGACTTTTTCAGCCAGTGCTCCTCCATCTGGCGCTTGAGCCAGGTGATAATCGACAGCATCAGGCTCAGCAGCGCCAGGGCAACCAGTATGCGCACCGGAACAATATTGATCTCGCCTATCTGAACCCCGTCAGTCAGGTAGGAGAGCAACTCGATTCGTTTCGAGTAGGGCACCTCCCATACCCCGAGCAGTGCAATGGCGATCCCCCCCAGATAAGTATCGTGGTCAACAGCCGCATCCACAGCAGTCCCGGCACATGCTCTGTCGGTGAAAGGCCGGTGAGTGCACGCAATTTCTGCTGCCACGGATAGCGCCCCTCATCCAGGCTGTCGTAAAAATCGACGGCCAACCTGGAGACCAGCCAGCCCAGCAGCAGGAGAAGAAAACTCTGTGTAATCGCGACAGTCAAATAGATGCTGAGATTGCGATACCCCATCGCCTCGGCAAGCAGCGTCGCCAACAACACAAGGGTGATGGCAAACCGTGCGGAACGCAGCGCGTAGCGGTCGCTGATCGAGGACAGCGACCAGACCAGTGCAATTAACACCACGACATAGATGAGCACGAAGATAAATCGCAGCAGGGCCTCCTGAAAGTCACCCAGGTTCGCAAACGCGGGCAACAGGGACATAATGCCACCGGCACATGCCACCCCACCCCACAGCGCCATGACTCGGCCGAGACGCCGCGTCGCCGCTTCAGTAAACGGCAGGTGATGCGCGGCGGGCGGAATGGGATTGATAAATGTCCGGGTGGCGGTAAGAAAGAGATAAAATGACAGCAGGTAAAAACCAATCACCGCCAGCGGCAGCAACGTGCCCACCTTCCAGGCGATATAGGCCCAGAACAGTGTCCAGAATGCCGTGATCATGAGTGCATAGCGATAGCGCCTCACGGCACACACAAAGGCAAGTGCATCTCCGGCGACGGTACCTTCTGGGGCGGGGTGTCGGGCAATATAGAGCGAGGCACGTTTCCCTATCACCCTGGCGGTTCCCAATGCGAACAGCAGTAATACCCCTAGTGTGACCAGCCCCTGAGAGTGAATATGCGTCCAGCCATAACCATCCCACGTTAACAGCGACACGAACCACCGGTACCAGGGTTTGCGGGTTTCTGCTGCGGTATACAGTGCGGACAGATCGGGCGAGCGGCTTAACAGTGTACGGGCCTGCTGTTCGGCACGTTGCTTTTCAAGCTGCTCCTGAACAGCCTCGCTTTTCAGCAGGACAAAGCGGCATCCGGCAAGGCGTTGCTCGACCGCCTGCCTGTCCCGCTCCAGTGTCTTGCGGGCCAAAGCGATCGCCTTGCCCTCACCCTCAACCGCCTCACCCAGCAGCGCCAGTTCTCCGTTTATTCTCTCCTGAAACGACGCGTTCTCCTCGACGCACAGCATCGCCTCCTTTCTCAGCCGGTTGACCTGCTGCCAAAAGCGGTCGATCTCGCTTGAGCCGATCGGTTGTGACAGTGTCCCCTCCAGCTGCGACAGTGTTTGCTGCGCCTCAACAAGCCGGTAGCGGGCGGCCTCATCGGGTGCAAGCTGGGCCGTCGCAGCCGTGGCCGGCAACAGCAATGCAATGATCAGCATCGCTTTATTTAGATGTGCAATCATGTGTCGAGCCCCCTGCACACGCACTATTCAAACATACCTCGAAATCTCAACTTTCATTATGGACCCTACAACAGGTTTTTGACGACAAACAGCCTATTCAGGGCTAGATTTGTAATCAGCATACAACTCCGTAGGCAACGCAACTGAAAAACATCATGAACACCTTACTACCCTGTCTCATAAACGGAGCGCTTCATGGCTGAGGGACTGATCATGGCCTACCTGCTGGACGGGCATGGTGGGGGGCGACCGATGGGATGGCAGGATATCGCCCAGTGGAAACCCGCTGACGGACCGCTGTGGCTGCACCTGGATTACACCCACCCCCACGTTATTAAGTGGGTCGAACAAGAGAGCGGGCTCGATGAGGTGTCGGCAGCAGCGCTACTGGCCGATGAGACACGTCCCCGCTATACCCTGATGCACGACAACCTGCTGGCCATCCTGCGCGGGGTCAACCTCAATCCCGGGGCAGACCCGGAAGATATGGTGGCGATACGCATTCTCGCCAACGAACAGCGCATCATAAGCTGCCGCAAACGACGTATCGCCTTTGAGGGTGACATACAAAAAATGTTTGCCAAGGGCCGTGGACCGGAGAATGCCGGGGATCTAATCGCCGAAATTGCCGATCTGATGGTCATACACATGTCAGACATCATTGAGGACCTGGAGGGTGCCACCGACCAACTGGCCGAGCAGGTGATGAGCGGCACAACCAGGATGCTGCGTAGCGAACTGGCGGACACCAAGCGTGCCATTATCCGCATTCGTCGCTACTTGAGTCCGCAGCGTGAGGCCCTGGTACGACTGTCCAATGCCGAACCGGCGTGGCTCACGGCCAGGGAGCGGGCCTGGCTCAGGGAGGTGGCAGACCGCACCACCCGCTACCTGGAGGACCTGGACTCTGCCCGTGACCGGGCCACGGTCACACAGGAGGAACTGTCACACCGCCTGTCCGAACAGACCGAAAAGCGCATGTACCTGCTGACGATAATCACAACGATTTTCCTGCCGCTCGGTTTTGTGACCGGACTGCTGGGAATCAACGTAGGCGGTATACCCGGTGCAGAGAACACGACCGCATTCCTGATCGTCTGCCTGCTGTTGCTGCTCGTCGGCGTAATAGAACTGCTGTTGTTGAAATGGCGCAAGTGGTTCTAGGAGACATGTACCCTGAACGGCACACCGCCGGGTAAACGCCTTTCAATCCTCTTCACGATAGATCAGCCCGTGCCGAGCCAGCCATTTTTCGATTTCCACCGCGAACAACACCAGCGACGAGAGCAGCATACAGATTGCCAGGTCATACAGTGGCAGTGGCTGGGTATGGAATATCGCATTCATCGCCGGCAGGTAGATCACCGCAAGTTGCAGCAACACCGTAAGCAGGACCGCACCGAGCATGTACAGATTTGAAAAAATGCCGACGGTAAACAGTGAGGCGGTTTCACTGCGCACCGCCATCGAGTGAAACAGCTGTGAGACGGTCAGCACGGTAAACACTACCGTTTGCCAGTACTCCACGCCACGGGCGATCGCCCACGCCTGGGAGGCAATGGATATGCCACCAACAAACAGCCCTACCCAGATGATATGCTGCCACATGCCGTGGGCAAAGATACTCTCCTGTGGCGCGCGCGGCCTGCGCTGCATGATACCCGGCTCGGCCGGTTCCGCGGTGAAGGCCAATCCGGGTAGACCGTCGGTAACCAGGTTGATCCACAGGATATGGATCGGCAGCAGCGGAATGGGCAGACCGAGAAACGGCGCAAGAAACAGCGTCCAGATCTCACCGGAGTTCGAACTCATCGTATCCTTGATGAATTTGCGGATGTTATCAAAGATACGCCGCCCCGCCCGAATGGCCCGCACAATGGTGGCAAAATCATCATCGAGCAACACCATGTCCGCTGCCTCACGTGCCACATCGGTGCCCTTCTGCCCCATGGCCACACCAATGCCCGCACGTTTCAGGGCCGGTGCATCGTTCACGCCGTCGCCGGTCATGGCCACAAACTCACCATTGGCCTGGAGCGCCTTGACGATGCGCAGCTTCTGCTCCGGGCTGACCCTGGCATAGACCCTTATCGATTCGACCTGCCGGGCGAACTGCTCATCGGACATGGCCGCCAGTTCATTGCCGGTGAGCAGCGCATCAGCATTTTGCACAATGCCAAGCCGCTCGGCGATGGCCCGGGCGGTGCCCGGATGATCGCCCGTGATCATGACCGGGGTGATACCCGCGGCAAGACAGTCGGCCACAGCCTGCGGCACCTCGGGGCGCGGCGGGTCGATCAGCGCCACCAGACCGAGAAAGGTCAGATCACGCTCGACTGTATCCGGCTCGAGCGACTCGGGTTCGTTGGCAAGGCTGCGCATCGCCAGTGCCAGCACCCGGTAACCTTGTCCGGCCAGTTGTTCGGCCTGCGCCAGCACCTTGTCAGCGGAAAAGTGCGCATCCTCCATTGCCCCGGTGCAGTGGGGCAGCAGCCGCTCCGGTGCGCCCTTGATGTAGACCACCACCCCCTCCGCGCTGCGGTGCAGTGTACTCATCGCCTTGCGTTCACTGTCAAACGGTATCGCCGCGATGCGCGGCATCTGTTGCTCGATGGCATGCTTGTCATAGCCGAAATGCCGTGCGGCCTCGTACAGTGCCAGTTCTGTCGGCTCACCGACCGGCTGTCCGTCTGTCAGCGCAACATCGTTGTTCAGGGCCAAAACAGAGCCCAGCGCATGCCACACACCGGTACTGTTGTCCGGGAGTGCATCCAGCCTCTGCCCGCCTGCCACAAACAGTTCCGCCGTCATGCGATTCTGCGTCAGGGTGCCGGTCTTGTCGGAACAGATGTAGGTGACGGAACCCAGGGTCTCCACCGCCGGTAAATTCCTCACCAGGGCTTTGTGGCGGATCAGCTTGCGTGCGCCGAAGGCCAGTGAAATCGTCACCACCGCAGGCAGGGCCTCGGGAATCGCCGCCACGGCCAGACTCACCGCGGTCAAAAACATAAGCAGCAGCGGTTGGCCCTGTAGCAGCCCGGCGGCAAAGACCACGGCACAGATCGCCAGTACCGCCAGGGCCAGGTAGCGCCCAAACCGGGCCAGCCGTTGCTGCAGCGGCGTCTTTACCCGGGTCTCACCGTGCAGCATCTGTGCAATGCGGCCAATCTCGGTATCAAGGCCGGTAGCAACAACCAGTGCCGTGCCGCGGCCACGCGTGATCAGACTGCTCTTGTAGGTGATGTTATAACGCTCACCCAGCGGCAGTTCCTCTTCACCCAGTTCCGCCGCCTCCTTGGCCACGGGGTGCGATTCACCCGTCAGGGCCGACTCATCGGCCTGCAACTCCTCCGCCTCCAACAGCCGCAAATCGGCAGGCACCACGTTTCCCGCCTCCAGCACCACCACATCCCCCGGCACCAGTTCCGCGGCGCCGAGTGTAACCACCGCCCCGTCGCGCATCACCCGCGCCGCGGGCGCCGCCATTTCCCGCAGTGCGGCCACAGCGCGCTCGGCACGGAATTCCTGTACCGTTCCGATGATGGCATTGAGCAGGACGATGACGAGGATGGCAATGGTGTCCTGCGGCTCGCCGATAAAACCCGAGATCAACGCCGCCGCCAACAGGACAAGGATCATAAAGTCGCTGAACTGGCCCAACACAATGGCCGGCAACGAACGCTGGCGGGTATCGGGTATGGCATTGGGACCGTGCGCACCAAGGCGCCGCTGCGCCTCCTCGCTACCCAGACCCGTTGACGAGGTATCAAGATAGCGTAGCGCCTCATCGATTGCCGTGCTGTACCATTGCGTGGGATGTCCCATCATGCACCGGCAAACAGGTATATCAACAGGGCCGTGACCAGCGCCACCAACAGCGTTTGCATGCCGCTGCGCAGCAAGGAAATGCCCGAAATCCGCCCGAGGAAGACACCCAGCAGAAAGATCATAAACAGCGCGATGATGATCGCGGCATAAAGTGGCGGCAGGGGCAGCGCCACACCGTTGTTCGCCAGCCACAGCGGCGCGATGATCAGCAACGAGATACCCATTGGCGCCGCACCACTGACCAGCGCCACCAGCATCGGCACCCAGCGGGCCGCCTCGCCGTGTGCGCTATCCTGCAGGTCGGTGACCATGGCCGCCTCCAGTTTGCTCAGTGCGCGACGCCGTTCAGCCAGTTCGCTCACGTAGGCGCTGCTCACACCACTTACACCGAGGGCGATGGCCGCCCCCAGGCAGGCGCTGATAATCACTGTCAGGTCTGCCGCTGCGCTGACAAGAAAGCCGAGGATCAGGCCCAGCATGGTGAGCGCACCATCAAAGCCGTTCACCACGAAATAACGGCGAACAATCCCGCTGCTGCGTGTAATGCGCAACAAAAATCCGATCTGTTGCAGCACATTCACCAAACGCTATCCCCTATGACTCACCAGGTTCGCTCTGCACCTCAACCTCATCAATGCTGTGAAGCGAGCCGCCCATGTCATTTATCGCCGCCAGGATCGCATCAAAATCGATAGCCGCTCCCTCGATGACAATCTGCAGTGTTTCGGTGTTCTCGTCCACTTCGTTCACCGTCAAACGCACCCGGTAGTCGGCACCCACCCCGGCAATGCTGTAGGAGAACTCGAGTGCGTTGGGGTGGTGCGGTTTGAGCACATCGAGCACAATTCGTTTTACAGCGATCATCTTTTATTAACCCCGGTATTCATTGTTATTTTCTGAACAGGACGACACGTTCTTGCATCATGCGTTAGATACACGCCACCAACGCCCCACCCTTCACGATCAATAATAGCCGTTTTAAAACATGACAGGCGCCCACA
>JBFEUI010000095.1:0-10807 GCA_041547565.1 Thiohalomonadaceae bacterium
ATGCGCGCCACCTCGTCCGGTGAGTGGCTGACATACAGTAGCGGGATATCCAGCTCATCGTGCAGCGATTCCAGGTAGGGCATGATCGCCTGCTTGTGTGCCTGATCGAGCGCCGACAGCGGCTCGTCCATCAGCAGCAGCCGCGGGCTGACCGCCAGTGCGCGGGCGATCGCCACCCGCTGGCGCTCGCCGCCGGACAGCTGAGCGGGTTTGCGTGCCAGCAGGTGGCCGATACCCAGCAGCTCGATGGCGGTGTTGAGGGCGATCCGGCGCTCGCCCGCCGTGATGCGCTTGAGGCCGTACTCCAGGTTGCGCTGCACGTTCAGGTGGGGGAACAGGCTGGCTTCCTGAAACACGTAGCCGAGCGGGCGACGGTGGGGCGGGACGAAGGTGTCCGCGTCCTGCCACAGGCTGTCGCCCACCTGCATATAGCCGTCATCGCAGCGCTCCAGTCCGGCGATGGCCCGCAGCAACGTGGTCTTGCCGCAGCCGGAGGGGCCGAACACCGCGGTGACGCCGCGGGCCGGCAGTGCCATCTCCACATCCAGCGTGAAATCCCGCCGTGTAATCCTGAAGCGTGCGGCAATCGTCACGGCTGCACCACCGCAAAGCGCCGGTTCAGGGCGTATACTGTGAGCAGCAGTATGAAGGAGAGCAGCAGCAGGCCGCCGGAGAGCCAGTGCGCCTGGCCGTACTCCAGTGCCTCGACATGGTCGTAGATGGCGATGGAGAGCACCTGGGTCTCGCCGGGGATGTTGCCGCCGATCATCAGCACCACACCGAACTCCCCCACGGTGTGGGCGAAGCCGAGCACCGCGGCGGTGAGAAAACCGGGGCGTGCCAGTGGTACCGCGACGGTGAAAAAGCGGTCCAGCGGAGAGGCGCGCAGCGTCGCGGCCACCTCCAGCGGGCGCGGACCGATGGCACTGAAGGCGCCTTGCAGCGGCTGCACCACAAACGGCATGGAGTAGAACACCGAGCCGATCACCAGACCGGTGAAGCTGAAGGCCAGCGGCTGGCCGCCAAGCCACACCATCAGCCCCCCCAGCGGGCCGTGCGGGCCCAGCGCGATCAGCAGGTAGAAGCCAAGCACCGTCGGCGGCAGCACCAGCGGCATGGCGATGAGCGCCTCCAGCAGATACCTGAAGCGCCAGCGCGTGCATGCCAGCCACCAGGCGAGAGGGGTGCCGAGCAGCAGCAGGATCACGGTGGTCAGCCCGGCAAGCTTGAGTGTGATCCACAATGCACCCAGGTCGGCAGCGTCCGGCATCACGGTGCCCCGTAGCCGAAGCCGAGAATGATCGAGCGCGCCTCACTGCCCTGCACAAAGGCGAGAAACGCGCGCGCCTCGGGGCTGCCGCGCAGCAACACGGCCTGCTGCTCGATGGGGGTGTAGAGCGCGGCGGGGATGTCCCAGACAGAACCGCTCACGGCCTGCCCGGGGCGCTTGAGCTGCGAGTAGGCGACAAAGCCCAGCTCGGCATTGCCCGCCCGCACAAACTGAAACGCCTGGCCGATGTTCTCGCCCCGCACCATGCGCCCCTGCAGCGAGGCCCACACCCCTTGTGCCTGCAGCACCTGCTGCGCCGCCATGCCGTAGGGGGCGAGCTTCGGATTGGCCAGAGCCAGGTGGCGGAAGTCGCCGCGCTGCAACACCTTCCCCGCCTCATCCACGTAGCCGGGTGCGGGACTCCACAACACCAGTTTTCCCAGTGCGTAGGTGAAGCGGCTGCCGGCGACGGCATCACCTTCGGCCTCCAGCAGGCGGGGGCGCCTGGTGTCGGCGGCAAAGAACAGATCGAACGGCGCACCGTGTTTGATCTGGGCGTAGTGTTTGCCGGTCGAGCCGGGGATGAGCGTCACCCGGTGGGAGCTGGAGGCCTCGAAGCGCTCGGCAATGTGCCGGATGGCTTCGATAAAATTGCTCGCCACCGCAATGCGGATCTCATCGGCGTATGACGGCCCCGCGGCCGCCAGCAACAGTGCCGGTAGCAGAAGGTGTAACGGGAATCGGGATCGACGAAACAGGCACATGGCGATTCAGCTCAAATCGAGTTTTTGCGTGCGTTCGTCGATAAACGCCTTGAAGTCGCGGTAGGCCGACCAGAAGCAGGCAATCGCCCGCTCCCCCGCCTCAGTGAGGACGGCACCGCCGCCGCCGCGGCCGCCGGTGCTCTTCTCCACCACCGGGCATCGGCTCTGGCGGTTCATCGAGTCGACCAGCTTCCAGGCATGACGGTAGGACATCTCCATCGAGCGGGCCGCCGCCGTGATGGAGCCGTGTTCGCGGATGCGCTCGAGCAGCACCACGCGGCCGTAGCCGAGGAAGGTGCCCTCGGGTCCTTCGATCCAGACCCGGCCGTGCAGGCGATAGCGTTGCGTCATATGAAGTCAGCCGTGGATGTTACAGCGCAAGCGTAATGCACAGCGGAACATAACGCAAGGGCACGGATAACGCCGGAAGACCGGTTGAATGCAAAAGATTCCGCTAGTTCTTTTCTCTCACGTTTCCCCCGCCGCGATGCACACCCGGTTGCGCCCCCCCTCCTTGGCGCGGTAGAGGGCCTCGTCGGCTCGCCGCAACAGATCGTCGTTGGTCTCCTCCGGGTGGTAGGTGGCGACGCCGATGCTGACGCTAAGGGGGCCGGCGGGTTTGAAATCGCACTCCGCCACCGCCCGGCGCACTCGCTCGGCCTGCTCCTGCGCCCCCTCAAGGGTAGTTTCGGGGAGCAGCAGGTGAAACTCCTCGCCGCCGCTGCGGTAGAGGGTGTCCGTGCGGCGGATGGTGTGCTCCACGGTCTCTACCAGGGCCTTTAGTGCCGTATCACCAACGTGGTGGCCGTAGGTGTCGTTGATCTGCTTGAAGTGGTCGATGTCCAGGGCGAGCACGGCGAGGGGGCGCGAGTGGCGCCGCGCCTGCTCCATGGCCAGTTCGATGTCGTGGTTGAAGCGTGCGCGGTTGGCCGCACCGGTGAGGGAGTCGGTGACAGCCAGTTCCCCGATTTGCGCCAGCATACGGCTCTCGCGCCGGTAGAGCGAGATGAACAGCAGTGCCACCAGGGCGATGGCAATGCCAATGCTTGTCGCACCGACGATCATGTCGCGACGCTGGTGCTCATGACGCGAGCGCAACAGGGCCTTCAACTCGACCCGTGCGTGGTCGCAGAGGGTACAGCACATCTCGATGGTGGACGAGACCCGGTCGTAGTAGGAGACGGCGCTCGGCAGCGGCGTTGGTCGATCGGGCACGATTATCGTTTCCACTGAGGTGAGCAGTTCCTCGACCGCAAAAACGACCTCGGCCCCCGGCCCCTCCAGGGCCCCGCGCAGGTCCGGGTTGCCCTTGAATGTCACGCGCAGGTTGCGGTTCATGTGCTCCAGTTCTACCCACACCGCGGCGATGAGCCGCCGCATGTCGCCTTCCGTGCCAGCATCGAGGGTGTTCTCTGCCAGCATGCGGCTGCCCCTGGAGCGCAGACGGCCCAGGGTCTCCACCAGTGAGGGGATGCGGTGGATGGTCATGTCCATCAGGTAGTACGTGTCGAGTTCGGGGTCGAGGATCAGGTGCGAGTGTTCGGCGCTCTGGAGGATGAGATCGCGCAGGGTGTTGCTGTGATCGGTCAGGCGTTGGGCGATCGCCTCTGCGGTCTGTGTCTGCATGCGCCGCAGATCGTCCTCGAGCTGCGAGTAAAAGCGCTGTGCGGTCTGCTGCAGGCCAAGGCGATGACCAGCGGGGTCGTCGAGGACAGCGGTGATCTCGCCCCGCAGCTGTGCGCTGAGGGCGACAAGTCGCTGCTGCGCCAAAGCAGACTCCGCGCTATGTAGCGCGACAAGGCCCTGAATGCGCTGCAGGGTGAGCATGGTTTTTTGCAGCCGGTGGGCGTAGTCGACCCCCACCAGTTCCAGTTCCGTGACGCGTGCCAGCTTCGCTGTGTTGGTAAGCAGGAGTGTTGCTGAAGCGGTCAGCAGGAGCAATGGCAAGGTTGTGACCAACAGATAATGAGCAAAGCGCAGCGGCCGCTTTCGGTCCATGTTCGATATGATGGGTTTCAATCTGCACTACTCCCTGGGAGGCGATCTCCCCGGTGGTACCGGGAAAGCGTGATCGCCTGTTTCGCAACATGACCTGTTCCAATGCGGGCCTTTTCCGAGTATAAGCCAAATCGGTGCGTATAACCGAAAGGCGCATACCAGCGTATTGCTACCGTTTCTTTGAATGGTGAAAAAGGTCACAAATTGAAGTAGTACGCTTAGCACAAAGAGCGGGCGCAAAACACGCACGTGCCCCTGCATGGTATGACTGGCGGCACGCTAGTGATCCATTTGCCGCTTGGATGCCGAGCACCCTCTGGGCGAACGAATCTCTAACCGCCTTGGTGGCGAGAGTGTGATGCGAGAGGAATTAAGCGCTTTTCCCGCGCGCGAGTTTCCCGTGTTTTTTCAAGAGAGGAAAAAGGGCGAGGAACTGCCATATCTCGATGGCCACACCGGAAAGCAGCAGGGCCGCCACGATGGTCTGGTCATCGAGCAGCGGGTGGAAGGCGTTGCCGTTTGCGCCAAACATGCCATAGAGTCCGAGCCCCAGAAAGATCGCTCCGGGTGCGGCCAAAATATGAATCTTGATAATTTGCTTCTTGGTGTCGATTAATTCTCTATTTCTATCCGGATTCATCGAATTATCCCTCTACCCTTTGTGCCGTCACATCGGCGATGAAGTGCTGAAAAAGGCGCCCAAAGAGCGGAGCGGTGAAATCGCCGACTGTGTGTCCCAGGCGCCTGCAACCTGCGTGTCAGCGGCTATTGTTGCCTGTAGCAGGGGCAGGGTGCAAACGTGGCAGGCCGAAACCGATGGGAACCCTCTCCTGGGTGGGGTGGGCGGGAGGCGGCCTGGTGTTCCTGAGCGAATAGTACCTGTCGTGTGCCAGGGTGATATTGCGGATGCGTGGCCAGATCTGCAGGCGCAGGAAGTGCTGATCGGCGAAGCGGGTGTTGGCTGTTTTCAGAAACGCCCTGATCAACGGTTCGAGCGGTGGTAACACACCGGTGCGTCCGCCCCATAGTCCCGCCATGATGGGTTCCATGTGATTGGGGTGGTCGCGCATGATATGAAAGGGGAAGCCCGATTCAAGCCACTGTTCGACCGCCAGGCGTTCGCGGATGGTGAAGGGGGAATCCACGTCACGTACCATGACAAAATCTACGTTCGGATCATCGAAGGCGAGAAAGCGCCAGAACAGCCCGCTCCAGTTTTGTGAGGCTTTTGACACCACGCCGATTTGCGCATTCAGGCGCTTTAACGTGTTCAGACACGGTTGCGGCACGTCCGGCGCACAGTAGAAACGGCACTTCCACTCCGGGTAGATCGCCAGTGCCATGGCCGCAACGGCGATGGCGCTTTCATGGTAATAGGGATCAACACCAAACAGGCTGAAGGCAATAATATTCCGTTCCGGGCTGCGGGCATCGAATTTGGCCGAACGGGGCGATGGCAAAGGCGCTACCGGCTGGCGGCACGCCACGCGGTCAGCGGTTTCCAGACATCTCTGTCCATTCACAACCGCCTCCTCAAAGCGACCCAGATCGTTACAGGTCATGGCGATGAGGGCCAGGGCATCGAGGTTTTCGGACTCGAGCTGCGTTGCGGCCTGAAAGCAGCTCAGGGCCGCATCAAAGAACTGGTGTGTGCGCAGCATGCGCCCGAAGTCGATCTCGGTTTGGGCACTGCTTCCGAGTGTGCGCGCCTGTCTAAGCTGGCCAAGCGCCTCATCGTTCTTGCCATCCTTGAGATAGCCATAGGCCAGAAGCCGGTGGACATCGGGCACATCAGTGCCTGCGTGAATAAGGTTGAGCAGTGCTGAAATGGCACCCTTCCTTTCACCCCGGTCTATGCGCAATCTGAGATGCTCAAGAATGTTGGTGCTGCTATGTGCCATGGTGTTGCACCCGATGGTTGTGACGGCCAGAGGCAGGAAATAGAAAGGAACAGTGTAAAAATTAGCACACGCACCGCGATAAACATGGCCGCTACCTGCACAGGGCCGACTGCAACAAGGATGTTAAAAAGTGGCGTGTCAGGTGTTGCGGCTTCCGGGGCGTTCGGGAAACAGCTCCAGGGAGGCTTGGTTGTGTTGCGGGTCATTGCCGCCAGCGATATCAAAGCATGGCTGGGCGTGCTCCCGCACCAGGTTTACAATCTCGTTGTCGAGCTTGCCCGAGTCGACCATTTCGTCAAGGATCTCCAGCACCTGCTCCAGCGCCATGCCGTCGCGGTAGGGGCGCACCTGAACCAGCGCCTGAAAGATGTCGGCCACTGCGATGATGCGTGCCTCGATACACAGCTCGCGTTCTTTGGGGTGAAACGGATAGCCGGCGCCGTTTAGCCCCTCGTGATGAAAGGCTGCCCACTGTGCCAACTCGCCAAGCCCCTTGATGTGGCGCAGGATCTCGTAGGTTTCATAGCTGTGCTGGTTCATGATGGAGCGTTCAGCCGGATTGAGCGGACCGGGTTTTTCAAGGATATTGTCTGGCATGTGGAGCTTGCCCAGGTCATGCAGCAGACCTGCGATCTCCACCTTCTCGCACTGTTCGGGGGGCAGGCCATGGCACTCGGCAAGGTATTTGGCCAGATCGGCAACCCTGACCGAGTGTTGTGCGGTAAACGGGCTTTTCTGGTCGACGATGTAGGACATAATCAGCGACAACTGCTTGAGTTGCGGCAGGCTGAGTGTATTGTTGCTCTCAATCAGTCCCATATCGAAGGTGTAGCGCGTGATATGGCGATCCTCCAGGGCGATCCAGAATGCCTCCGACTGATCAACGTAGTGCAGTGCATCGACAAGCGCGGGGGCGAAAAAGCTACCGGAATAAGCGGCAATCGACTTTACGATCTCGTCCTTGGCAAGCAGGATATCGCTGCCGTAATGCGGTGCGGCCATGACATCGACGCGGTCGGAGATGAAGATCAGGTTCGCCATGCGCGCATCCTGTGCGCTGATGTCATGCAGACCGAGTTCGTTCCACGGTGTGTGATGGTGCAGGATAGGGGTGGCAAACTGCGACAGGGGCGCAAAGTCCTTTAACAGGCGAAAACCGATTTCACAATGAATGTGGGCATCATGCCAGTCGAAGTGGTTGGCAAGGTTGCTGTGCATCTGCTCCGTGGATACGCCGCAGTCGTGCAGCAGGCCGAGATCAAATGAAAACTGCTTGTCCTGCTCGCTGTAGCCGAGGGCGTGCGCCAACTGGCTGGCGATATAGCCGACCCGCTTGCCGTGGTTGGTGTCGTTCATGCCGACCAGTGAGACCGCGGATTCGATGGCGAGAATCATCTGGCGCAGATCGATGTCAAGTACAAAATCAGAAGACATAGGATACCGGGTCAGATCACAGATAACGCTGATGTACTAGATAATATACTAGTTATCCGTGGTTAAAAGGAGGGATATTTAGTGTCTGATATTTGGGGTTACCCATGTATTAAATCGCGGTGGTAGTGCCGTGCGCAGTCCGCTCGACGAGCGTTAGAGATCGAGCCAGCCGGCGATGTGTTCGGCGTCGAGCGTCTGCTGGTAGGGCACGCTGCCGAGCAGTGGTGCGTTGATGCGCTGCTGGAGGCTGAGCAGGTTCTGTTTCTGTTCGGCCATCTCGGGGTCGATCTGGTTGGCGATCCAGCCGGCCAGTTGCAGCCCAGAGCGTTCGATGGCGGCGGCGCTGAGCAGGGCGTGGTTGATGCAGCCGAGGCGCATGCCGACGACCAGGATCACCGGCAGCGCGAGTGCGACCGCCAGGTCGGCGACGGTTTCGTCGTCGTTCAGCGGCACCTGCCAGCCGCCGACCCCTTCGACGATCACCCACTCGGCCTGTTGTGTGAGTTCCTGATATTTGTTTTCAATTTCCTGAATATTGATTGTGATGCCTGCCTGTTGCGCGGCGATGTGCGGGGCGATGGCCGGGGCGAAGGCGTAGGGGTTGATCTGTACGTAGTCGATGTCGATGGAACCTTGCTGTTGCAGGATCAGCGCATCCTCGTTGCGCAGACCGTGTTCGGTCACCTCGCAGCCGCTGGCGACCGGCTTCATGCCGATGACGCTCTGGCCCTGTGCCTTGAGCAGGCTCATGATGCCGGCGCTGATCCAGGTTTTGCCCACGCCCGTGTCGGTGCCGGTAATGAAAAGTCCGTTAGCCATTATTCAGTTCCTTGAGTGGTGGCCTGAGACCGCCCTCTAGTGATGCACGGCGGGCACGGCCCGCCCTATGGATAAAATTATTTATAGGGCGCCCTGTGGGCGCCAACATGTGACAATGAAAGTGCATCCAGCGTCCGGTTTGCTTCATGAAGATGACTTAAGCTGGTCGATGGGGATGTGCACGGTGCCACCTTTGGTCATTTGTACGTCCTGTTCCGGCCGCCAGGCATGGCCGTAGATCACCTCGTAGGTGGCGGGCAGCACGCCGTCGTTGCGAAACTGTTCGTAGGCGGCCTGCACCGCCTTGATCCGGCCCTTGCCGGTCAGGCCGCTGCTGCGACCGGGGTTGACGTTGTGGGCGCCGAGCACCTTCAGGTCGCGCATCAGGTCGAGACTGTCAGTATAGGTCAGGGTGAGGTATTCCATGTCCATCACCGGATCGCCGAATTTTGTCTGCACCAGCGCGTCGCCGATGTCGTGCATGTCGATAAATTCATTCACATGCACCGCGCCGTCGACCTGGCGCCAGCTCTCGCGCAACTCCTTCAGGGTGTCGGGCCCGAGGGTGGTGAACAGCAGCAGGCCGCCCGGTTTCAACACGCGCCGAAACTCGGCGAAGGTCTGCTGCAGGTCGCCGCACCACTGCAGGGTGAGGTTGGAGAACAGCATGTCGAAGCTCTGGTCGGCAAAGGGCAGGGTCTCGGCGTCGCCGCAGACAAAACCGTGGCCGCGCAGTTTGCGTTTAATAAACGGAAACTGAGTGCGGCTGTGTTTGACCATGCCGTGGGCGAGATCCAGCGCGACGATGCGCGCCTTGCTGTAGTGGCTGGCCAGCGCGGTGCTGCAGAAACCGGTGCCGCTGCCGATGTCGAGGATCTGTTGCGGTTTTGCGGTGAACAGCTCCAGCCGCTCCAGCAGGCGGTGGCCCACCTCGCGTTGCAGCACCGCAACCTCGTCGTAGCGCGCGACCGACTGCTCGAAGGCGCTGCGCATGCCGCGCTTGTCGGGGCGGATCGGATCACGCATCGATAAAGGCCCTCAGTGCGGCAACAAACGTGTCGGGGTGGGAGATGAACGGCGCGTGCCCGGCGCCCTTGATCACCTGTAGTCTGTTGTCGGGGATCATTGCGGCGGCCTGTTCGGCCGCGGCCAGCGGGGCCAGGGTGTCGCGCTCGCCCTGCAGCAGCAGGCAGGGTTGCCTGATTTCGGCAAGCCGGTGGCGCAGGTCGGTCTGTTGCAGGATCGCCAGTCCGCCGCTGAGCGCCTCGGGTGCTGGTTCGCCGTGGGCGAACAGTTCACCGCGCAGCAGGCGCAGCTCCTCGCGGGCCCGCTCCGAGCCGCGGCACTGCAGGGCGAGAAAGCGGTTCAGCGTCGTCTTGTAGTCGTCGGCCAGATCCGCGGCAAAGCCGGCCAGCACCTCGGGGGGCGTGGCGTCGGGCCATCCCTCGTCCCGGGTGAAGCGCGGCAGCGCGCCGAGCAGCACCAGTTTACTTATGGGTTCTCCCGCCAGGGCGGCGGCGAGGGCCACCATGCCACCGAGCGACCAGCCGACCCAGGCGGCGTTGGCGGGTACGGCATCGGCCACCGTGGCGGCGACATTCTCCAGTGTGAAGCCGTTTGCCGGCAGCGGGCTGCGGCCGTGGCCGGGCAGGTCGACGGCATGCACGCGGTGGTGTTCGGCCAGTGCAGGCATGACACCCCGCCACAGCCCGCCGTGCAGGCCCCAGCCGTGGAGCAGCACCAGGTCGGGTCCGCTGCCGTGGGTTTCGATATGGATGCTCATCGGCTGATCACCGTGTCCAGCGCCTCAAGCAGCCGGTCCACCTGTTCCTCGCTGTGGCCGGCGGTCAGGGTGATGCGCAGCCGCGATGAGCCCTCTGGTACCGTGGGCGGGCGGATGGCGCTAATCAGAAAGCCCCGTTCCAGCAGGGCGTCGCTGGCCGCCAGTGCCTGCTGCGGCTCGCCCAGCCGCAGCGGCTGGATGGCGGTGGGTGAGGCCATCAGCGGCAGGCCGAGCTCGGCGGCCGCGCTGCGGAAGCGGGCGATCAGGGCGTTGAGGTGTTCACGGCGGTCCGGCTCGTCGGCGATCACCCGCAGGCTCTCGCGCGTCACTTCGGCCTGGGCGGCGGGCAGGGCGGTGGTGTAGATGTAGCTGCGCGCCTGCTGGATCAGGGTCTCGATGAGCGCCTCGCTGCCGGCGACGAAGGCGCCGAAACTGCCCAGCGCCTTGCCCAGCGTGCCCATCAGGATCGGCACCTCGTTGATGCCGAGGCTGTAGTGCTCCAGTGTGCCGCGCCCGTGCTCACCCAGTACGCCAAGGCCGTGGGCATCGTCCACCATCAGCCAGGCTCTATGTTCCGTTGCCACCTGCGCCAGTTCGACAACCGGTGCGATGTCCCCGTCCATGCTGAACACGCCGTCGGTGAGTACCAACTTACGTTCGGCCTTGCTGCCGGCAAGGCGTGATTGCAGGGAGTCCGGATCGGCATGGTTGTAGCGGGCCAGCCGGGCACGGGCGAGCAGTCCGGCATCGAGCAGCGAGGCGTGGTTAAGGCGGTCCTCGAACACCGCATCACCCGGACCTGACAGTGCCCCGGCAATGCCGAGATTGGCCATGTAAC
>JBFEUI010000096.1:0-10793 GCA_041547565.1 Thiohalomonadaceae bacterium
AGGGAATTCTCAACCATGACCTGGTAGTGTTTCTCGATGACCTTGACTACCAGGATAGCTCCGAACAAAAGGGCAAACAGCATGGCTGTGATGAAAAGCCATTCATGAGTACTCAAGGGGGAGCGTCTGAACAGGGACCATTTTGGCAACATGAGTTTCTCTTAATGCCACGGGCGTAAAATAGTATTGGAAGCCGAACTGCAATGAACAGTGCTACAAGCATTGTTCCTGGTGCGCTTTCTGGATATGCGCGCCCACTACAATACCACAGTTTTGTTGTTGTAATTGATTGGATTGGTATAGCAGTACAGAGGTGCTAATGAATGTCTGGCCAAGGAGGAAACATTAGAAATACAGATTTTTTACCGTGGACTTATACTGCTTGCCCACCATCCCGGAATATCATGACAGGCCACTGTTAATACGCCATTACCCTATATGTGTCCGAAGTGTGGTTACCTGTAATATGTGGGAGCCTGGCTCATGTTGTTGAACTAAGCGGATGCGCTGAACTTGAACAGCCAACCTGCACATGTGACATATCCCTGCCTACATTTGCAATCGACTGCTGGCTTCGCTCAGAAAATCTTTCGGTGGCAACAGTTCGTTTCTGGGTATTCTGACCAACTGTATTATCCTGAATGGTGTGCAATCCAGTTCCACCTCATGCAGTTCCACTTCGGTTGCCGATTTATCCTTTTGTTCAGTAATGACCAGCCCCATACGATTGAGTGTGACAGAGTTTTTTTCAATTTTGAGCTGTTGCTGGGCATCCTGCAGGATTTTGGACAGGGCATCGAGGTAGAACTCCGGATTGAAGAACTCCTGTTTCAGTTCCTCGTCGATCTTCTTTCGAATCATGCTGACATAACTGTTGAACAGGCATTCCTTTAGCGATGAGCGGACCTGTTCTTCAGTGGAGTGCAGGGAGAACAGGTTGTGTGACTCGAAATTGATGCTGGTGCGTGGCGTATCCTGTACCAGCATGTCGCCATTGAGACCGGGGCCGTAGGATTTCTTCTCCGATTTCACCATGCACAGCAGGGCGTAGATGTCCGGGCTCTGTACCGCACTGTGGCTTTCGTTGAATTTGATGACGTCGTGGTTATAGCTGAAAAACTCCATCATCTCGTTGCTGTTGACGAAAAAAGTGTTCAGGTACGGGTTGCTGCCGAAGTCGTCCTTTCTGACGATGACCGGTTCGGGGATATCGGCCACCAGCCGGTTGACGTGGCTGCACAGCAGGTGGACGCGTTCGCGCAGGCGCTTTGTATAGCCCTTGGCGAGCGTCAGCCTTTTGTCTGTGCCTCTGATGACGCTTTCGATGGCTACCTGTATCGACTGCTGCTCTTCGGGGCTCTGCTGCCTGTACTCGTCGGTCTGGGAAAAGATACGGCCGAGGCGCAGCCACTGCTCTTCAAACAGTTTTCTCAGCTTCGAGGCTTCCGGGGTTCTGCGTTCTGTTTTCACTCTTTTTGACCGTGCGTGATGTGCGCTGTGTTGCAGTTCATTCTAAGGCCCAATGCCATGCCCGCCAATAGCGACCGTGTATACAGGAAGCATAGGCTATGTTTCTGATTTTATGAGTCTTATCGGGGATTATGGTTTTAACCGCAGCGGTGTCTGTAGTATCATTACGCGCTTGATTATGGCCCAGGCGGACAAGTAGCGATATGTTAGAAATCAATCCGATTCTCAATAAAATCAAGGATATGCAAGGGCGTACCGATGCCCTGAGGGGGTATCTTTGACTACGATACCAAGCGTGAACGCCTGGTAGAGGTCAATCGTGAGCTGGAAGATCCGGCGGTGTGGAATGAACCGGAGCGTGCCCAGGAACTGGGGCGCGAGCGTGCTGCCCTGGAGCAGGTTGTTGAGACCATCTCGACGCTTGACGATAATCTGACCGATTCGGCGGAACTGGTGTCGATGGCAGCCGAGGAAGACGATGCGGAGACCGTCGAGGCGGTGAATGGCGATCTCGAGGAACTGGACCGACAGCTGGCCAAGCTCGAATTCCGCCGCATGTTCTCCGGCGAAATGGACCCCAACAACGCCTACCTGGATATCCAGGCCGGCTCGGGCGGCACCGAGGCGCAGGACTGGGCCAACATGCTGCTGCGCATGTATCTGCGCTGGGGCGAGCGCCACGGGTTCAAGACTGAGCTGATGGAGGTCTCCGAGGGCGAGGTGGCCGGCATCAAGAGTGCCACGATACGTTACGAGGGGGAGTACGCCTTCGGCTGGCTGCGCACGGAGATTGGCGTGCACCGCCTGGTGCGCAAATCGCCCTTTGATTCGGGCAACCGCCGTCATACCTCCTTTGCCTCGGTGTTTGTTTCGCCGGAGATCGACGACTCCATCGAGATTGATATCAATCCGGCGGATCTGCGTATCGATGTTTACCGGGCCTCCGGTGCCGGCGGTCAGCACGTAAACAGGACTGAATCGGCGGTGCGTATTACCCACAATCCTTCCGGTATCGTGGTTCAGTGCCAGAACGACCGTTCCCAGCACAAGAACAAGGACCAGGCGATGAAGCAGCTCAAGGCCAAGCTTTACGAGATGGAGATGCAAAAACGCAGTGCCGACCAACAGGCGCTGGAAGAGACCAAGTCCGATATCGGCTGGGGCTCACAGATCCGTTCCTATGTACTGGATTCATCCAGAATCAAGGATCTGCGTACCGGTGTGGAGACCGGAAATACCCAGGCGGTACTTGATGGTGATCTCGATGAGTTTATCGAGGCCAGTCTCAAGAGCGGGCTTTAATGATTTTTTTCACAGCAAAGAGCACGAAGGGTTTTTGCTGCATTCCGTTAACTTTGCGCAAGCTATAAATTTGATTCAGAGAAATTCGATGAGTGAAGAACAACAGACCCAGGCACAGGATGACCACAAGTTGATCGCGGAACGCCGCAGCAAACTTGCGGCAATGCGCGAAAACGGCATCGCCTTTCCCAACAATTTCCGGCGCAATGTCATGGCGGGTGAGCTGCACGCCAAATACGGCGAGATGAGCAAGGAGCAGCTGGAAGAGCAGGGCGTGCGGGTCAGTGTCGCCGGGCGCATGATGTTGCAGCGTGTGATGGGCAAGGCCTCGTTTGCCCAAATCAAGGATATGTCAGGCACCATCCAGCTCTATGTACAGCGCGATGCCCTGCCCGGGGGGCTCTATAACGAGCAGTTTAAAAAATGGGATCTGGGCGATATCGTCGGTGCCGAGGGTGTGATGTTCAAGACAGGCAAGGGTGAACTGTCGGTTAAGGTCGATAACATCCAGTTGCTGACCAAGTCGCTGCGCCCCCTGCCCGACAATTTCCATGGTCTTGCCGATCAGGAGTCGCGCTATCGCCAGCGCTATCTTGACCTGATCGTCAACGATGTCGCCCGCAATACATTCCGTATCCGCTCCAGTATCGTGCACCATATTCGTGAGTTTCTGGTGCAGCGTGAATTTCTCGAGGTGGAAACGCCGATGATGCAGGCGATTCCCGGCGGTGCCACGGCCAAGCCCTTCGTCACCTTCCACAATGCGCTGGATATGGAGCTGTATCTGCGTATCGCACCGGAGCTCTATCTCAAGCGCCTGGTGGTTGGCGGTTTTGAGCGCGTATTCGAGATCAACCGCAACTTCCGCAACGAGGGGCTTTCAACGCGCCACAATCCGGAGTTCACCATGATCGAGTTCTATCAGGCCTATGCGGACTACCATGACCTGATGGATCTGACCGAGGAGATGTTGCGTACGGTGGCGCAAAACGTACTGGGCACCACCACCATCGAGTATCAGGGGGAGACCTATCACTTCGGCAAGCCCTTCCGCCGCATGACGGTCAAGGAATCGATCCTGGAGTTCAATCCCGAGTTGAAGGCGGAGCAACTGGAGTCGCTGGAGGAGGCACGCAAGGTGGCCGAGGCCCTGGAGATCCCGCTCAAGCAGAGCTATGGGCTGGGCAAGGTGCAGATCGAGATATTCGAGAAGACGGTTGAGCACCGCCTCAAGGAGCCGACCTTTATCACTGCCTATCCGACCGAGGTCTCACCGCTGGCACGTCTGAATGACGACGATCCGTTTGTCACGGACCGGTTCGAGTTTTTTGTCGGCGGCCGGGAGATTGCCAACGGCTTCTCGGAGTTGAACGATCCGGAGGACCAGGCCGAGCGCTTCCGCAGGCAGGTGGAGGAGAAGGATGCCGGTGATGAAGAGGCGATGCACTTCGATGCCGACTATATCGTTGCCCTGGAGCACGGCATGCCGCCGACCGCCGGCGAGGGTATCGGCATCGACCGGCTGGTGATGCTGTTCACCGATGCCCCCTCTATTCGTGATGTGCTGCTGTTCCCGCACATGCGCCCGGAGTAGAGGGTATATCCAGCAAACTGTTGTAATGAATAAGGCCGGGTGTGGTGTGCACATCCGGCCTTTTCCTTCTGCGGGATGGAGAGGTGGCTAGCCAGCCAGCAATTGCTGGGTCGCCTGAATGTTATCCGCAGTCTCTTCCATTTCGATGATGTTCATGTCGCTGCTCAGGCCGAGTTTTTCGAATGCCGGCACGATACCCCAGTCGGTGTTCTGTTCGGTATGGGCCTGCAGATTGGCGACAATGACCACGTCAACATAGTCGGTGGTGTCCGAGTTGCGGGTGATATCCTCGTGTTGTGAAGCCACGCTGACCAGCTCTTCCGGGAAGTTCCAGGCCTTGAGGATTGCTTCGCCGATGCGCGGATGGAGCTTCTGGATAATGGCATCCAGCAACACCTCGTTGTCCAGCAGTTCGGGGAAGTCCTCCGCCTTGGTGAGAATGGGCAGGGCGCCAATGTCGTGGACCAGACCGGCCAGCATCGCCTGCTCTGGCGAGAGCTTGGTAAAGGCGGCGGCGAGGGCGTGACTGATGGCTGCTACCTCGGTACTGTGCTCCCAGATATCACGCAATTTCTTGTCGGTGACATCGGAGGTTGCCTGGAACATCTGTTCCATCACCATGCTGGTTACCATGTCGCGAATCAGGGACATGCCCAGACGGCTGACGGCCATGTCCAGGTTGTCGATGGTTTTGCTGGCGCGCATCAGCGGGCTGTTGGCCACCTGGATGATGCGTGCACTCAATGCCGCATCGGTGGCAATCATTTTTGCGATATCTGCCAGTGAGGTGTCGGGATCGCCTACCGCATCACGTACCTTGAGTGCCACTTCCGGCAGTGTCGGTAACACGAGACGGTTATTTTCCAGGTCATCAAGCAGTTCTTTCAGGAATTGTTGTGCGATCTCTTTTGACATGCGTGGTACCTATGCTGTTTGTGCGTCTTCAAACCTGTAGGGCAGCTCTGCAAACCTCAACTCCGGTCCTGTCTCGGACTCCAGGTGCAGGGCCTGCTGTTCTAGCGTGGCGGTATCCGCTACGACCAGTAATTCAAATCCTCCGGCAGGGCTGCGGGCAGCCTTGACCACATTGCCCGCGCCCTGGCCGCTTTCGGTATTGGCGGCAAACACCTTGTCACCCGGTTGCGGCGGTGTCTCAACGTCTACCGAGGCCAGGTACATACGGCGCTTCAATTTGCCCAGATACTGCATTCTAGCCACAATTTCCTGGCCGGGGTAGCACCCTTTTTTGAAGTTTACCCCGTTAATCAGGTGCAGATTGACCATTTGCGGGACGAAGCTCTCCGCCGTGTCGGTGTAAATCGAGGGTAGTCCGGCGCGAATCTCGAGCAGTTCCCACACGCCCACACCGGCGGGTTGGCCTTCTGCCGCCGCCTTGTTCCAGATGTCGCGGGCATCCTGTTGCGGCGCGATGATCTCGAAGCGCGGCACGGTGCCCGCCAGACGCAGGACCGTGACACTGCCGTCATGGGTGACACCGTCGACCTGGGCGGGGGCATCGATACCGGTGGCGTCCGCGACGATCTTCTCGGCGTTGGGGCCCGCAATACCCAAACAAACCAGGCTGTCACTGGCATCCTCCAGCACCACCTTTGACATCAATACGAACATGCGCAGCCGTTTGAGCGTCGGCTCGAGCCGCTCCCGTGGTAATTGCAGGTAGAAGTCGCTGTCACGCTGCAGCAGCCTGAAGGCGGCAATAATTCGGCCTTTAGGGCTGTTGTAACTGTTGAGCTGGCAGTTGTTTTCATCGACGTTACGCACATCATTACTGAACTGCCCCTGTAAAAAATCACGGCACTCTTCACCCGATGCCCTGATCAGGCCCAGGTGGGACAAATCGGCAATGATATCTTCACCCTGGACCGCTTCGAGCTCGGCCTCGGGCTTGCCGAAGTGCGTCACCTGGCCAGCTTCGATAATCGCGCCGTTCTGTTCGAGGAAGTGTTGCCAGTCGGAAATCATCTACCTTCTCCTGTTAAAACTGATGCACGAGGCCTGGAAAACGGCCCCCCTCCGGGGATGGGGCATGCAGCTGAATCATAGCATCCGTCGATATCGAATAACATTGCATGCGCTTCACAAAATAGCTGATTGCACATTGGAATATCTCTTAAATATGGGGTGTGTTTGTCTCTGGACAAGTTTATCGCCTCTATTACAATCAGTGGCATGATGGGGGAAAAAACAAGACCAATATTCCTGAATCTGCTTCAAATTCGGCAGCCGGTTCCGGCGCTCAGCTCCATTGGCCATCGTATCAGCGGGGTTATTCTGTTTCTGCTGTTGCCGCTGTCTATATATGTTCTGGAGCTTTCGCTTGAAAGCGAGCAGGGCTTTGCACAGGCAGTGGCCATCTGTGCCGCATTGCCGATGCGTCTGCTCGCCATCGCCGCGCTAGTACTCTTTGCACACCACCTGTTTAACGGTATTCGTTTCCTGTTGATGGATCTGGAGTGGGGGATGGAGAAGCACGTTGCCGTGAAAACCGCATGGTCGGTCATTGCGGCCGATCTGCTGGTGTTTCTGATTACGGCGGGTGTTCTGTTATGAGCCGGAATCTGAGTGGCCTGTCGGCCTGGCTGGTACAGCGTCTTAGCGCTGTGTACATGCTGGTATTTCTTGCGGCAGCGCCCGTTGCCGTGTGCTCACTGGAAACCTTTGATTTTACCTCCTGGCGTGCGTTGATGGCTCACCCCCTGTCCGGTGTGGCGAGTGCGATGTTTTTTATCTCCCTGATGCTCCACCTGTGGGTGGGGATAAGGGATGTCATTCTTGATTATGCCGGTCGCTGGCCGGCACTCAGGCTGACCCTGCTGGCACTGCTGGGAGGCGGCTTGATTGCCCTGGGAATATGGGTGCTGAAGGTGTTGCTGATGGTGATGATTCGATGAGCCTGGCCAAACGCAGATTTGATACTCTGGTGATCGGTGCCGGCGGTGGCGGGTTGAGGGCCGCGCTGCAGATGGCACAGGCCGAGGCCACAGTGGCCGTGGTCTCCAAGGTGTTCCCCACGCGCTCCCACACGGTGGCGGCACAGGGCGGCATCAACGCCGCGCTGGCCAACGTGTCGCCGGACAACTGGCACTGGCACATGTACGACACCATCAAGGGCAGTGACTACCTCGGTGATCAGGATGCCATCGAGTACATGTGCCGTGCCGCCTCGAAACTGGTGGTGGAGTTGGAGCATGCCGGTGTGCCGTTCTCCCGGCTGGAGGACGGCAAGATCTACCAGCGCCCCTTCGGCGGCCAGAGCCAGGATTTCGGTGGTGCCCAGGCGGCGCGCACCTGTGCCGCGGCCGATCGTACCGGGCACGCCATTCTCCATAGCCTCTATCAGCAGAACATACGCGCCAAGACCCACTTCTTCGATGAGTACTTCGCCGTCGATCTGATTCGCGATGAGGAGGGCTATATTATCGGTGTGCTGGCCCTGGAGATGGAGACAGGCCAGCCGCTGCTTATCGAGGCGAAGTCGACCCTGCTCGCCACCGGTGGGGCCGGGCAACTGTTCCGTACCAATACCAATGCGCATATCAATACCGGTGATGGGCTGGCGATGGCGCTGCGCGCCGGCATCCCGCTGCAGGACATGGAGTTTTTTCAGTTTCATCCCACCGGCATTGCCGGCAAGGGCATGCTGATCACCGAGGGGGCGCGGGGCGAGGGGGGATATCTGGTCAACAGCAAGGGCGAGCGCTTCATGGAACGTTATGCGCCCAACGCCAGAGACCTGGCCAGCCGCGATGTGGTCAGCCGTGCCATCTATACGGAAGTGAAGGAGGGGCGTGGCTGCGGGGACAACCGGGATCACGTGCTGCTCAAGCTCGATCACCTGGGCGAGGCGCTGGTCGCCGGTCGCCTGCCGGGCATACGCCAGATGACGCAGACCTTCCTGCATATTGATCCGGCCTTTGAGCCGATTCCCGTCTACCCAACAGCCCATTACACCATGGGGGGTATACCCACCAACCGCCACGGTCAGGTCGTGGTGCCGGTGGGACAGGGCGAGGAGGCGATACCCGGGCTCTATGCCGCGGGCGAGTGTGCCTGTGTCTCGGTCCACGGTGCCAACCGCCTGGGCGGGAACTCGCTGCTCGATATTGTGGTGTTCGGTCGTGCCGCCGGCAACCATATCATCGGCTACCTCAAGGAGAACCGCTTCCACCGCCCCCTCAACCAGCAGAGTGTCGATCAGGCACTGGAACATCTGGCCCGTTGGGACCGAAAAGGGGAGGGTGAGTCGGTCGATGCGCTGCGTGGTGAACTGCAGCAGACCATGGAGGCGTACTGCGGCGTTTTTCGTGATCAACAGGTGCTTTCAGAGGGGCTGGAGAAGGTGCTGGCGATTCAGCGGCGGCTGGCGGGTGTGACGCTCAAGGACCACAGCAAGGTGTTCAATACCGCGCGTATTGAGGCGATGGAGTTGGAGAACCTGGTGGAATTGGCGGTGGCGACCGTCACATCTGCATTGGCACGCCAGGAGAGCCGGGGCGCCCACTCCAGGGTGGACTATCCTGAGCGAGACGATCAGCGCTGGTTGAAGCACTCGCTGTTCTACAGTGAGGGGCGGCGCCTGGATTACAAACCGGTGCGCATGAAACCGATGTCGGTGGAGAGCTTTCCGCCGAAGCCGAGGGTGTATTAATGAATAGATACAAGTTAAAAGATACAAGTCACAAGGAAGGTGAGCTTTCGACGCAAGGTATGGCTTGTATTAATGCGCTTGTATCTTGTCACTTGTTACTTGTATCTGGAATGTTATGAAATTTCGCATCTATCGCTACAATCCGGAACAGGACAGTGCGCCGTACATGCAGTCCTTCGAACTGGCGGATATCCAGCCCGGGATGATGCTGCGCGATGCCCTGCTGCGCCTGAAGGCCGAGCAGGATGAGTCGTTGAGTTTTCGCCACTCCTGCGGCGAGGGGGTATGCGGTTCCGATGCGTTGAATATCAACGGTACCAATGGCCTGGGGTGTATTACACCGCTTGCTGAGCTGAAACAGCCGGTCGAGGTGCGGCCGGTGCCGGACATGCCGGTGATACGGGATCTGATCGTGGACATGAGCCAGTTCTTCCATCACTACCGCTCGGTCAAACCCTATCTCGTGGTCCACGAGGCCGAGCCTGAGGTGGAGCATCGACAGTCGCCCGAAGAGCGGGCCAGGCTGGACGGTTACTACGAGTGCATTCTGTGCGGCTGTTGTTCCATGGCCTGTCCCTCCTTCTGGTGGAATCCGGACAAGTTCCGCGGGCCGGCCGCCCTGTTGCAGGCATGGCGCTTTCTCGCCGACAGTCGCGACCAGGCAACCAGTTCGAGGCTGGATGAACTGGATGGGCCGTACAAGCTGTTCCGTTGCCATACCATCATGAACTGTCAGCAGGTCTGCCCCAAGGGGCTCAATCCGACCCGGGCCATCGCCAATATCAAAAAGCTGATGCTCAAACACCAGGTATGACGGAGCGGTCGAAACTCTACTGGCGCTGCCGTCGCGGCATGCTGGAGCTGGACCTGCTGCTGCAGGGCTTTGTCGAGTGTGGCTATGATGCATTGAACGATGCGCAAAAGGCGTGCTTCAACCGCATGTTGGCACTGCCCGATCAGGAACTGCTCGAGTATCTGATGGCACGCAAACAACCCACGGACGGGGAGATGGTGGATGTTATCGAACGCATACGCGGCGCCGTTAAGGCTTGAACCGGTCGCCTCCCCACTGCTGCGGCTGTTCGTCATCATGGCCTACCTGCTTGCCGCTGCCAGTACTTTGCTCATCACGGCAGAACCGTTTCTGCGTCTCTCGATGCTGTTGCCGCTGACTGTCAGCCTATTCTGGCTGTGGCGTTCACGCCAGGAGTTGAATGGCCGCCCGCTGTCCCTGGTTTGGGACGGCAAGGGGCAGTGGACCTGGCAGCAGGGCGGCGAGAGCGCGCCGCTGGTACTGCGCGGCGACAGCTACCTCTCAGAGGCAGTGGTGATTCTCAATTTCGGTCAGAGCGCCGGCGTTCTGCCGCGCTCGCTGGTATTGCTGCCGGACAGCCTGCCGCAGGAGGTGCACCGGCGCCTGCGGGTGAGGTTGAGGCTGGAGAGGAAAGCGTTAAACGTGAAAGGTGAAGCGTGAAAGGTGAAACGAATATAGGGCGCCCCATGGGCGCCGTGGCAGAATCGTGATGGCGGGCACGGCCCGCCCTATGTTTCGTGCCGTGAAAGGTAAATCGTGAAACGTTAAACGGGAAGGTTGACGGGCTGCGAGCAGGCCATATGCTTTGGTCACGTCTCACGTCTCACGTCTCACGTCTCACGTCTCACGTCTCACGTCTCACGTCTCACGTCTCACGTCTCACGTCTCACGTCTCACGTCTCACGTCTCACGTCTCACGTCTCACGTCTCACGTCTCACGTCTC
>JBFEUI010000097.1:0-10689 GCA_041547565.1 Thiohalomonadaceae bacterium
CCCACGTTCTTCGCCCAGGCCTGACCGCGATTGGACCACCAGGTGTACTGGTCCGGCTCCTGGTTCACCACGCGAAAGGCATCGACAAACCCCATGGGGCCGAACACCTTGTCCAGCCATGCCCGTTCCTCCGGCAGGCAGCCGGAGTTTTTCTGGTTGGACTTGAAGTTCCTGATGTCGATCTCCTTGTGCACGATATTCCAGTCGCCACACAGAATGAACTCGCGGCGCTGACGGCGCATCTTCTTCATGCGCGTCTCGAAGCGCTCCATGAAACTGAACTTGACCTGCTGGCGCTCCTCCTTCGATGAACCGGAGGGCAGGTAGAGGGAGGCCACACTCAGCTTGCCGAAATCGGCCTGGATGTAGCGGCCCTCCGCATCCATATCCTCGAAGCCCTCGCCCAGTCCGCGCACCACTCGGTCCGGCTCGGCCCGCGAGTAGATCGCCACCCCGCTGTAGCCCTTTCTCTCGGCATCACAGAAATAGGCGTGGTAGCCCTCGGGATAGTGACGCTCGGCCTCAAGCTGGTGCTCCTGCGCCTTGGTCTCCTGCACGCACACCACATCGGGCCGCTGCTTAACCATCCATTCGAAAAAACCCTTTTTGGCCGCCGCACGGATACCGTTCAAGTTTGCAGTAATGATTCGCATCGTCTGTTCATGATTTGCCAAGTGAAGCAAAGCTTATCCGATCCGCTGTGACAAAACAGCCCATACCGCTGCCCCGGCCACGCTGCTACAATAGCGCCCCTGACCCTTTCAACGCTGCGCACCAAGAGGATAGCCATGCAGGATTACAAGCGTGAATTTATCGAATTTGCCATCGCCAACGAGGTGCTGCGCTTTGGGCAGTTCACCCTCAAATCAGGTCGTGTCAGCCCCTACTTTTTCAATGCCGGCCTGTTCAACACCGGCGCCCAACTCGCCCGCCTCGGCCGCTTTTACGCCGCTGCCATCGAGAATGCCGGTATCGAGTTCGACACCCTGTTCGGCCCGGCCTACAAGGGCATCCCACTCGCCTCGGCTGCGGCCATCGCCCTGTCCGAGGCACACGCGCGCAACGTGCCCTACTGCTTCAACCGCAAGGAGGCCAAGGAGCACGGTGAGGGCGGCAATATCGTCGGGGCACCGCTAAAGGGGCGCATCCTGATTATCGATGATGTCATCACCGCCGGCACCGCCATCCGCGAATCGATGGACATCATCGAGGCGGCGGGCGCAAAGGCCGCCGGCGTGGTCATCGCGCTCGATCGCCAGGAACGCGGCAAGGGCGAACGTTCCGCCATTCAGGAGGTCGAGCAGAACTTCGGCATCGAGGTGGTGAGCATTATCACCCTTGCCGACCTGATGGCGTACCTGAAAGACGATACGACGATGAAGGAACACTTCGATGCCATCACGGCCTATCGCAACGAGTACGGGGTATAAAACCAGATACAAGTAACAAGAGAAAAGATACAAGGCTCCAAAATTAGCCACCGTACTCAACAGGTCGCTTTTCTCTTCTATCTTTTCACTTCTATCTGCGGGTTGAGTCGACGACTCAACCCGCGATCAGTTTCAAACCCACCAATATCGTCACCACCTCGAACACCCTTTTAATGGCGCGGTTGCCCTTTTTGATCGCCAGGTGCGCCCCGAGGTAACCGCCCAGCAGCGAACCGAGCAGCAGCGCCGGCAGCCAGTCCCACTGGATGCTGCCCAGCAGTCCCAGGGTCAGGGCGCCGCTGCCGTTCCAGAACAGCCCCACCAGCACCAGCGTATAGGCCACGGCACGCCGGTAATCGAGACCAAACCAGCGCACCAGCCACAGGGTGACAAACAGACCGGTGCCTGAAGTCAACGAGCCGTTGAGCATGCCGATAAAAAACAGCCCGGCCCCGCCCAGGTACAGCCCCCTGCCGTGGCGGTTGCGCGGTACATGACTCTGCCCCAGCTCCTTCTTCAGCCACGAGTAGAGGCCCAGACCCACGGTCAGGCAGCCCAGCGCAACCTGGGCGCTGCGATCGGGAACGTGCAGGATGATACTGGCACCGACCACCACTCCCGGCAGGCCTGTGGCCAGGATAAACAGCACGAAGCGGCGCTCCAGCGAACTGGAGCGCAGGTGGCGTATCGTCGCCCCCACGCCCAGTGCCACGCTCGCCACCTTGTGCGTCGCCAGTGCAATCCCAAAGGAGAGCCCCAGGAATATCAGTACCGGCAACTGCAGCAGACCCGCCCCGCCACCGGCAAAGGCGGAAAAGGCGTTGGCCACCAGCGAGACGACAAACAACAGGGATTGCTGAACAAAATCCATAGTACGGGGTCACACTATTCAGGCGCGCCCAATGACGAAGGGCGAAAGCGGCAGTATACTGTAGTCACTCCAATTCACCATCGTCAGATCTGGATAGAGAATATGTCATTGTCTACACAGCGTATCGTTAGCCTGTTCCTCCCACTTTTGCTGCTCAGTGCGCCACATCCCGCCTGGGCCTTCAAGTGCTGGACCAACAAGGAAGGCGTGCGTGAATGCGGCAACGTTGTCCCCCCTGAATATGCCCAGCAGGAGACACGCACCTACTCCGGGCGCGGCGTGCAGACCGAGGTCAAGCAACGTGCACAGACCAAGGAGGAGCTTGCCGAGGAGCAGCGCCGCAAGCAGGAAGAACAACAACGCATCGCCGAGGAAAAAAAGCGCCGGGCTGCGCAGGCCGCCAAGGATCGCGTGCTGCTGATGACCTTTACCTCTGAGAACGACATCATCTCATCGCGTGATCGCAAGCTTAACGCCATCGATGCCACCATCGAAATTACCAATGTGACCATCGATAAACTGAAGGAGAAACTGGGGCAAAGGCAAAAACGTGCGGCCAATCTCGAGCGCGCCGGCAAACCGATACCGGAGGATCTCAGCAAGGAGATGGCCAGCCTGAAAAAGCAGATTGCCGACAAACAGAACTACATCGCGGCCAAGCGCAAGAACCAGGATGAACTGCGCGCCAAGTACGATGCCGATCTCAAACGCTACAGGGAAATCGCCAACGGGCAGTAACCCGCTACACGCCCGCCAACCGACAGTGCAACCGGCAACCTTATGCCGTTTGCGTCAATGACCGTTTCAGCAACGCCCATTGTGCCGGCCACAATTCGGTGGGCTCGCGTTTAAACCCGCCGCGCACGTACTGGTGCATCCTGCCCACGGCCAGCGCCAGAAGCAGGTTGGCCTGAACCGCGCTATTGGTACCGGCCGGGATATCGCCGCCGGCCTCCCCCTCGCGCAACACCTGCTTGAACTGCGTCTCCACTCGGTCGAAGAACTGTGCGATACGCGTGCGCAGGCGTTCGGTCTCGCCGGTCAACGCATCGCCCATCAGGATACGACTGAGGCCGGGATTGCGTTCAGCAAAGCCCAGCAGTACCAGCATGATTTTCTCACAGCGCAGCAGGGCGTTCGGTTCATCGGCCATGATCCGGCTGATCAGCGTAAACACCGAATCCTCGATAAATTCGATCAGGCCCTCGAACATCCTGGCCTTGCTGGGAAAGTGCCTGTACAGCGCCGCTTCCGATACGCCCACGGCACGTGCCAGGCCCGCCGTGGTGATCCGCTCACCGGGGCTGCGTTCCAGTTCACGCGCCAGCGCCTCAAGGATTTGATGACGGCGGGATGGTTTTTTCTCTGCCATAGACTCTCTTTAAGCTTATCGTTGAAGGCAACCGACGGGCATCAACTGTTCTGGATAAGGGTGCCCACACCGGCATCGGTAAACACCTCCAGCAACAGGGCATGTTCGACCCTGCCGTCGATGATATGGGCGCTGGTCACACCGTTATGCACGGCCTCCAGTGCACAGGCGATTTTCGGCAGCATTCCACCGTGGACCGTGCCGTCCTTTATCAACGCATCAACCTGTTCGGCATTCAGCCCGGTCAGCACCTTGCCTTCCTTGTCGAGCAGTCCCGCCGTGTTGGTCAGCAGTATCAGCTTTTCCGCCTGAAGGCTCTCGGCCAGTTTCCCCGCCACCACATCCGCGTTGATATTGTATGACTGACCGTCATCACCGACACCGACCGGTGCCACCACGGGGATAAAATCACCGTGAACCAGCATATCCACCACTTCACCGTTGATCGCCGCCACCTCGCCGACATGGCCGATATCGATAATTTCGGGGGCATCCAGTTCGGGATTATTGCGGGTAAAGGTCAGTTTTCTGGCCTGAATAAAATCCGCATCCTTGCCGGTCAGTCCCACGGCCCTGCCGCCGTGCTGATTTATCAGCGAAACGATCTCCTTGTTGACCAGACCGCCGAGCACCATCTGTACCACATCCATCGTCTCGCTGTCGGTAACGCGCATCCCCTCGATAAACCGGCTCTCCTTGCCGATACGCTCGAGCAGCCTGCCAATCTGCGGGCCGCCGCCATGGACCACCACCGGATTCATGCCCACCAGTTTCATCAGCACCACATCACGTGCGAAGCCTTTTTTCAGCGCCTCGTCAGTCATAGCATTGCCGCCATACTTGACCACGATGGTCTTGCCGGAGAATCGCTGGATATAGGGCAGTGCCTCACTCAGCACACGCGCCTTCTCCATCGCTGCAGAGATATCTAATGACATGAAATGAATACCGAACTATTTTGATTGATTGTGGCAAGCGAGCTGATTGTTCAACCGCTCAGCGCTCTTCTTTTTTCTCGTCCTGGGCGTCGTCTAAAGACTCAAACTCAAACACGAAATCTTCCGTTTCCTGCTTCTGCTCCGGCTCGTCCTGTTGCCCGGCGTCTTGCTCGGGCTGCGCCTGTTGCTGTTCGGCCGTTGCCTCATCCGGGGTAGGCGGGGGCATTTCGCCGGAAACCTCCTCCGACTCCTCGGAGACCGCAACAGCGCTCTGGCTGATAAACATCGGATCAGGCGGCGGCAGTTCCTCGTCAGGGACGCGGTCCAGTGCAACCTCTTTCTTTTTCTTCGACTTTGCCCTTTCCGTCTGGCGGTAAACCTGCTCCAGCGCCTGAACCGAATGCCGCATCTCCGCCATCTTGACCGCAATGGCCCGGGGTTGCTTGCCCTGGAACAGCGACACCACCAGCGACATCAGGCGCATCAGGTCTCCATTGACCAGGCGGTCGGCCATCACGGCAAAGACCAGCACGATGATCGCCACCAGCAGCGCGGCACCAGCAACCAGCGCCAGGAATACCATCCCCTGATCACCCTTCGCGGCCAGTTGCGCCCGCTCCCAGTAGTGCAGTTCCCAGGCGCTTCCCGCCACGCGTGCGCTGTGCAGCGCATGGTTGGCCTTCAGCACGCTGTCACCCGCGGCAACCAGCAGCGTCGAGCCTCCCCCGGCACTCTGGATCAATTCAACGTAACTGCCGGCAGGCAGGTTAGGCTTGAGCCACTGTGACAGGATGGCGGTATCGAGACTGAGCAGCAGTGTGCCTGCTGTGCCATCGGCATCCTTAATCGAACGCACCAGGTCGATATGCTGATCGCGTGTGCCCAGCTTGTGCACCTCGACACCCGGCCGCTTGCCCGACTCGGCCTGACGCACCAGATCCAGGCAGGCGTAGCTGAGCGAAGGCACAGTAGTCGTATCGGGCTCGAGCTCATCGGGGCCCACCACACGCAGGCGCACGACGTTGGGTATCACCTCTTGCAGCATCTGCAGGCGTTGCTCCAACTGCGCCTCACCCTCATGCGCTTCACCTGCCACCGTCTCCACCAGTTCGGTGAGTGCCTGCAGACGACCGGAAAGTTGTGCGGCGATCCGCTCCGCGCGCGGTATCGACTCCAGTTCCTTGGCCCGCTCAATTTGCGCCGTGTAAATGCGGTAGGCCATAAAGCCGGCGGCGGCAACCACCAGCGCGGCAATCACTGCCGTAGTGATATGAAATTTGACAAGTGTAAGCCCCTGCGAGCCCTTTTTCGGCGTGTTCTCATCCCCGGCCTGCGCATCTGCCGGGATATCGGATTCCGTGGTTGCGTCATCCGCACTCTTTTTGCCGAGGCGTGAAAACAGTTTCATAGCTGTGCACCCTGTCTCCCTAACCGGTGCAGGAAAGTGTATTCAAACCTGTGCCTTCCCGCTATCAGTGACGACCGGAGTGACCAAAGCCACCCTCGCCGCGATCGCTGACATCAAACTCATCGACGACATCAAACTCAGCCTGAACGACCGGCACAAAAACCATCTGCGCCAGCCGCTCGCCAATCTGGATAGTAAAGGAATCATTACCCCGATTCCAACATGAAACAAACACTTGCCCCTGGTAGTCCGAGTCGATCAAACCAACCAGGTTGCCCAGCACGATGCCGTGCTTGTGACCCAGCCCTGAACGCGGCAATAGCACTGCCGCCAGCGCCGGATCGCCTATATGGATAGCCAGGCCCGTGGGTACAAGATGCGTCTCGCCCGGGGCGATGGTCAGCGGTTGCTCGACGCAGGCGCGCATATCCAGCCCGGCAGAGCCGTCGGTGGCATAGTGCGGCATGGGTATCTCGGTGCCCAGACGCGGGTCGAGTATCTTCAGTTCAATCTTTCTCTTATCCATCGTTTATTGTGTCTTTTTTAAGGTGAAACGTTCTGCAACAACAGCGACCAGTTGCCGTGCCAGTTCGTGTTTTGATGTCATGGGCAGCTCCTGCCCCCCGCCGTCCCAGAACAGTGACAGGGCGTTGCGGTCGCTGTCGAAGCCGCCACCGGCCGCCCGCTCGCCGACCCAGTTGGCGGCGATCATATCAAGCCCCTTGGCCTTGAGCTTATCCCGGGCATAGCGCTCCAGTTCGTCGGTCTCGGCGGCAAAACCCACGGTAAACGTTGCCTCGCCCAGGGCACTGACCGTGGCGAGAATATCGGGATTGCGCGCCAGCTCCAACGTCAGCTGTTCGGCCTCTTTCTTGATCTTGTGCGCCCCGCTCTGCAGCGGGCGGTAATCGGCCACCGCGGCACAGGCGATAAGGATATCCCCGGGAGCCGCCAGTACCGCATCGAGCATCTCCGCGGCGCTCACTACATCCACCCGTTCAGCCCCGGCCGGGGTGGGCAGTGAAACCGGACCGGCGACCAGACGCACCTGGGCACCGGCGGCAACCGCCGCCTCGGCAATGGCAAAACCCATGCGCCCGGAGCTGTGGTTGGAGAGAAAGCGTACCGGGTCAAGCGCCTCGCGTGTCGGGCCGGCGGTAATGGTCACCCGCTTGCCGGACAAGGGCCCATCGGCAAACAACCCATCCAGCCGCTCGAGTATCTGTTGCGGCTCCAGCATCCGCCCCGGGCCGCTCTCGCCGCAGGCCTGCTCGCCCTCTGCCGGACCGAACAGCTGTACACCGCGCGCCAGCAAGCGTGCATGGTTCTCCTGCGTGGCCGCAGCCTGCCACATCCGGTTATTCATGGCGGGAGCCAGCACCAGCGGGGCAACCGTCGCCAGGCACAGTGTGGCGAGCAGGTCATCGGCCATGCCGGCGGCAAGGCGCGCCATGAAATCGGCAGAGGCCGGGACCACCACAACCGCATCGGCCCAGCGCGCCAGTTCGATATGTCCCATCGCCGCCTCGTGCTCCGGATCGAACAGCTCCGTGCGCACCGGATGACCGGAAAGCGCCTGCAAGGTCATCGGGGTGATGAATTCGGTGGCCGCCGCCGTCATCACCACCCGCACCTCGGCACCGGCCTTGCGCAGCAGGCGCGTCAGCTCCGCCGCCTTGTAGGCAGCGATACCGCCGGTGATCCCCAGTAGAACCCGCTTATTGGCCAAAGAAGTCATAGCGCGAAAGTTTACCAGAAAGCGTCCCGCTCGGTTATCATGCAGGCTGCAACATGAGACAGGGAGGTCATCATGGCAATTTCCGACTGGCCGGAGGATGAGCGGCCACGTGAAAAACTGCTGCAACGCGGGGCAGCAAGTCTCTCCGATGCCGAACTGCTGGCGATTTTCCTGCGCACCGGCATACCCGGCATGAGCGCGGTTGAACTGGCGCGCAGCCTGCTCAACCAGTATGGCGGCCTGCGCCCCCTGCTGGCGGCCGAGCGCCACAGCTTTTGCCGGGGCAAGGGGCTGGGCACGGCCAAGTACGCCCAACTGCAGGCGGCACTGGAGATCAGCCGCCGGCACCTGTTCGCCACCCTGCAGCGCGGCAACGCCCTGACCAGCCCGGTACAGACCCGCGATTACCTTAAAACCCGCCTGCGCGACTATCCGCAGGAGGTCTTCGCCTGCCTCTACCTGGACAACCGCCACCGCGTGATCGAGTTCGAGGAGCTGTTCTTCGGCACCATCGACGGGGCCAGCGTCCACCCGCGGGAAGTGGTGCGCCGCGGCCTGAGCCACAACGCGGCGGCCCTGATCGTGGCCCACAACCACCCCTCGGGGGTGGCTGAACCGAGCCGTTCGGACGAACAGATCACCCGGCGACTGCAGCAGGCACTGGCACTGGTGGACATCCGCCTGCTAGATCATATTATTATCGGAGACGGTCACAGCATCTCGCTGGCTGAACGGGGCCTGCTCTAGTACCTCCGGGATTGAGGCCCACCGCCAATGGGGAAAAAGCCCTATTTTACCTAGCAAAACAATCAGGTATTATCGCGACTCTATCATCTTCCAATACCAAATATATGAGGACACACCATGGCTGAAGTCACCCTGAAAGGAAACACCTGCCACACCAACGGAGAACTGCCCGCAGTCGGCAGCGACGTTCCGGCATTCACCCTGACCGACGGTACGCTGGCCGATGTCACGCTTGAGAACTATGCCGGCAAGAAGAAACTGCTGAGCATCGTTCCCAGCCTGGATACCGGCGTGTGCGCCGAATCCACCCGCAAATTCAATCAGGCCATGGCCGGACGCGACAATGCGGTGGCCCTGGTGATCTCCGCCGACCTGCCGTTTGCCCAGGGCCGCTTCTGCGGTGCCGAGGGTATCGAAAACGTCATCACCCTCTCCATGATGCGCTCGCGCCAGTTTGCCAAGGACTACGGCGTGCTGCTCACCGATGGCGGCCTGGCCGGCATTACCGCCCGTGCCGTAGTGGTAGTGGATGAGAACAACAAGGTTGTCTACACCCAGCTGGTCCCCGAGATCACCGAGGAGCCGGATTACGATGCGGCCCTGGCGGCACTCGACTAGAGACCGCACTGCCCCGGTGCACACCCAAGGGCGCCCACGGCGCCCTTTTTTTATCCCCCGCCGGACCTGGCGCCGAACTTGCCATGCCCCGGCGCTTCTGGTATAAAGTCCGGCTTCCTATCCCCGGCGGGGATGAACAGAATTTGTATTAGTGGAGTTAAGACAATGTCCAAGGTATGCCAGGTAACGGGCAAACGTCCGGTCACCGGAAACAACGTTTCGCACGCACACAACAAAACCAGGCGTCGTTTTCTGCCGAATCTGCACACTCATCGTTTCTGGGTTGAGAGCGAGAACCGTTGGGTGAAACTGCGCCTGTCCACCAAGGGTATGCGCATCATCGACAAAAAGGGCATCGATGCCGTGCTGGCCGAGATGCGCGCCCGCGGCGAGAAGGTTTGAGGAGATAAGCCATGGCTAAGAGTGCACGTGAAAAGATTCGCCTGGTATCAAGTGCCGGTACCGGTCACTTCTACACCACCAGCAAGAACAAGCGCAACATGCCCGAGAAGATGGAGATCAAGAAATTCGATCCCAAGGTTCGCAAGCATGTGATGTACAAAGAGGCCAAGATCAAGTAACGCAGCCGTTACCTGATTTTGGTTAAAAAAACCCGGCACTGCCGGGTTTTTTTGTTTCCAGATACTCGCCTCAAGAGAAAAGATACAAGGGAACAGGGGTACCACTGAGTGTGACGGAACTCTTAACGGGGCCTCACTTCTTTTCTCTTGTATCTTTTCACTTGTCTCTCATCCTTTATATTCCAGTATCAGCGTCCCGCTCGGCTCCACCAGGCAGTGCCACTCCGGCGCCAGGTAGGTGGTGGAAACCGTTTCGGTGATCAGCGCCGGCCCCTTGATGGTCTGCCCCCCCACCAGTTTCTCGCGCCGCCAGATAGCGACCTCCATGCCGTGGCCGTAGAGCATGGCACAGGCATCCGGTTCGGCAATCGCCCCCTCGTGGAAATCCAGGGCCAGTTCGGCGGCCGGCCCCTGCAGGCCGATACGCAGGTTGACCAGTTCTACCGGCAGCGCCAGATCGTGCCCGTAGCGCCCCTGGTGCGCCTGGTGAAAGGCCGCCTCGGCCTCGTCGGTAGCGCCAGACCACGGCACATTCAGGGTATAGGACTGCCCCCGATAGCGCAGATCGACACTGCGCTGCTCGACAATCTGCGATGGCTCCACACCTTCCTGCACCAGCGCGTCCCGTCCCTGGACCGCCAGTTCATCCAGCCCCGACTCGATGACCCCGGCACCCAGCTGGCGCAGCAGGCCCTGATGTGTGCGCGAGAGCTGCCTGCCACGCGGGGCCGCCAGCATGCCCAGTGCCGAGAGCACCCCGGCATGAACCGGCACCATGGCGCGGTGCATGCTTAGCGCCTCGGCCAGGGCGCAGACATGCAGTCCGCCGGCCCCGCCAAAGGAGACCAGCGTCAGTCCGCGCGGGTCGACACCACGCTGTACCGACATCACCCGCAGGGCGCGGGCCATGTGCTCATTGGCCACCCGAATGATGCCTGCTGCCGCCTCCTCCACCGACAGCGCCAGGGCCGCGGCCACCGGTTCGA
>JBFEUI010000098.1:0-10631 GCA_041547565.1 Thiohalomonadaceae bacterium
AAAGAGATGGCAGAGAGCGAGTTGCTACGCTCCGCCACCCAGGCATTGCTGAAGGAACCATCGGCGCCAACAGAACTCCTTGCATCCAGTGCACAGGAGTCACTAAATGAATTTTTCCGTTCACCGATACAAAATGGCCGTTATCGCGGCTTTTTCATCATCGGGGCGGACAATACCAATCTTGCTTCATCAAATGTTGATGCAGTCGGTAAACAGAACCTGCTGATAGCGCAGCCGGATGTGCTTGAAAAACTATGGTCGGGCACGGTTGCGATTAGTCGAGTTATGAACACGAGCAGTTCACACGCCACAGCGTCAGTTCCGTATCGACAAAGAACAGAAGCTACGCAATTTATTGGCGCACCGATTAAAAATGACGCCGGACATGTAATCGCGCTGCTGACCCTGCATAGCGACCCGCAAATCAATCTGTTTCCAGTACTGGAACAAGGGCGGGTGGGAAGCAGCGGGGAAACATACGCCTTCGACCGCCAAGGCGTGATGCTGAGTGCCAGTCGTTTTAAACCAGGCAATAGCGGTGCATCGAACATCCCACTGGTGGTTCCCGGAGAGAATGCCGCTCAAAATAGCGAATCCCGCTCCAGAGCGCGTTCGCAACCCTTGACCATGATGGCCGACAAGGCCACCCGGGGAGAGAGCGGTGTTAACCTGACTGGATACCAGGACTACCGGGGGATACCGGTTGTTGGTGCATGGAAGTGGCATGAAGAACTTGGTGTATGGCTTGCAACGGAACAAGACGTTGACGAAGCCTATGGGATGTTTTTCCTTGTGCGCAGGATCATCTATTCATCCGCGGCCTTCTTCTATATATTTATCCTGATTATTGTCTTTGGCCTCAACTTTAGCCGTAGCCGAATACGGGAGGCTCAAGAGCGCCTGGAAATGATCGTCAAGACGACTACTGACGGTTTCGTCGTTTTTAACGATCAGGGGATTATAGAAAGCGTAAATCCAGCAATGGAACAATTATTCGGCTACTCAGAGAGCGAACTTAAAGGCAACAATATTCACATGTTGCTACCTGAATTCAAGTACGACAAGCAATTCACAAACAAGTCGGATGCATATGCTGGTGGAGTGGCTACAGGCGGCAAATTGCTTGGCGTAGTGGTTGGCAAACGCAAGGATGGTTGTTCATTTCCACTCGATTTATCCATAAGCGAGTTGAATTTGGAGTCAGGCCACTATATTGCAGGCATTCTTCGTGATGTGGAAGAACAGAAGAAAGCTGAGGAAAAATTGCATCTTTTTGCCAATGTGTTTGAACATGGCATAGAGGCCATCATGATAACCGATGCCGAGAATCGCATTATAGCCGTCAACCGCGCTTTTACCGAGCATACAGGGTACTCACTCGATGATGTAAGCGGTAAGGATCCGAAAATGCTGTCAGCCGGGAATACCCCCGTCAAGACCTATCAAGCAATGTGGAGCGCCCTCAACACAGTTGGATACTGGCGTGGTGAATTATGGGACAGACGCCGGAACGGTGAAGTATTCCCTAAATGGATATCCATCTCTGCAGTTAAGGATGACGCCGGGCGTATATCCAATTACATCGCCAGCTTCAACGATATCAGCGAAATAAAGGAGGCCGAAAAACACATCTACAAGCTCGCATATCATGATGCGTTGACCGGCTTGCATAACCGAGTAAGTCTTGAGGAACGCATGGAACAGGCACTGTCATTCGCGCACAGGCATGAGAAGATGGTTGCTGTCCTATTCCTCGATTTGGACCGTTTCAAGCTCATAAACGACACCCATGGTCATCATGCTGGTGATTCGCTGCTTATCGATGTCGCTACGCAGCTAAGGGGGATTGTTCGCGAATCTGACATAGTGGCAAGGCTCGGCGGCGATGAATTTGTGGTTGTATTGACAGAGCTTGACAGTGCAACCGATGTTGTACTGACAGCATCGAAGATTGTCATGGCCCTGGGGAAGAGATACACGGTAGGGGCCAGTCACGTTCACTTGACTACCAGCATAGGTATCAGCGTGTTCCCTACGGATGGAGAGAATGCCGAGACATTGATGAAGCACGCCGATATTGCAATGTATCACGCCAAGGAAATGGGGCGTAATCAATATCAGTTTTTCACACAATCCATGAATGATGAGGCACAACATCGTTTGAGCATGGTGCGCGATCTTCATCTCGCCATATCAAACGAGCAGTTTGTTCTGCACTACCAGCCAAAGGTCTCAGGGGAAGACGGTCGCGTCACGGGCGTGGAGGCGCTGATCCGCTGGCAACATCCCGAACGTGGTCATGTGCCGCCCGATCAATTCATTCCTATTGCGGAAGAGTTGGGGCTAATGGATAGTATCGGTGACTGGGTACTTGAGCAAGCCTGTCGCCAGTTGCGTGCATGGAAAAACAGCGGATTTACAGAAATACAAATGGCCGTCAATCTTTCTCTCGCGCAACTGGGGGAAACCGGCTTTATTGAGCGCGTCGAAGAGCTCATGCAAAAGTACGCTATCAAGCAAAGCGAGCTTGAACTCGAAATCACCGAATCACAGGCAATGGTAGATCCTCAGGCCACCATTCATCAGCTTAATGCATTGCGCGGACTTGGAGTCAACCTGGCAATCGATGATTTCGGGACGGGGTACTCGTCCTTGTCCTACCTGAAAAAGTTGCCTATTCAGACACTGAAGCTGGACAGGTCATTTGTAAAGGAAATCGAATCCGATGCGAATGATGCTGCCATCAGTACTGCCACCATCGCACTGGCGCACAGCCTGGGATATGAAGTTGTAGCGGAAGGCGTTGAAGCCGTACCACAAATGGAGTTTCTCAAGTCCTTCAGCTGTGACTACATGCAAGGCTATCTATTTAGCCGACCACTCCCGGCTGACGAGGCCATGGTCTTTCTTGAGAAATATTACGGGCCTCCGCGTGATTGGCGCAAGGATGCATCATATGCCTGAGAAGCTGGATGCGCCGTGCATCAGCCGAACTCCACGCATGGGCATGCCCCAGTTAAGTCGTGTTACGGCCGCCACACAAGCATCCTCAAGAAACATATAAAGAAGGAAGCGAAAATTCAGCCATTTCGGCTCATTTCATCTCGCTCCATATGCTCGATAATAAGCTGTATCGACTGCTGGCCACGGTACTCATTGATATCGAGGCGATAGGCGACGCAAAGTCGTGACATCTCGTTCACGACACAGTCATCCGGGGCGTTGAAATAGATGGCATCCACCGTATGCCTGGTCCCGGGCCAGCGCAATACCATTTTCAGGTGCTTTTCACCTACCACCCGCTGGTGGACAAGCTCAAACACACCGTCAAACAGCGGCGCACTAAACCCCTGCCCCCACGGACCGCCATAACGCAGTTGCCGGGCGAGTTCAAAGTCGATCGCCTCGTCTGCCGCCAGTTCACCGTCACTCAGCAGTGTCGCCTGCAGATCCTCGTCACGCAATTGCCTGTCCACCTCGGCGATAAAGGCATTGCGAAACAGTTCATAGTTCTCCAGCGGCAGTGTCATGCCCGCGGCCATGGCATGGCCACCGAACTTGCTGATCAGCCCCGGGTGGTGTGCCGCCACCGCATCGAGTGTGTCGCGGATATGCAGCCCGGGGATGGAGCGTGCCGAGCCCTTGATCAGTTTGTCGCCGCTGGCGGTGAAGACGATCACCGGTCGATGAACCCGTTCCTTGATACGCGAGGCGAGAATGCCGATCACCCCCTCATGCCAGGACGGGTCATAGAGACAGACGCCCTTGGGCGGCTGCGCCTCCAGCACCAGTGCCTGCAACGCCGCCATGGCCTGGCTCTGCATGTTACCCTCGATTTCGCGACGCTGGCGATTGAGCGCATCCAGCTCGGCGGCCAGTTGTCGCGCCGTAGTCAAATCATCGCTCAGCAGGCAGCGAATACCGATACTCATATCGTGTAGTCGCCCTGCCGCATTCAATCTTGGACCAACGGCAAAGCCGAGATCGGAGGAGACGGTTTTCTCCCTGTTGCGCCCGGCGATTTCGAGAATGGCACTGATCCCTGCGCTGCACTCATTGGAACGAATGCGTGCCAGGCCCTGTGAAACCAGTATGCGGTTGTCGCGCTCCAGCGGTACCACGTCGGCGACCGTCCCCAGCGCAACAAGATCGAGCAGGGAGGCGAGATTCGGATCGGCCAGTCCGTGCTGCCTTAGCCAGCCGCTGTCCCTGAGCGAGGAGCGCAGTGCCAGCATGACGTAGAAGATCACCCCTACCCCGGCGAGCGACTTGTTGGGAAAGGCATCGTCCGGCTGATTCGGATTGACGATCGCATCGGCCGCCGGCAATGTCTTGGCAGGCAGGTGGTGATCGGTCACCAGTACATGTATACCCGCCGCTTTCGCCGCCGCCACACCAGAGATACTGGAGATACCGTTATCGACGGTAACAATCAGATCGGGATTACGCTTCCGGGCCACGGCCACAATCTCGGGCGTCAGACCGTACCCGTACTCGAAGCGGTTGGGTACAAGAAAATCGACATGATGCGCGCCCATCATTTTGAGTGCCCGTACCGCTACCGCAGTGCTGGTCGCCCCGTCTGCATCAAAATCGCCGATAATCAGTATGCGCCACTTCTTGTCCAGGGCGCGCTGCAACAGCGCCACGGCCGCCTCGATCCCCTTCAGGGCATGATAGGAATCGAGCCGGCTGAGCGAATAGTCCAGTTCATCGGCACTGGCCACGCCCCGTGAGGCGTAGATCCTTGCCAGTACCGGATGCAATTGTTCGGACATCATCGGAGCAACTGCCACCTCGGGGCGTCGAACAATCTGTACTGTGTTGGTAAAGCCCATAGTCAAAATCCGTTGCTAACCGACAAAATGCCGCAGCGTTTTGTCGCGCCGCCACCAGCGCCGCAGCTGCCGCGCTGAGATGGTGTAGACCTCGCCATTGACAGGATAGAGTGTCAACTTCTGCAGCACACCCGCACCCAGCATGCGCAACAAGGCGGAGAACCAGCGTTGCTCAAGAACTTGAACCGCCTCCGTCCAGCGGCTCACGATACCCCCATGACTGTAGTGATAAAGCCCATCGACGATCACCAGTCCCTCTTGCGTATCCAGCACCGACTCGGCGTCATCAGGGAGCGAGCAGACAGGTATTCCGGCATGCAGCGCCAGTCCGCGACTCAGCGGCTCATCGCTCCAGAGTTTCTGCCAGTGTGCAGGCATCGCCCCCGCTAACCGCCCTGCCCCCCACAACCACAGGCCGTTGATCGGTTTCTGCCCTCGTGCCTCCCGTTCGATATTGACCGGGTTGTGAAACAGCAGCATCTGTATTTCATTCATCACGGCATGCCACTGCAGCGCATCATTGCCGCCAGGAAGGTGGTCATGGATTGAGGCTCCCATCACCTGGGCGGTCGGTGTGGTACGAATATCAGGCCGGCTATTGAGTGCCAGGTAGAGACGCTGCGGGTGGGCAAAGTCGAACGACCAACCCTCCTCGGCATACAGCGCATTCAGGGCCTGAACCAGCTGCACCGCTTCCTGTCCGTTCACGGCCAGCTCGTCGCTGGCGGTCAGGTAGACCTTGTCCTGCTCGGCAATCATCTGCACCGGATCGGCCCGCAGGTAGCAGCGCTCGTCGAGCGGCAGACCGTCGGCCAGGCGGCATAACGGGGCAGCGGGCGGTTCTTCGGAAGATGAGAGCGGATAATTGAACAGCTCGAACAGCAGGTGCTCAAAATCGAAGCCTGACACCGGGCTGCGATGCCGCTGCGCCCGGCTCAGCAGGCGCTGCAGGGCGGGCAGCCGGGGCAACGCGGGAGGCGTATCGACAGGGAACGGACCGAGCAATCCGGGTACAACCAGCGTGAGCTCTGTAGCGTGTCCGGACACCGCAAGCCTTTCCCATGCGAGGCCGATGAAGGCGGACTGATTGCCCGCGTTCAGCCTTGTTTGTCTGTTACTTGAGATGCTCCATACGGATACGGGTCACCTCGCCCGTGACGCTGTCAAGATTTTCAATCTCGTCAATCGCCTGATTCATGTTCTTCTCCAGCACCCGTTGTGTGAGGAAGATCAGTGGCACCGTTTTGGCGCCCTCCTGCGGCTCTTTCTGCAGCACCGCCTCGATGCTGATATTCAGGTTACCCAGGATGCGCGAGATATCCGCCAGTACCCCCGGGTGATCCTCAACCTGGATACGCAGATAGTAGGCCGTCTCGACCTCCTCCATCGGCAGGATGGGGGTATTGCTGATGGCATTGGGCTGGAAGGCCAGGTGCGGCACACGATTGCCCGGATCGGTGGTCAGCACCCGCACCACATCGACCAGATCGGCGACCACCGCCGAGGCGGTGGGCTCATCTCCGGCACCGGCACCGTAGTACAGGGTCGGCCCGACCGCATCGCCCATCACCAGCACGGCATTCATCACGCCGTTGACGTTGGCAATAAGGCGGCGCTCCGGGATAAGCGTAGGATGCACGCGCAGCTCGATGCCCTTGTCGGTGCGGCGGCTGATGCCCAGGTGCTTGATGCGATAGCCCAACTGCTCGGCATTGGCGACATCTTCCGGGGCGATGCGGCTGATACCCTCGGTAAAGGTCTTGTCAAACTGCAGCGGTACGCCAAAGGCGATGGAGGCGAGTATGGTCAGCTTGTGGGCCGCGTCGATGCCCTCCACGTCAAAGGTGGGATCGGCTTCGGCATAACCGAGCTGCTGCGCCTCGGCCAGCACGTCGGCAAAGTCACGCCCCTTATCGCGCATCTCGGTGAGGATGAAGTTGCCGGTGCCGTTGATAATGCCGGCCAGCCACTGGATGCGGTTGCCGGCCAGGCCCTCGCGGATCGCCTTGATAATGGGAATGCCCCCGGCGACCGCCGCCTCGAAGGCCACCATCACGCCCTTCTCCTGGGCGGCGGCAAAGATCTCGTTGCCATGCTTGGCGATCAGCGCCTTGTTGGCGGTTACCACATGCTTGCCGTTTTCGATGGCCTGCATCACCATCTCGCGCGCCAGCCCGTCACCGCCGATCAGTTCGACCACGATCGCGATGTCCGGATCGTTCACCACCTCGCGCGGGTCGGTGGTCAGCGTCATGCCCTCGGTGGAGCAGATACGCGGTTTGTTCAGATCGCGAGCGGCGGCATGGGTGATCTCGATACCGCGCCCGGCACGCCGGGTGATCTCCTCGGCATTGCGCCGTAACACATTGACGGTACCGCCACCGACGGTGCCCAACCCCAACAAACCAACTTTAACCGGATTCAATCTCTCATCTCCTCAACTACCCAACAGGCCATCCTTGCGGAACATCTCACGGATGCCGCGAATCGCCTGGCGTGTACGGTGTTCATTTTCAATCAGGCCGAAACGGACGTGGTCGTCGCCGTAATCGCCAAAACCAATGCCCGGGGAGACCGCCACCTTGGCCTCCTCCAGCAGCTTCTTGGAAAACTCCAGTGATCCGAGGTGTCGGTACTGCTCGGGTATCGGGGCCCAGACAAACATCGTCGCCTTGGGCGGTTCCACCTTCCAGCCAATGTTATTCAGTCCGTCACACAGCACATCGCGGCGGCTCTGATACATACTGCGGATCTCCGCCACGCACTCCTGCGGCCCTTCCAGCGCAGTAATCGCCGCCACCTGAATCGGGGTAAACATGCCGTAGTCCAGGTAGGACTTCATGCGCGCCAAGGCGGCGACCAGGGTCGGATTGCCCACCATGAAACCGACGCGCCAACCGGGCATGTTGTAGGTCTTGGACAGGGAGTAGAACTCCACTGCGATATCCTTGGCCCCCTCCACCTGAAGGATGGACGGGGCCTTGTAACCGTCGAACACAATCTCAGCATAGGCGATATCGTGCACTACCCAGATGCTGTGCTCCTTGGCAATGGCCACGACCTTCTCGAAAAACTCGAGTTCGACACACTGGGCCGTCGGGTTGCCGGGGAAATTGATCACCAGCATCTTCGGCTTGGGCCAGGAGTCCTTGATCGCCTTCTCCAGTTCCTCGAAAAAATCCCTGCCGGGTACCAGCGGCACATGACGGATATCGGCACCCGAAATAACAAAACCGTAGGGGTGGATCGGGTAGGCCGGGTTCGGTACCAGCACCGCATCGCCCGGTCCCATGGTGGCCAGCGCCAGGTGCGCCAGACCCTCTTTCGAGCCGATGGTCACAATCGCCTCGGTCTCCGGGTCGAGGTCCACATCGAACCTCTCCTTGTACCAGCCGCATACCGCCCGGCGCAGCCGGGGGATGCCCTTTGACATCGAATAGCGGTGGGTATCGCCGCGCTGGGCCGCCTCGGTCAGCTTGTCCACGATGTGCTGTGGGGTCGGCTGGTCGGGATTGCCCATGCCAAAATCGATAATGTCTTCACCACGCGCCCGAGCCTTGGCCTTCAACTCGTTCACGATATTGAAGACATACGGTGGTAAGCGTTTGATTCTAGGGAATTCTTCTATCAAGGCCGTCTGTCCGCCAACAATTAATCCGGTTACACGCGGGGCACCGTCGCCCCAAACAAAATGAAAGCTGCTAACATTACTTGCCACAACGGTTCGCTGTCAATCGGGCAATGGCCGTAAACCCCTAACAGAACGCATTTTTTTATGAAATTCAGCCAGGAAACAGCCGACTCGGGCTACCTCATTCAGTCCTTTGAGCAGGGCAGTATCACCGTAATGCTGCCGGACAGTATCGGCGCGGGCGGCATGCCACTGCTCACGACACTGCAACAGAGCTTTATCATCGCACCGCAACGGCTGATAGACGACTGGTCGCCCCAGAGTCTGGCGGAACTGCAGGCCGAGGACCTTGAGATTGTGACGGAACTCGAACCGGAGGTGCTATTGATCGGTTCCGGCGCGCAGATGCGCTTTCCCGATCCCCGGGTGCTGGCCGGCATGATGGGCCGGGGTATCGGCATCGAGGTGATGGACAGCGCCGCCGCCTGCCGTACCTACAACATCCTGGCCGGAGAAGGGCGCCGGGTGGCGGCAGCGATTCTTATTCAATGAAAAGAAAGTGGTGATTGGCAAGGGACGAGGGGGCGCTGGAAAAAACAGAAGAAAAAAGCTTCAAAACCGGCTTGGCCCACATCCAGTGCCCCGTTGTTGGCTTTTCTCTTGTACCTTGATACTGACCAAAACAATAAGGCCGGGATAACTCGGTTACCCCGTTCCCTCGTAGTTTCAAACTGGTGTTGCTTCAGAGCGCATCACCCGTGTAACCCTGGCTCTCCATGATCTGGCGCAGTTTCTTCAGCGCCTCGATCTGGATCTGCCTGACACGCTCGCGCGTCACCCCGATCTGGTTGCCAACCTCCTCCAGCGTGGAGATGTCGTAGCCGTGCAGACCGAAACGGCGCTCCACCACCTCGCGGTGCTTGTCGCTCAGTTGCGCCAACCATTCATCGATATGCACCTTCATATCGTCATCCTGGAGCAGGTCCGAGGGATCGATATTGTTCTCATCGGGGATGGCATCGAGCAGTGACTTGTCGGCGTCTTTACCGAGTGGGACATCGACCGAGGTCACCCGTTCATTCAGACCCATCATGCGCTTCACCTCGCTGATCGGCTTGTCGAGCATATCGGCGATTTCATCCGGAGTCGGCTCGTGATCGAGCGTCTGGGCAAGGTGGCGGGCCGCCCGCAGGTAAACATTGATCTCCTTGACCACATGAATCGGCAGACGAATGGTACGGGTCTGATTCATGATGGCCCGCTCGATAGTCTGCCTGATCCACCAGGTCGCATAGGTGGAGAAGCGGAAACCACGTTCCGGGTCAAACTTCTCCACAGCCCTGATCAGACCAAGGTTGCCCTCCTCGATCAGGTCCAGCAGTGCCAGGCCGCGGTTAAGGTAACGCCGTGCGATCTTCACCACCAACCGCAGGTTGCTCTCTATCATCCGCTTGCGCCCGGACTCGTCACCCTTTTGCGCCAGACGCGAGTAGTAGACCTCCTCCTCCGCGCTCAGCAGGGGTGAAAAACCGATCTCGCTGAGATAAAGGCGGGTCGCATCGAGCTGCCCGTCGGGCATTTCACCCGGTTCAAAGCGCTCCGGCTCCTCCTTCACCTCGCTGGAATCCAGAATGGAATCCTCCTCCGCTTCAGCAACGATCGGTGTGACCTTTTCCTTATCGTCCATGTGTGACTTTCCTGTTGACGCAGAATTGCGTTTCGCCATCACTTCCTCTCCTCAATCACTTTGGCAGATACCACAATGGGTTCACCGGCTTGCCGTGCCGCCTGACTTCAAAATGAAGTACCGGGCCGTCCTTGTTGCTGGTTCCCATTTCGGCAATTTTCTCCCCTCTCTTTACCTGTTGGCCCTCCCTGACCAGCAAGCGTCTGTTGTGCCCGTAGGCACTTAAATATTTATCGTTATGTTTAATTATTATTAGATTGCCATAACCTATCAAACCCTTGCCACTGTATACAACATTCCCGCTCGCTGCAGCGTGAACAGGTTGGCCGGCCTTGCCTGAGATGTCTATCCCCTTGTTGCCATCCTTGGGTTTGAAACGACCGCTGACCTTGCCCTTGGTCGGCCATTCCCATACCATCTTTCGCGGTGCCGCTGGCGGGGTCGTTTTCCTGCTCGCTTTGGGTTTGGTGGTCTG
>JBFEUI010000099.1:0-10550 GCA_041547565.1 Thiohalomonadaceae bacterium
CGCGATTTTGCCGAAAAGGGGATGGATGAGATGTCCGTAAAGTTCAAAGAGGCGGGTAGCGAGATCTACAAAAAGGCCTAGAGCGGGCGCTGCAGTGGTGCATGCCCTGCCAAGGCCATTTGTGTGTAATAATTCTCGTACGCAGGGAAGGTAGATGCTCTTCTACGACAACAGTGTCCACGAAGATGAGACCGCTATCTGGCAGGAGGTATACCCCTTCCGTTTCCGGAAAGGTTTGCCGCTTTGGGAGATTTTTCAGGGTGGGGTGTTCAAGTGGATATTCGCGACGATGACCTTTGGTGTCCTGCCGCTTATGCTCCTGATGTTTATCACCCCCTTTCTGGCATCAGCGCAACGCGATACATGGGCCCTGATGATGCTCGGGTTCTACCTTCTCTCTCTCCTCTGTGCAATGAACTGGCGTCGTACCAACTGGTATGACAAGCTGCGCCAGGAGTTTGGTAGCACTTCTCAACTGTTTCAATACCGCATTGGCAGCCATCACTGGCCGCTGGCGATATTTCAGGGGATCAGCTTCGGCTCGATGATGTGGGGACGGATGTTGAGAAATACGGTGATACGCATTCGTTGCATCGAAGAGGGGTTTCTTGTTGATCGCCTGTTCACGTTGAGCAGCGGACCGGAAGCTCGACAGGTTGCCGAGCGGTTGGCGTCAGCTACGGGCCTTTCCCTCGATGGCGAGGAGACGACAGGGACGCAACATGAACTCAACGACCTGCGCGGCAATGGCTGGATGGTGTCGAGATTGAAGCGACGGGCTGGCGTTGGCGCCAACAAAGTGACCTCAAGGGAATAGGCAACACGGGATTCACGCAGCGTTTTACACAGATTTATTATGTTATTTATTGGGAAGTGTGATGGAAGATAAAGAGCACGGCGTCCGTTTCTGGGCGGGTAATGCCACCCTGGGTTTTGCCCTGTTGATCCTGCTGAACATCGGCAGCCTGTGGGAGCATTTCGGCGAGTGGGCCATGGGCGCGTGGATCGTGTTGGCTGGTGTCGGCGCCTATCTGCTGATGAGTGACAAGGGCAGCGCTGGTTCCCGCTCGCCGGATTAAAATGATGCTCTAGCCCTCATTCGTGTTTTTGCGCCATACCAGGATGCGGTTGTTTACCGGCATCTCGATGTCTTCATCCAGGCAAAGCCCTGCCTGTTCGGCCAGCAGCTTCAGCCAGCGTACATCGCGAATGCCGCGATGAGCTTCCCAGGCGCGTATCCAGCGATCAAAACGCCAGTTACTCTCGCTGGTGTGTTCGCCGTTGTACATGAACGGCCCGTAGAGCAGAAACGGTGCCCCCGGTTTCAACACGCGGCCAACACCGCTGAACATTGCCGCCACCGCTTTCTCGGGCATGATGTGCGCAGTGTTGGCGGAGAAGACCGCATCGAACTGCTGCGCCGGCCAGGAATCCTGGATAACGTCGAGGGCGATGGGTGCTCGCAGGTTGGGCAACCCAGCCTCATCGAGCCAGAGCCGGATGCCCGCGTGCATTTCCACCCGGTCGCTGGTGTGCCAGACGATGCCGGGAAAAGCCGCGGCAAACCTCACCGCATGCTGGCCGGTGCCGCTGCCGATCTCCAGCAGCTCTCCCTGTTGCGGCAGCTGTATTTTCAGCGCCTCCAGGATCGGCGGGCCGTTCTCGTCACAGGCCTCGGCGTAGGGTTTGCGCGGCGTGTTCACTGTTCGTTATCGGTCGCTGGCATAATCATTTCTGCAATGCTTTACGCAGTTGTCTGATCTCCTCGCGCAGCGCGCGAAGCTCGGCATCGATGGAGCCGGTATCCTCATGCACCACCTGTTCGATATGCTCCCGGTCCTCCCTGTGATCGGCCTGGTGCATGCTCTGCATGGTGTCGACGATGATGCCGATAAACAGGTTCAGCATGGTAAAGGTGGCGATCAAAATGAAGGGGATGAAGTAGAGCCAGGCGTAGGGGTAGACCTCCATTACCGGACGCACGATGCCCATCGACCAGGACTCCAGCGTCATGATCTGGAACAGGGTATACATCGAGGCGCCGATGGAGCCGAACCACTGCGGGAACTGGTCGCCGAACAGGCCGGTCGCCATCACCGCGAAGACGTAAAACAGGATCAGCATCAGCAGCGCAATGGACGAGATGCCGGGCACGGCGTGCAGCAGTGCCTCGACCACGAAACGCAGGCGCGGCACCATGGAGATCATGCGCAGTACCCGCAGCACCCGCAGGGCGCGCAGCACAGCCAGCGGACCGCTGGCAGGCACCAGGGCGATGGCCACCACGATAAAGTCGAAGTTGTTCCAGGCGCGGCGGAAGAAACCGCCGCCGAAGGCAAACAGCTTGATGGCGATTTCGGCGACAAATACCGCGAGAATGATCTGGTCGGCCAGCAGCAGCAACTGACCCATCTCCGACATGGCCGTGGCGGAGGTCTGCAACCCCAGAATGGCGGCATTGATGACGATAAGCGCAATGATAAAGTGTTGTACCGGCGAGGACTCGATCCATGTGCCGGCACGCAGTCGAAGTGTCGTGGTGGTCATAGGGTGTGTTCAATAATCACAGGTTGGCCGTAGGCGGCGGTTGCCGTTGCCGGTAAGATGGGGGTCTGCCGTGACGGCTTTCAAGGTACCGCGCGGCATTTTATTTCCTCCATTTGAATTAACAACAGGTGCCGATGAAGTCCCAGGCCGACAAACTGCTGAAAAAGCATCACAAGCTGATCCACTCCGAGATGCAGAAGGTGATCTCCCACGTTCAGCGCGAGCAGGACGGGTGGCTGATCAACACCGTGATGATCGCGGGCTGTGAGGTCCCCTTTCGCTTCAAGCGCAAACAGGCCTACCGGAACCTGCAGGGACAGCGGGTGAATCTGACCTACTACCCTGACAGCGAGTCGCTGGCCGGTTTTGATATGGAGGTGATGAGGGTCGTGCGCATCAAGGTCTCATAATATCGCCTGATGCCTTTCATGCACCCACCCGATTCTGGCACTTCACTGTCATTACCCGTAGAATGATCGACTGTAAAATCAGGTAAACCCTTAGGGTTCAGGAGGTTATGATGCAGTTTAGTCCTTGCCGTGGCGGCATGAATTGCACCAGGGACGGTACCCATTGTCAGGGTTGTGGCCGAAGCCACGAGGAGATCGCGCAGACCAAGCAACTGGCCGAGGCGATCGCCGACTATGCGATGAAGATGGAATACGAGAACGTGGAGGACTTCCTCCAGTTCGTTGCCTTCAAGGCGTACAACAAGATCCAGATGGCCAAGATGGAAGCACAGTAATTCTGCCTGTGCCGCGTCATCCACAAACTGGGGCGAAGGGGGGATTCCCATTCGCCCCATGTCATTCTCGGGACTAGATAATCGGCGGTTCGCCGTACGGCTCCTCCGGGGCGATATCCCCCAGTATCTCGGTAAAGGTCTCCACCTGCTCCGCAGCATCCTTGACCGCCTGGAAGCGCGCGATGTGGTACAGCGCGTCGCCCTCGTTGATCAGTGGCAGGGCGGTTTTGCCGATGATGATGCCGCTGGTCGGTGCCTCAATCTCTATCTCGTTGTCGCCAAATGGCGAGGCGATCATGCCCAGCACATCCCCCTTTTTTATACGTGCCCCGAGTGCGCTGAAGGTGCGAAAGATACCGCTCTCCGGTGCGCGCACCCAGGTTGAGGAGCGGGCAACCAGCGGCTCGATAACGGATTTGCTGCGCGAGCTGCTTTTGGGCAGCATGCCGAGGCGGCGCATGACATTGATAATGCCCTTTACGCCCGCGCGAATGGCCATTTCGTCAAAACGCAGTGCCTCGCCGGCCTCGTACAGCAGCATCGGTACGCCGCATTCACTTGCTGCCTGGCGCAGCGAGCCGTCGCGCAGATCGGAGTTGAGGATCACCGGCACGCCGAAGGCGTGTGCCAGCTGCGCGGTCTCCGGGTCTTCGAGATTGATGCGCAGCTGGGGCAGGTTGCTGCGGTGTGCCGCGCCGGTATGGATATCGATGCCATGGGTGGCGTTGGCCACGATCTCCGTCATGAACAGGTTGGCCAGCCGGCTTGCCAGCGAACCGCGTTCGGAGCCGGGAAAGCTGCGGTTCAGGTCGCGCCGGTCGGGCAGGTAGCGCGAGTGGTGAATCACACCGTAGACGTTGACCGTGGGAATGGTGATCAGGCTGCCGTGCAGGCGTGACAGGCTTTTGTGCTGATGCAGGCGGCGGATGATCTCCACACCGTTCAACTCGTCGCCGTGGATCGCGGCGCTGATAAACAGCCGCGGTCCGTCCTTTTTCCCCCTGCGCACCTGTACCGGCATGCTCAACGGCGTCTGCGTATGCAGCAGGGCCACCGGCAGGTCGATGCTCACCCGTGAGCCGGGTTGAATCGTTTGTCCCCCAATCACCAGTTCGTGCATGTCAGCCCCGGCCCCTGGTGCGGGTGCGGTGGGGTTTGGCGTTCTTCTCGATAAACTCGACGATCATGCCGGCCACATCCTTGCCGGTGGCGCTCTCTATGCCCTCGAGCCCCGGCGAGGAGTTTACCTCCATCACCAGCGGCCCCCGCTCGGAGCGCAGGATGTCTACGCCGGCGACGTTCAGACCCATTACCTTGGCCGCCCTGATTGCGGTGGCGCGCTCCCTGGGAGTGATCTTGATCAGGCTGGCGGTGCCGCCACGGTGCAGGTTGGAGCGGAATTCACCCTCGGGTGCCTGGCGCTGCATGGCGGCAACGACCTTGTTGCCGATCACAAAACAGCGGATGTCGGAGCCGCCGGCCTCCTTGATGAACTCCTGTACCAGGATGTTGGCGTTGAGCCCCAGAAACGCCTCGATCACGCTTTCCGCGGCCTTTTTGGTCTCGGCCAGTACCACGCCGATGCCCTGGGTGCCCTCCAGCAGCTTGATGACCAGCGGGGCGCCACCGACCATGGTGATCAGATCCTGGATATCGTCGGGGGAGTTGGCAAAGCCTGTTCTGGGCATACCGATACCATCGCGCGAGAGCAGCTGCAGTGAGCGCAGTTTGTCGCGCGCCCGGGTGATGGCCACCGACTCGTTGGCGGGGAACACGCCCATCATCTCAAACTGGCGCAACACGGCTGTGCCGTAAAAGGTGATGGAGGCGCCGATACGCGGGATAACGGCATCGATCCCTTCCAGGTTCTCGCCTCGGTAGTGGAGCTCGGGTTTTTCCGAGGTGATGTTCATGTAGCAGCGCAGGGTATCGATTACCCTTACCGTGTGGCCACGCTGTTCGCAGGCCTCGACCAGGCGGCGGGTGGAGTAGAGCTTCTTGTTACGCGAAAGGATGGCGATATTCATCGGTTTTTCTCAGTAGGCCTGTTCAAGTTGTCTATGGGTCGGCTTGCCCAGCAGGAATGAACGGTCGGGCTTGATGGCAAAACGCTTGTCCATGCCGGTACGCCCGAGCAACATGCGAAAACGCATGGTGTCACGGTTGGTCAGTGTCAGCTCCACCTGCCAGGTTTCGTTACCCATTAGTATAGGTGTGGAAATTACGATACGTTTTTCCCGGTGACCACCGGAGTCCGATACCCAGCGTTCATCGATGACCGGAGCGCTGCAATAGGCCTGAATATCGGTTCTGTTCTGCAGCGGGTGGATACCGAAACGTGCCATCAGCACGCCGCCTTCCCGGTAGGTCTCCAACTCGAAGGCGTGCAGGGCCGAGGTGCGTGCACCGGTATCGACCTTGGCCTTGATGAAGGGCAGCCCGAGTTCTGGCAGGCTGACCCATTCACGCCAGCCGATTGCTTTGCGGGTTGTGTTCACGTCGTGTTCCTGTAGCGCAAGGCAGAGTATGCCTGTTGAACGCCAGTTATACCCTTAAGCCTGTAGCGGGAAAAGCCCCTGCCGCCTTCCGCGGCAAGACCAGAGGGTGTACTAGCCTTTCAGGTGCCCGAGCAGCTGGTTGCGCAGAGACTTCGGAATCCCGTGGATGCTGAGCATGTCGCGTTCGGCATCGTATTGCACCCGCTTATTGAGTTGATAGGAGGAGAAGCTGACAGCCAGATCCTTTTCCCTCCCGGCAAATTTCACGTAGCGGCGCAGGCTGCGGCGATCCACGCGCAGCCCGTCATCCGCCTCGTGATTGTGACTGGCCATATGACGGAGAAAGGCCTCACTGTCGATACCGTCCACAGCCTGAGATAACCCTTGCAGGTCGACCGGGCTATCCTGTGCCTCCTGCTCCATGCAGTAGTCCACCACCTGCGCACGGTACTCGTGTACCGCCTCCTCCGGCACCTGAGTGGCGTAGGTCTCGACCCCCTCCAGGAAGTTCAGTGTTGCCTCTTCCTTGTTCAACTGGTTGCTGAATCCGGTCAGCAGATAAAAGGACTCGGTAAGCGCCGGATTGCCCCGCGGCGGCAGTAGCGACAGGTAGGCGTAGTTGCGCCGTTCTTTCCACTCGGCCAAATCCACCTTGATGCCAAACAGCGAAGGGCCGGTATCGAGGGTGTAGCTGGAACTGACATTAAGTGCGTCATCCAGGGTCAACAATTTGCTGCGGCCGGCGATAAACAGGTAGAGCCGGTGGTGGTCGAGGGATTTCTCGATAGCGAACAGCAGGTGGCCATCCAGCTCGCTCTGCTGTTCTTCAAGCATCTGCATGAGCTGTTTTGTTACGGCGACGCTCATCTGTACGAAGGAGCATTCCTTGGCCAGAAACGCCTCCAGCTCGCGCTGCAACGGGGCGTTATCCTCGGTGGTGAAACTGCCGTGCACCCGGCTGAGCCGTCCCAGAAAACTGCTTTTAATTGTGTCGAACAGGGCCGTGGCATTGTCATCGATCGCCAGCTCATCCTCTCTTGAACGCAGGACGGCCTTGGCATCGGCATGGCGGCTGAGACGGTGGGCTATCAGGTTTGTGACTGGCATGGGCTTTCCAAAAAGAAGGGGTCATTGCGTCGGTTGTAGTGAGCATATTCTACACCGATATGGGTTTGTGGCACCGTGTTTCATTGGTTCTGGAGCGGACCTGTTTGACTCGCACAGGTGTGCCGGATTCTGCTAGGCTTGCCCTCCCGTTTGCGCGATGTATTGCATCATGCCTTCCAGATATTCCCACACGCAATGCTCAAACCCGCTGGCCCTTCAGTTCGAGGCGCTGGACCGATTGCTGTGCGAGCTTGCCCCCCTGTGGCGGCCTCAACCCTATAAGGAATCCCGTCCCGAATGGTGTGCACAATATCCGAGCTTGAGCGACGCTTTGCTGGGCTTGAGCGATGCGGCGCTGTGCGAGTTGCAGGCGGATGACGAACGCCTGGCGCAGTGGCTGGCGCACTTTCTGCCGGCATTCGCTGTGCTGTCGAAATCCGCCGTGATTGCTGAACGCAGGGCCGAGCCAGGCAGGCTGGAGAAACATCTTGATTGGGCGATCCCCGGGCGTAAGTGGCGACAGCTCACCGCGTTTGTGTCGGCAGTGGGTTCAACCGACAAGCCGGTACTGGAGTGGTGTGGTGGCAAGGGGCACCTGGGGCGCGTGCTCGCTTCACGCTGGAATGTCCCGGTCGTGACGCTGGAACGTGATAGCCGCTTGTGCGAGGCAGGCAGGGACCTGGCACGGCGTGCCCGGGTCGAACAGTCGTTCCACGCCGTCGATGTGCTGACCGAAAATTGTGTGAGGCCGGACCATCATGCAGTGGCGCTGCATGCCTGCGGTGAACTGCACCGTTCCCTGATCCGCCGGGCGGTGAACGAGGGGGTGACATCGCTCGATATTGCGCCCTGCTGTTATCACCTTGGTGCGGGAGAACTCTACCGGCCAATGAGCGGAACGGGTCGATTGCGGCTGACGCGTGATGACCTGCGACTGGCGGTCACGGAGACGGTCACAGCAAAAGGACGCGAGGTCAGCCTGCGTGATCGGGAGATGGCCTGGAAGCTCGGTTTCCAGGCGCTGCTCAATGCTCATATCGATGAGTGCCGCTATGTTGCAATTCGCCCGATAAACAAGCAGTGGTTGAAGCTGGATTTTGCCGGATTCTGCCACAGGCTGGCGCGACGGGAAGGGATCACGCTTCCCGCATGCCCCGACTGGGAGGCGTTCGAGGCACGCGGCTGGCAGCGCCAGCGTGAGGTGATGCGCCTGTCGCTGCCGCGCCATGCGGTGCGTCGTGCGCTGGAGTTGTGGCTGGTGCTGGACCAGGCCCGCTACCTGCAGGAGCACGGTTACCAGGTGCGAATGACGACGTTCTGCGATGTACCGCTTACCCCACGCAACATCCTGCTCTCCGCCCGGCGAATCGCCTGCACTACGACTTAGCCTTAAATTCAGCGATTGTTGTCACAGCTGTCGCTGTTTTCCTGTCATGTTCCTGTGTTTTATGCCGCTACCGCTTTTCACTAGCGGTCATAAGGCGTTTTTTTAGCGTTGTCACAGACATAAGCAATATTACTAATTAAGGCATGGAAAAAGCCAATCAGCCCGCTTTATAAAAAAAATTCTATCAATACGCCGAGGTTTCTATTTTTGACAATTATCAGGGTCTTAGCTGCTGTTGTCGATGCCGTTCCATAGAACGAAGAAATAAAATATTGCAATTAGTTTTTCTTAAAACTGTGACTAGGATCACACTATCAAAATGGTTTAGGGGTCTTTGAGCATAAATACAGTCTTCTTTCCGCATCGGCTGAGCCGTAGCGAGGTGATTAAGAAGAAGGCTTAATTCAAAGCGATCGCATTCGGCCCCGACAACAAATTCCCACTACTACAGGAGGTAGTAGACATGGCCTCAACCAGCATATTCGATTTCGTCGTCTATACAGATAGTCTTGATTTTTCCGATGGCGACACCGCCACGTTTACAGTAGACGGCCTGCAGGACGGGAACAGTGCGGACTTTGAAGTCACCTACGTCGATTTCGGCGCCGACAACGTCTACGGCACCGGTGATGACCTCGTTGGCCCCCTTGTCGACTCCTGGAGCGAAGTAGACGGTAGCTCTGATGGTTCGGTGACGACCAGTTGGACCGTCTCCTATGGCGGTGCCACGGAGACCGATACCAATTATGACGGATTCATTATTACCGCCACCGATCCGGATACCCTGGATGAAACATCGACACTGATCCTGTACGGGACGAACGAGGCCATCCCCGGCAACCAGGTGAAGGTGCACCAGGTGTGGGACCCCTACGGGGCTGAGAACGACGACTTCAACAACCTCATCCCCGGTGAACACCCGGCACGCATCGACTGGGTCCCGGGTCAGCCCAAGGGCTACCAGGAGGGGGAGACCACGCCGTTTCGTGTGGAGGTTGAGGGGCAGGAGGGCGAGACCTACACCCTGCGCATCATCCTCGACCTGGTCGAGGTCGACAGCAAGGGCAACCAGCACTACCTCTTCACCAACATCGAGTCCTGGGATACCACGGTGCTGTACATGGGCGACGACCCCATAACCGGCGAGCCGATCACCGTGAACCTCACCGGGGATGTGGACGGGGTCAACGCCCAGGATGCCTACATCAACTCGGTGACCTATATCGGTACCAATGAACCGTCCGGCAGCCTCACCACCCAGGAGTGGGAGGTGCAGTTCACCTTCGCCGATGACGGCGATGGCATTGATGGTGAAGACGTCACCGCCTACATCGTCTACGGCGGTCACCTGGCGGCGCCGGGCGATGCGGTTTCACCGGCCTACGGCGATGATGTCGGCTACGTCGAAATCGGTGAGGGATCATCAACTGCACAGGGCACCTTCCAGGCCCGCGTCGGTACCGCGGCCGGCGACAAGACCATCAACTTCAAGGGCCCCAATATCGCGCCCATCACCTTCGATATCACCGGCTACAAGTGGGACGATGCCGACGGCGACGGCGTGTGGGACGAGGGCGAGTCGGCGATCGACGGCTGGACCATCTACCTGGACACCGACGAGGACGGCACCCCCGACCAGAGTACCACCACCGATGAGTTCGGGCAGTATATCTTCAGTGATGTCGAGGCCGGCGTGTACACCATTACCGAGGATTTGGCAGATGGCTGGACACCGACCTACGGCGAAGTGGGCTGGACGGTGACGGCGCTGAACGGCAATGACCTCGATGGTGAGATGGGTGTTGCTGAAGAATTGAACTTCGGTAACTTCGACAACATCGACGTCTCCGGCTACAAGTGGGACGATAGCGATGGCGACGGGGTGTGGGACGAGGGCGAGCAGGCGATCAGCGGCTGGACCATTTATCTGGACACCGACGAGGACGGCACCCCCGACCAGAGTACCACCACCGACGGCAACGGCCAGTACAGCTTCGCCAATCTCGGCCCGGGCACCTACACCGTGACCGAGGCGATGCCCGCCGGCTGGACCAACACCTACGACGGTGAGCACACCTTCGATGCGGTCAGCGGCACCGACCTGGACGGCACCGAGGGCGTGGCCGAGCCGCTGAACTTCGGTAACTTCGACAACATCGACGTCTCCGGCTACAAGTGGGACGATAGTGACGGCGACGGGGTGTGGGACGAGGGCGAGCAGGCGATCAGCGGCTGGACCATCTATCTGGACACCGACGAGGACGGC
>JBFEUI010000100.1:0-10332 GCA_041547565.1 Thiohalomonadaceae bacterium
GGCGAGATGCTTACCCGCCTCGACCTCCCGCTGGCCCATGGCAACGAGGCCGAGGCGCTGATCGAGGCGACTGTCACGGCGCACGACGACGAGTACCACCTGACCTACGTGGACTTTCCCGGCGGCCGCTTTACCGTGACGCAAAAGGCGCTGCCCATCGGCCACCCGGTGCGGGTGCGGGTGACCGCCCGCGATGTCAGCCTGACGCAGACGCACCAGCACGGCACCAGCATCCTGAATATCTTCCCCGCCACCATCGACGCCCTGTCGCCGGAGGGGGAGGCTCAGGTGATGGTGCGCCTGCTGGTCGGCGGCACACCGATGCTGGCCCGTGTCACACGCAAGTCGGCCGTGCTGCTGGATCTGGCACCCGGCAAACAGGTCTACGCACAGGCCAAGAGCGTCGCCCTGCTCGCATGAGGTATGACCATGTCAGACTGCTGCTCAAATAGCCCCTGCAAGACACCACCGCCGGGCAAACCGCACTGCCCCGGCTGTGGCACCGCCGGTACCGCGGTGCAGACAGAGACAATGCTGTTCCACCTCAAACAGCCCTGGCGTTTGTCGGCGCCTGGTCAGGGCTATTTTTTCTGTGACACCCCCGACTGCCCCACCGTCTACTTCGATGCACACGGCAAGCGCTTTACCGGCGATGACCTCAGAACCCCCATCGCCGAAAAACGGCGCGGTACAGACAGAACACTCTGCTACTGCTTCGGCATCACCGAGCAGACCCTGATCGACGACCCCGCCGTGCTCAACTTCATCGTCGCCCAGACCAAAGCCGCACACTGCGCCTGCCGCACGCATAACCCTTCCGGCAGGTGTTGCCTCGGCTACCTCTCCACACTGGGCTATTGTTAGTAGCATGCGCCTGTGGTCACTCCATCCCCGCTACCTCGACAGCAAGGGCCTGGTGGCCCTGTGGCGCGAGGCCCTGCTGGCGCAAAAGGTGCTGGCGGGCCAGACCCAAGGCTATACTCGCCACCCGCAGCTGCAGCGCTTTCGCCGGCACCGCAATCCGGCGGGTGCCATTGCCAGCTATTTGCGCCACGTGCATGCCGAGGCGCTACGCCGCGGCTACCGTTTCGACAAATCAAAGATCGGTCCCTCCTTCACCCGCAGCGGCTTGACAGTGACCCGTGGTCAGCTTGAATACGAGCTGCAGCACCTGCGGGCGAAACTCAAGCTGCGCGATCCCGCACGGCTGCAGAGCCTGGGCGACCTTGTTATTCCGCAACCGCATCCACTGTTCGATGTGGTCGACGGCGCTATCGCGGAGTGGGAGATCCGCTAGCCGCAGCCCTGGCGTACAGGCATGAAACAATCCAACCCAAAAATGATCAACGAATTCTGGTTTTCCGCACGGGTCAGGCCGCTGCGCTTTCGCTCCACGCCGGCATTTGACCGGGAGATCAGGGAGCGCTACCTGCCGCTGTGGGAGAACGCCCGGGACGGGCAGCTTGCACCGTGGCAAACCACCGCCGAGGGCTGCGTGGCACTGGTGGTGGTGCTCGACCAGTTTCCGCTGCACATGTTCCGCGGCCAGCCAACCGCCTTCTCCACCGAGCAGCAGGCACGTGCCGTGGCAGAGCATGCCATCAAGCATGGCCTGGATCAGAACCTGCCCGGTGAGATGAAGGCGTTTCTCTATCTGCCGTTCATGCACAGCGAGACACTGGCCGACCAGGAGCGCTCGGTGCAGCTTTACCAGGCAGCGTGCCTGCACGAGAATCTGCGCTGGGCACGCCACCACCGTGAGCTGATACGGCGCTTCGGGCGTTTCCCGCACCGCAACGCCATCCTCAACCGTGACAGCACGCCGGAGGAAATGGACTACCTTAATTCAAAGCACGCCTTTAGCGGCTAAACGCCTTTTAGCGACACAGGAGAATGAAACGATGTCCGTATTGCTGGAGTTCAGCATGTTTCCCACCGACAAGGGCGAGAGCGTCAGCGACTACGTCAGCCAGGTGCTGAAGATGATCGACGGGTCCGGCGTGAGCTACAAACTGACCGCCATGGGCACCATCATCGAGACCGACACGGTGGGCGAGGCGCTGCAGATCGTCGAGCAGGCCGCCACGGTGCTCGACCGGCTGGGCTGCAACCGTATCTACTCCTCACTCAAGATGGATATACGCACTTCGAAGGCAAACCGCCTGAGCGGCAAGATCGACTCCATCAGGGAGAAGATCGGACACGTTGAGAGCTGAACATATGAAAAAAATAGTTTATGTGGACATGGACAACGTGCTGGTCGACTTTAAAACCGGCATTTCACGAATTATCACAAATGTTCGACAGCTACATCCTGTCTACAGCGCCGTGGGAAAACCCATCGGCCTGGAGCGATAAACTGGTGTGGGTCAAAACCTATCTGGGCCAGCCGGCCCATAAACGACTGATCCTGTCGCATCACAAGAACCTGAACGATGGCGCCTACCTCATTGACGACAGAACAAAGAACGGTGCCGATGCCTTCAGCGGTGAACACATCCATTTCGGCACCGAGCGATTTCCAGACTGGAATAGTGTTTTAGGCTATTTAAGGGATAAGCAGTAACCTTCACCAGGGCCTGTGGTTGATGCAAGTCAAAGGAGAAATAGCCAGTGATACAACCCAGAATCAGCATGATTACACTTGGCGTAAGCGACCTCGCCGCCTCAATCCGATTCTATGAAGAAGGTCTCGGCTTCCCGCGTATGGAATCCCCACCGGATGTCGCCTTTTTCACGCTCAACGGCACCTGGTTGGGTCTGTACCGCCGTGAGGCCCTGGCAGAGGATGCCCGGCAGGCTGCCGCAGGCAGCGGTTTCGAGGGCTTTACACTGGCGCACAATGTCCACAATGAAAAGGAAGTGGACGCGGTCATACGTCAGGCGGCTACTGCTGGCGCCACGGTGGTGAAGCAACCGCAGCACGTATTCTGGGGCGGCTACAGCGGCTACTTCAAGGACCCCGACGGCCACCTGTGGGAGGTGGCGTACAATCCGCACTTCTGGATCGGCCCGACCGATGGGGACTGACGACATCCCCGTTTCAGTGTGAGATACATCACCCCGCACCCTGTCTTGACCTGTCTATGACTTCACACTTCAGAATTCATTCTGACGTCAACAATCGTTGGCGTTGCTATCGTTGAAACATACACAGGAGTGAGCAATGAAAAATGAAGCAATGAACAAGACCAGGTGGATCGAACTGTTCCGGGCCATCGGTCTGGATGATGAGGCCATGGCTGACTGGCACAGGGCTTTCGAGGCCTCATACCCGAATGGGCACCAGTCATTCCTAGAATGGCTGGACATCCCCGCCGAGGAGATCAAAGCTATCCGGGCCGCATAGTAATAGACCGGTGCGGGCGGTTGGCGCCGTCCAGCCGCCCCGTTTAACCCGCATATCAGATACAGCCATGTATACCGTTGGACAAATAGCCAGTAAGTTCTCCGTGTCACGCAGCACGCTGCTTTATTACGACACTATCGGGCTGCTGACGCCCAGTGGCAGGAGCGAGGCCAACTACAGACTCTACTCCGATAGGGACATCGCTCGGATGGAGAAGATTGTCATGTTCCGCGGGGCCGGTCTGTCGCTGAATGCGATCATGTCGTTGCTCGACAAGGAGGACGACGAATTGCACGGCACACTTGAGCGTCGCCTGCTGGACACCAACCGGGAGATACAGGCTCTTCGCAATCAACAGCAGGTGATCCTTTCCATTCTCGGCAGTGACAATGCATTGTTAAATACCCGGGTTATCACCAAGGAGAAGTGGGTGGCATTATTGCGGGCCGCGGGTCTGGACGAGGATGGGATGCTGAAGTGGCACATGGAATTCGAACGCACATCCCCCGAGGCGCACCAGGATTTCCTGGAATCCATAGGCATCGATGAGGAAGAAATCGCCTCCATACGCCATGCTTCCAAACAAGCAATTTCACATAGTTAGATTTTACCGGATACCGTCTGCCGCCCTGATAAGCCCACAACCCTCAACCACTCAACAACCATACCTATCCGTCACAAATTGCACACCGCCGCAAACACACTGTGCCCACGGACCCGCGCTCACGCATTTTGTGACCGTGTTCACGTTGCGCACAAACTAATCCCTGAATCCAGTCACTAAACGAGCCAGGCGTATCCACAGAACCTATACTGAAACAGTTATTGCGTACCACGCATGGAATCGTCCAATCACCATCAACAAAAGGAATTTCCTGTGTCCAGGCTAGCTATCTACATCACCGTGTTGTCACTGACTCTTTCCGCATGCGCCACCAACAAAAGTCAACCGACAGGCAACAAATCCGTATTCGATACCGCACGTGAGCGAGAGGCCGTGCAACTGAAACACTACCCGCTATCCATCGACAACAAATCCCTGGTCGCCGATGTGCTGGCCGCGTCAAAGCCGACGGTGGAGAACCTGGAAGAGTATTACTACGTTTCAATACCCATCAGCACGCAACAACCGGTGGAATGTCTGGTTTACAAGGATGACATCGATCCAGCATCGAGTCTGAAAAACATAATGACCGAAATGCTGGCCGAGCTGCCGCAGAACAGGATCCTTGATGTCGATGCGGGCACTTTCCAGCACATGCCCTACCTGTCGCAGGAATCACTCTATATCACCAATAAAATGGCCGGCACGCTAAAAGGCATGGTCATCGCTGAATCACCCGCACCGATCATCTGCTTTCACGATGAGGTCGGATACAGGGAAACATTCAAAAAAACGGCCAGCTCACTCGCCACCTCTTTGAAAATCAGCGGGGTCGGCGCCAACCAGTGGCAGTACAGTGAAGTGGCCATCTGGCAGATCAAGGATATGCGTGTTGGTTTTACGGTCAATCAAATCGCCAAACACGATAAAGGCGATGCCACCAGCTATACATTCACATCGATGATCATCCCCCGCTCCGAAAGCGAATCGATGAGTATGGACAGCTACGATGTCACCCATGAAAACAGCAGCGGACTGTTACTCGAGGGCATCTATGTCGATGTGGAGAATGGCGAGATACAGCACTCGATCGAGCTGACGCGCGCCAATGACGGCAGCTATCGTGCCAAAGGGGAGTTTCAGGGCAAAAAGATCAACTCGGTGGTATCAAAGAACATGAAACTCGCCGGCACCTACCATCAGACGCGTGCGCTCATCAAGGCCGCGCAGTCAAAGGTTGCGGATATACGCTCACTAAGCTTCGACTCCTACGCCCCCTCCGCCAACCCGGTCAAGCCGATGAAGGTCGTCCTCAAGCCAACCGGAAACACGGTTGAACAGATGCCCGAATACGATCTGAACTTCTCCGGCATTAATGCCACAGGCACTGTCGACAGGCATGGGGTCAACAGAATGACCCTGCTGATGGGGCCGATTGAGATGAAGGTGTCACGTGTGTATTCGCAAGGCAGTCATTAACACACTACTGCTGGCAAGCATGCTGAGTTTCGCGCCTCCGCCGTTCGCGGTGGAGGCAACACTGTTTATCGGCGAGTTGGCTGTCGATGATCAAAGGCACGAAACGACGGGCAAGGAAACTGTGAAACTCGACCTGGTCCATATTGATGACAGGTTTTCGGACACTGCCATTTTCAATCGCATCGAGGACATTTCACACAACGGCAACATTGCCAGCTTCACGGCCGAGGGCTATCCATACGACGCCCTGTCCGTCAATGAGCCATGGCACCTGAGTGCCAGTTTCCTGATTGACAATGATGATCCGGTGTTCAAGGAACTGCTGCTGGAGATCAACAAGCAATACGGTGCCAGTCCCACCCCGAGTGATATCGAGGATTTTGTCTATCACTATATTGCAGACAAGAATCTGCAGCACGGCTTCGACATGGCTGCGAAAGTTGCCGTATCCAGATCAGGCGATTGCACCGAACATGCCGTGCTGCTTGCCGCGCTAATGCGCATGTTCGACTACCCGGCCAGAGTCGTCACGGGTGTTGTGCTAAGCACCAACGAAGCCCCGGCAGCCTACTACCACGCCTGGGTCGAATACTACAGCGGTAGCAGATGGGATTATCTGGACGGCACAAAGATCAACAGCGACAAAACACAGTACTATATACCCTTGTCGATCATCGAGGATGAAGGCTTTTCCTTTGCATTCTCGCTGGCCGTATCCTTTCAGAAGAGCGCCATCAACAAAATTGTGTTGCAGTAGCGGCACTCTCTCGCTGCAACCGGCTGGCGGCTTTTATTCCTGAGACCGGATCACCCGGCAATACAACGGTTGCGTCCTTCCTGTTTTGCACGGTACAGCGCCTTGTCGGCACGCTGAAACACCTTCTCCGGCCCGTCACCCTCTCTGAACTGCGAAACCCCGCATGATGCGGTAATCGGGACCGGCTTGTTTTTAAAGTGGAACTCGCAGTTTTCTATGCTCGCGCGTATCTTTTCCACCACCTTCATCGCTGCGTCAAGCTCGGTCTCGGGCAACAGCATGACAAACTCCTCACCGCCAAAACGCGCGACAAAGTCTGTTTCCCGCACCTGCTTCACCAACACCTTGGCAATGATACTCAGCACCTTGTCGCCGGCCTGGTGACCGTATGTGTCATTCACCTTCTTGAAAAAATCGATATCCCACACACACAGCGTCAGCGCAGAACCGTAGCGCTTCCAGCGCGCATATTCATGGGAAAGTCGCTCATTGTAGGCGAGACGGTTTGGCACGCGGGTAAGCGTGTCGATCTGTGCCTGGTTACGCTCTCGTTCAACACGTTTGCGCAACTCGCGTGTTTCACCCTCCATCTTGATCAGCTTTTCGGTCAGTAGCCTGACCTTGCCCTCGGCCTGGGCAAGACGGCTCTCCTCGCTGTCGCGAAACTCCTCCATCTTGTTGCGAATCACATCGACCCGCTGCTGGATCATCGACTTTACCGACGAGAGTTCCTCGGCCTGCTCAACACTGTCCTCCAACCCTTGCATCTGCTCATTGACTGTTTCCCCTAGCTGGAGTCCATCACTGACCGAATCACGATGCAGTTCAAGGCCACCCTGCACCTCTTTGTCGAGCTCACCCAGACGTTCCGTCAACTGCAGCAGGAATACCTCCAGCTCACGCCTTTCGCCCTGGATCTTGCTGCGCATCGCAGCCACCAGATCGGCCACCTCCACCAGGTTCTTCTCAACCGACTCGGGTGTCGCTTTTTTCTCCAGCAACACCTTCAATGTTTCACGCTGTCCGGAAAACTCTTCCGGCACATCAAGCCGTTCAAGCAAACGGATCAGGGCTTCATTAACCGGCATCACCGGTTCAGTCTTGGCACCGCTTGCCTGTTCCAGGAGGCTTTGTGAGATTTCGCCCGCTATTTTCTCAAGCACCGGTTCCGTGTCACCGGCACCGACTTTTTCGCGTAACGCATCAAGCTGCGCTTCAGGAAGTATCCGTTGCGCCAGCAGCGAGCGCAGGATGCGGCGTGCGCTCTCAATCCCGCTCCCGTCGGCGACTGTCTCTTCGGTGCTGGCGGCCGGTTGCTCGCGCTTGAACAGGCGCCCCAGCACACCCTTGCCGCGCACCTCTTCTTCCTCAACACCTGACTCGGCAGCCCAGTTGAGCGCTTCAGTCAGTACCTGTGACAGTTGCTCCACAATCTGTGCCGAATCAAGCGCATCCTCTTCTTTCACCAGCGTGCGTATCAGATCATTTGCACGGTGGCGCATCCCCCTGGGAAACTTGATCGCATTGAGCAGTTCGATGGCAAACTCCGGCGGCGCAAGTTGCCGGTTTTTCTTCCGTTCCTCGTCAAGGCGCAGAATGCTGTCTGAAAGGCTGGCAATCAAACCGCCGAGTTCGGCACTTTCCCGCCCTGCACGTATCGCAGCGCGCAATTCATCCAGTTGACTGTTCAACTGCTTGTCACTGCTGTCAGCAGCCAGCGTCAGACGCGAGATACATTGACGCAGAAGCTGGTCAACCTTACCCCACTCGGTTTCTTTTTGTTCGATTTGCTCAAGTGCGTCGAGATAACGCCGCTTCCACTCTTCGACGCCATGTTCGTCGAACTCGGCCATTGCAGCACCCCTGCCAGATTGATTGTTGTTAGTTCAGGAAAAGATACAATTATTCGTTTACAGCATCACCTGTTGCAGGTCCTCCGGTAGTGCGATGTCCATTGCAACAGGAAGGTGATCCGAGTAGGCATGATTGAACACGTGGCATTGCGTCACGGACAGCTCCGAGGTTACCAGTATGTGGTCGATATTTTTTATCGGGCGCCAGCTGGGAAAGGTCTTCTGTTCCTGCTCCGGCTCACACAAGCGTGTACGTTTAAACAGCAGGTTCATTTCCGGGCTGTTCGGTTCACAGTTCATGTCACCCATCAGTACGACGTGTTCATGTTCATTGATCAGCTCACTGATGTAGGCAAGCTGTCGCAGGCGGGCACGTTTGCTCAGTGCCAGATGTAGCAGCATAACGACCAGGTCGTGCTGATTGTTGCCAAAGCGCGCCATCAAGCCACCACGCCCGGGTATCATGCCCGGTAAACGGTGTTCGGTCACTTCCAGCGGCCTTATTCGTGAGAGCAGCCCGTTGCCATGCTGGGCCACCTTTCCCAGGTCACGGTTGATCTGGTGGTACCAGAAGGGAAACCCCGCCTCATCGGCGAGGTACTGCGTCATGTTTACATATCTGGTCCGGTGGCTGCCGGCATCCAGTTCCTGCAACGCCACGATATCAAAGTCATGCAACAGTTCGGCAATGCGGCTCATGTTGCTGAAACGGCACCTGGCCGGCAGCACATGCTTCCAGACATTGGTCACATAGTGAAACGGCCGACCGCTCCTGATCCCCACCTGCACATTGTAACTGAGCAGGCGGAGTGTGTTTCGCTGTGTTGTCCGGGTGGCTGCAGCCTCAACAGTCATGCTGTATCCGTCATCATTCTATGCAATTGCTCGCTGCCTTCTGCCAACGATCGTCTCACGTAAAGAGCAGTCTGCAACGCCAGGCCATCACCCCTTGTAAAATCTTCCGGCCTACTGGCTAAGCTTAGCCGCTTTTGCCCCCTCATACTCCTTTTCAACCAGGTGATTGAGAATACGGATCAGGTTCTCGTAGGTCTTCGCCATCGGTCCGTCCACACGGTATTTCCCGTTGACGATGATATTCGGTACGCCGCCGATGCGATAACGGCGTGTCATGTCGGCGGCACGCTTGACCTTGGCCTGCACCGCGAAGGAATTCATCGTCTTGATGAACTCCTCCTCGCTCACACCGTGGTCGGCAAAGAACTCGGCCACCTGGGTCTGGGTTTTCATGGGACGCTTGTGCTTATGGATGGCGTCGAACAGTGGCATGTGGATCTTGTCGAGCACGCCCAGCACCTCGGCGGTATAGAAGGCGGCTGCGTGCATTTTCCACACCTTGTTGGAGAAGATCGCCGGCATGCGCACGAATTCCACGTAATCGGGCTTGTTCTCCAGCCACTTCTCCAGATGGGGATCGAACTGGTAGCAATGGGGACAGCCGTACCAGAACAACTCGACCACCTGCACCTTTCCGGGACCGGCAGCAGGCTGCGCCGGATTGATACGGGCGTAGTCTTTACCTTCGGTATAGTCCGCCGCCTGGGCAGTACCGAACACAACAAACAGAATCAGTGCTACAAGTCGAAACATGCGCTTTTGCATGAACTCCCCCATGTTAAATTTGCCATTACTCTCCGGCCACAGTTCGGCCACTCCTAGTCTAGGACCTACTATACCCGATGGGGTTCCCCTGCGGTACTTTTGCCAGCACGGTACGCGCAGTGTATCTTCATAGCAGTGGAGCGTGTCGGGAGTAGTTCACAGCCATGGAAAAAAACATCAATCTGACCGATTTTCTGCAACAGCAGCATCTATGCGAGGCCCTCACCTTGCGTGAGATCCAGATACTGCTGGAGTTTACCGAGCAGGTCGAGTTTCGCAAGAACGGCATCATCGCCGATATCGGTGAGGTGGGCGAGGCGCTCTACTTTGTCATCGAGGGGGAAACCTCGCTGCTCTACAAGGGGCGGGAGACGGTGGAGATCGCCCGCGCCAGCAAGGGCGAGTTGATCGGCTCGATGTCGTTTTTCGACCGCGAACCACGCTCGGTGCGCTTGGTGGCCAGCAGCGACGCCTCCCTGCTGCGCCTCTCCAGCACCATGTACCAGCGCCTGCGCGTCGAACACCCCTTTATCGCCGTCAACCTGCTCGAGGACGCCATTGTCAGCCTCAATACCCTGTTCCGCCGCGTCAGCCAGGATGTCGCCACCTTTGCCGAGTATGTGCACGAACAGAATAAGAAGTAACCGGATTCCAGGGGCCAGAGGCAAAA
>JBFEUI010000101.1:0-10248 GCA_041547565.1 Thiohalomonadaceae bacterium
CCGCTGCCGGCGAAGCTGGTGCCGACTTTGTTTATCCTGATTGCCCCGCCGGCGGTGGGTTTTCTCTCCTATTTCAAGCTCGGCGGTGAGGTCGATGCCTTTGCCCGGTTGCTCTACTATGCCGCCCTGTTTTTTACCCTGCTTCTGTTTACCCAGGTTAGAAAATTCACCGCTTTACAGTTTTTCCTCTCCTGGTGGGCCTATTCCTTCCCCATGGCGGCGGTCACCGTGGCCACGCTGGTGATGTACCAGCAACTCGGGCTGGAGGGTTTGCGTCTCGGGGCGATGGTGTTGCTGGGCATGGTGACGCTGATCATCGCCGTGCTGGTGGTGAAGACGCTGCGTGCCATCGGCCAGAGGACGATTTGTGTCGAGGAGTAACGGGCGCTTCTAGCGCAGTCGTTGCGACCGCCCGGACAGTTCATCCGCAATGCGGATGGCGTAGTCCAGGCTGCCCCGGGCGGCCTTGCCGGTGCCGGCAAGGTCGAGGGCGGTGCCGTGGTCGACCGAGGTGCGGATAATGGGCAGGCCGAGCGTGATGTTGACCGCCCGGCCAAAGCCGAGATGCTTTAATACCGGTAGCCCCTGATCGTGGTACATCGCCAGCACCGCATCGGCCTTTTTGAGCATCGGGGGGACAAAGGCGGTGTCGGCCGGCAGGGGACCGTCGAGGTGCATTCCCTTTTCACGCAGCCGTGCCAGCACCGGCTCAATGACCTCGATCTCCTCCCGACCGAGGTGGCCGCCTTCACCGGCATGGGGGTTGAGCCCGCACACCAGGATACGGGGCTCGGCCAGGCCGAAGCGTTGTTGCATGTCGCGGTGCAGGATGGTGATGACCTGTTGCAGGTGTTCCGCTGTGATGGCGCGGCTGACCTCGGACAGCGGCAGGTGGGTGGTGGCCAGGGCGACACGCAACCCCTCGGTCGCCAGCATCATTACCACCTTAGGCGTATCGGTCAGTTCGGCCAGAAACTCGGTGTGGCCGGTAAAGGGGGTACCGGCATCGTTAATCACCCCCTTGTGGATCGGGCCGGTGACCAGGGCGGCAAACTCACCCGCCATGCAGCCGCTGACCGCCCGGCGCAGGGAGCTGAGCACATAGTCGGCATTGGCCGCATTGAGCTGGCCCGCGGTGACCGGTTTGGCAAGCGCAACGGGCAGCACCGACAGCTGCCCGGCAGCGGTTGCGACGGCCGTACCCGGGGTGTACTCGGTCAGGGAGAGGGGCAGGCGCAGTTGTATTGCCCTGTCGTGCAGCAAGGCGGGATCGGCGATGACGAGCAGTGGGCGCTGGCGGGTCTCCTGGGCCAGCATGATGCACAGGTCAGGTCCGATGCCTGCCGGTTCGCCGGCGGTGATGACAACGGGTTGGACGGCGGACATGGACACCCCGCGGCTTAGCCTTCCAGCCGGTATTCGACGTAGGCCTCGTCGCGCAGGCGGCGCAGCCACAGCTCGGTCTCTTCCTCGATCTTGCGCTGGCGCAGCACCTGGCGGGCACGGTTACGGTTGAACTGTTCGGTTTCGTCCTGGTTGCGGCGCTCCAGCACCTGCATGATGTGCCAGCCGAACTGGCTTTTGAAAGGCTCGCTGATTTCACCGATTTGCAGCCTGTTCATGGTCTCCTCGAAGGCGGCGACAAACTGTCCGGGGCTGGCCCAGCCCAGATCGCCGCCCTTGGCGCCGGAGCCGGGGTCCTCGGAGTGAATGCGGGCCAGTCTGGCGAAGTCTTCACCATTTGAAATACGCTCACGCAGACGTCTGAGCTGGTTGCGGGCATCGGTGTCGGAGACGATGGCGTTGGTTCGGATCAGGATATGGCGGGCATGCGTCTGCCGGGTGATATGCCGTTCGCCGCCACGTTTTTGCTCCACCTTGAGGATGTGGAAACCGCTGGTGCTGCGGATCAGCGGACTGAGTTCGCCGGGAGCCATGTTGACCACTGAATCGGCAAACAGGGTGGGAAGCTCTTCGCTGCGGCGCCAGCCCAGGTCGCCGCCTTTCAGCGCCTGCTGTCCGTCCGATTCGCTGATGGCCATCTGGGTAAAGTCTCCCCCCTCTTTCAGGCGCTCGAGAATCTTCTGGGCCCTGGCGCGTGCCGCCTGCACCTGCTCCGGGCTGGCCGCCTCGGGTACGGCAACCAGGATGTGGGAGAGGCGGTACTGCACGTTCTTGTCGCCCGTGTCACCGCGGGTGGCCAGGTAGGCGTCAATCTCCTGCTCGGAGATGCTGACCCGGTTGTTGACCAGCCGCGTGCGCAGCCGTGTGATGATCACCTCATCGCGGATCTGCTCGCGGAAGCCGGCAAAATCGATCCCGTCACCTTCCAGCACGGTACGGAACTGCTCCAGGCTGAGATTGTTCTTTGCGGCAATGTTGCTGATGACCTTGTTCAGTGCCTCGTCGTTGACGCGGATGCCGCTCATCTTGGCCCGGGCCAGTTGCAGCTGTTCGACGATGAGCCGCTCCAGTACCTGCTTCTGCAACACCTGGTGCGGTGGGAGCGGGGTGTTGCTCTGGAGCAGTTGTTTCTCGATGGTGCGGACACGCCGCTCCAGTTCCAGCAGAGTGATCACGTCATCGTTGACTACGGCGACGACACGGTTGAGTTCTTCAATGCGTGCCGATGCCGGCAGCAGGTAGAGTGACAGCAGCAGGTAAATGACTAGTTTTTGCATAGTGGGTCGGACAAATGGATCGGGGCTGGCGTTCCGTTGTGGACGATGGCCTGTTCAATTGTTTCTTGCAGGTACAGGTGCGTGATTATGCATCAATTTTGCCGCTAGCGCTCGATACCGAGCAGTCCTTCTTCGATTTCCGCGTCGATCCGGTTGCCGATGGTGCTGAGGCCCTTGAGTTCAAGGGTGAAGAAGACGCTGCGCTCATGCTCCAGGCTGGTGGTGTTGAGTGTGCTGCGCGCCACGATGCGTGCCGCCCAGCAGCAGCTGCGGTATTCGAGGCCGGATACCACATCGAGGTTGCGTTCCTGCACCAGGTCGTACTGCCAGCGGCCGAGAAACTGCCAGCGTCGCGTCACCGGCCAGAACACGGCGAGATCGGCCTGTTCCAGCGCATCTTCTTCATGCAGGCTGTAACCCAGGTAGACCGAGTGATCGTTATCGGGCTGGTAGCGCAGGCGTGAGGTGATGATTTCGGTGGTTTCGGTGTGGGGGTTCCAGCGGGCATTGCCGGTGAAGCGCAGGCTGGAGAACGGCCGGAAGGCCAGTTCGCCGACATAGGCCGAGCTCGTCTGTTCCGCGCTGCTGTCACGGGCATTGAGCGTCACCTCGCGGTCGCGGAAATAGCGGATCTGCCCCAGGCTGGCACGCAGGCGTTCGGCGCCGTTGCTGCCATCGAGAAAACGGCTGGTGAGCGCCACGGTCAGCTGGTTGGCATCGCCGACGCGGTCGGCACCGTTGAAGCGGTTCTCGTTGAACAGCCGGTTGAAGGACAGGTCGTGCTCGCTGGTGTCAAAGCGCGGGAGGTCGTCCTGATCCTTGTAGGGCACATGGAGGTAGTACAGACGCGGTTCCAGGGTCTGTACCATTGGGCTGTCGCCGAGTTTGAAATCACGTTCGAAGAACAGGCCGCCGTCGAGACTGGCAATGGGGAGTGTGCGTTCGATGCGCTCTTCGTAGATGGCCGCGTCATACTCTTTCAGCGCATACTGGGTATGCCGCAGTGCAACGCGCGGCGTCACAAACCATGCCGCCCCCTCCAGCGGCAGACTGACACCGGGGTAGAGGTCGAGCCGCGTGCCCGTGGGCAGGCGCTGTTCGTGGTCGAAGGTGACCGCCTCGCCGCTGAAGTCAAAGTAGAGCCGGCCCGGACGCCGGGTACCTGCGCCGTTGAGTTTTAACTGGGGCAGGCGGTGATAGGGTGAGGTGCCGCTGAGTGTTTGGTGGTTCTGTACCCGGCCGAGGAATTGCCAGTGACGAGACTGGTAACGCAGGTCGAGACGGCGGTCGAGGTGGCTCTGGCTGGTCTGTACCTGGCTGTCGCCCAGGTCGTCGAAGTAGGCGCTGTCGGAGACCTCGTTGAACAGCAGGTCAGTACGCCAACCGGGAGAGAGGCGGGCGGTGTGCTGGTAGTGGTAGAAGTGGCGGTCTTCCTCATCGAGCAGTTTGTCGTTCCACAGGTAGTCGATGTTGGCCTGGCCGTGGCTGGCCGGATTCAGGTAGCGGAACTCCGTCTCCAGCATCTGGCCGCGCCCGCTGATGTTGCGCGGTGTGGTGGTGGCATCGCGGTGGGGGGCGATATTCCAGTAGTAGGGCAGGCGGATGTCGGTGCCGTCACTGCTGGAGGTGGCGATGGTCGGCGCCAGTAGGCCCGTCTTGCGTCCCTCCAGCGGGAAGTTGATATAGGGCGTGTAGAGGAACGGTACGCCCTTGAAACTCAGCGTGGTGTGGTAGGCCTCTCCGGTATTGGTGGCGTAGTCCAGCTCGACGCTGCGTGCCTTCAGCAGCCAGTCCTCGTGGCCGGGCATGCAGGTGGTGTAACTGGCCTGCTCCAGGGTGGTATGGTCGGGGTCGATGATGGTGATGGTCTCGGCCCGGCCAAAGGCATGCAGGCTGCGAAAATGGTAGCGCCCCTGTTGCATCTGACCGCTCTGCTCGTCCAGCCTGACATGGGCACGCTCGCCCCAGGCCACCATCTCCTGGCCGTTGATCTGCACATCGCCCTGCAGGGTGACGCTGTTTTGCCGTTTGTCGTACAGGCCCTCGTTACCCGTCAGCACGCTGCCGCCGCGCTCGACCATCACATTTCCCTGAAAACGGGTGATCCCCTCGGCCTCCGAGTCGGCCCTGTCGGCGGACAGGTGTGTGGTTTGTGCCTCTTCCAGGGGGGGCATAGCAGGGGGTGAGGTGATGGCGCTGGGCGGACAGAGTCGCCACGGGTCATCCTCGGCATGGGCGCCGGTGCCTGCGGCGAACAGCAGGATGAGAATGTGTGGACGAATGGCTGACAAGTTTCTGTTCCAGTACCGGGATGGGCTCGAAAAACGGGTAAAATCGCATAGAATGGGTGTCCCATCAAATTCCATCAAGAAAATGCCACTGCCGCAAAAACTCTCCCCCCTACATTTCATCGTGATCCTGGTCGCCATTATTGCCAGCGTGTTGCTGGTTCTCTGGCTGAAGCCGGAGAGAGCGGGCACGATGCGCCCTGTTGCCCCCACCCGCGTGGTGACAACCGAGGTGGCCCAGACCGATCTGCGGCCGAGTTACCGCGTGACCGGACAGCTGGCCCCGATGCAGCGCGCCGCCCTTCACTTCGAGGTGGCAGGACGCCTGGTTGCGCGTCATGTCGAGCCCGGTCAGCGGGTGCAGGCCGGCGAGGTGCTGCTGGAACTTGACGCCGGGGACTACAGCGATGCGGTGCGGCTGGCGCGTGCGCAGCTGCAGCAGGAACAGGCGACGGTGGCGCGGGACAGCGAGCTGCTGCGGTTGGCCATAGAGAGCCGCGAGCTGCAGCAGCAGGAGGTGAAGCGGCTGCAGCGGCTCGGCAGCGAGTCGCTCACTTCGCAGTCACGGCTGGACGAGGCACGGCAGAAACTGGGGCAACTGGCTGCCGAGGCGGTACGGCTGGAGTATGCGGTGAACACCGCCGGGGCCCGTATCAGCCAGCGTCGGGTCGACCTGGCCCGGGCCGAGCGCAACCTGGCGCGTGCCCGTCTCAGCGCCCCCTTCGCGGGCGTTATCAACAGGGTGGAGGCGGAAGTGGGGGAATACATGCAGTCCAACCGCACGGTGGTGGAACTGCTGGATGACAGCAAACTGGACCTTGCCCTTGAGGTGTCGGGCGCCGTTGCCGCAGCGCTGCGCCCTGGCCAGTCCATCGCGGTGCAGCTTGACGGGCGCGATATCGAGGGCACGCTGGTGGCGCTGCAGAGCGAACCGGACAGTAGCACCCACACCCATGCTCTGCGGGTACGCATTGAGGCGCCGGGGCTGATGCCCGGCACCCTGGCCGATGTGCTGCTGCCGTTGTCGCCGCAGCGCGGTGTGCTGGTGGTGCCGGTGCCGGCGCTGCTGCACGATGCCGGAGACAGTTACCTGTTTACCCTGGAGGGTGATACGGTGCGGCGGGTGGCCGTGGATACCGGCATCAGGGACGGGGAGCGTCAGGTGGTGCGGGGAAATATCGCCGCCGGAACGACCATCGTGGCGCGTGATGTGGCCGCCCTTGCCGACGGTCAGCGTGTCGAGGCCAGGTAGATGGGTCTGATCCGCTTTGCCATTGCCAACCCCCTGATCACCAATCTGCTGCTGGTGCTGGTGGCGATTGCCGGGGTGTTCTCTTGGTATGCCATGCCGCAGGAGATGTTCCCGCTGGTCGAACAGGACAAGGTGAGTATCGCCACGCTGTTCGAAGGGGCCTCGCCCGAGGGGGTGGAGCGGCAGGTGACGCTGCCTATCGAGCAGGAGTTTGACGGGCTGGCTGATATCGATGTGATGACCTCGACCAGCAGTGAAGGGCTCTCCAGAGTCACTATCGATCTTAAAGCGGGCAGCGATGTGGACGAGTTCATGCGTGAGGCCGATGCGCTGCTGGACCGCATCGTCGATCTGCCCGAACAGGCGGAGAAGCCGGAGCTGACCCGGCTGGAGACCCGCTTCCCCGTGATCAGCCTGTCGGTTTACGGCGATATTGCACATGCCACCCTCTCTGCCCATGCCGAGGAGATCAAGCGTCGTTTGCTCGCCTTGCCGGGCGTGGCCAGCGTTGGTGTGGCCGGTGACCGCGAGTGGGAGATCTGGGTCGAGGTGGACCCGCAGCGCCTGGCGGCCCTGGGCGTGGCGTTGAACGAGGTGAGCGGCGCACTCAGGGATAACCTGCGTGACCTGCCGGGCGGCTCTATCCAGGCCGGCGAGGGCGATATCCTGCTGCGCGGCGTGGGGGTGGTGCCCGAGCCGGAACAGATTGCGGGTGTTGTCCTGCGCAGCAATGCGCAGGGCGGGCAGCTGCTGCTGGGCGAGGTAGCCGCCATCACGCGGCGGCTGGAGGAGGCGAAGACTCTGGGGCGCTATTACGGCAAGCCGGCCATCAATCTTACGGTAAACAAGACCGCCGATGCCTCGACGATTGATGTGTCGCAGCGGGTGCGTGATTTTGCACAATCGATACGCGGCGAACTTCCCGCGGCAGTGAGCCTGGGCCTGTTCAGCGATCTCTCCGTCTATGTCAAAAACCGCCTGGATACCGTGAAGTCATCCGGCTTTGTCGGGCTGTTGCTGGTGCTGCTGTCGCTCTACCTGTTTCTCAACTTCAGGGTGGCGCTGGTGACGGCGATGGGGATCCCAGTGTCGTTTCTGGTGGCCATGGTACTGATCAACTATTTCGGCTACAGCATCAACATGGTCTCCCTGTTTGCCTTCCTGATCGCGCTGGGGATGATTGTCGATGACGCCATCATCGTGAATGAGAACATCTACCGCCATATGGAGCTGGGCAAGCCGGCGCACGAGGCGGCAGGCATCGGTGCGCGCGAGGTCTTCTGGCCGGTGATGGCCTCCACCGCCACCACCGTGGCGGCATTTATTCCCATGTTCGTCATCGGCGGGACGCTGGGGGCGGTTATCGCGGTGATCCCCGCGGTGGTCAGCTTCGCGCTGCTCGGTTCGCTGTGGGAGGCGTTTGGTGTATTGCCCTCCCATGCCGCGGAACTGATGCGGCCGACGCCCCGTCGCAACAGTCGTGTTGACTGGACGCGCTGGCTGCAGCGCTATACCCGCTTTCTGCGCTGGGCACTGCAAAACCGCTACCATGTGGCGCTGATGACGCTCGGGGTGCTGGTGATCGCCATCGCCCTGGCCGCCACACGCCTGCCGTTCCAGTTGTTTGCCCACGTCAGTGTCGGACAGTTTTTTGTCAATGCCGAGGCGCCGGTGACCTACAGCCTGGAGGAGACGGCGCGGCTGGCGGCGCAGATGGAGCAGGCGATTCTGGCGGAGATGTCGGATGATGAGCTGGACAGCCTGCAGAGCAATGTCGGTGTCTCTTTCATCAACTTCAACACCGTGCGTTTCGGCAGCAACTATATCCAGATCATCGTGGGGCTGGAGAAGCAGGCGCCGCAGACATTCATCGAGCGCTGGGTGACGCCGGTGGTCAATCTGAAATTCGCCTGGGAGGGGAGTCGTGAGCGTGAGGCGGAGGCGATTATCAATGCGGTGCGCACCCGCCTCGCCTCGCTTACCGGCATAGAACGGCTCTCTGTGCTACGTCCCCAGGGTGGCCCCACCGGTGCGGATATCGAGGTGGGGGTCACCGGCCCCGGGATTTCGGGCCTGAAGGCGATTGCCGAGGAGATGACAGGTTTTCTGCAACAGATCCCCGGTACCTATGATGTCAGTCACGATCTGGAAAGCGGCAAGCTGGAGTATCACTACAGCCTGAACGAACGCGGTCGCCGGCTCGGTATCAGCCAGGCGATGCTGGCCGAGGCGGTACGCGCCGGCTTTCAGGGGGTGGAGGTCCTGCACGTGACACATGGCGACAAGCGTATCCCGGTGCGTGTCATCTATCCCGAGCCGTTGCGCCACAGCGGGCAGGGGCTGGAGCAGCTGCGCATTACGCTGGCATCAGGGGCGACGGTCTACCTGTCAGAGGTGGCCGATATACGCATCAAACGGGGTTTGAGCAGTATCAGTCGTCGCGATATGAGCCGCCTGGTCACCGTGACTGCGGAGGTGGATGCCGCTGTCACCACCCCGCTTGCCGTGACCGAGCGGGTGCAGGAGCGGTTTGCCGACCTTGCACGGCGCTATCCCGCTTACGAGCTGAAGTGGCTGGGGGAGAAGAAGGAAGCGTCCGACTCCATGCGCGATATGCTCTACGCGCTGGTACTGGCACTGGCGGTGATCTTTTTCATTCTTGCCGCGCTGTTCAAATCCCTGCTCGACCCGCTGGTGGTGATGTTTGCCATACCTTTCGGCGCCGTGGGCGTTATTCTGGGCCACCTGCTGTTCGGCCACCACATCCAGTTCCTGTCTCTGGTCGGTTTTCTTGCCCTGTCGGGCATCGTTGTCAACGATTCGCTGATCTTGATCGACTTTGTCAGGCGCATGCGCGCGGCGGGTGAAGGGCGTATCGAATCTTTGCTGGAGGCGGGCCGGGTGAGGGCGCGACCCATCATGCTCACCACCGTCACCACCTTTCTGGGGGTATCACCGCTGATTTTTTTTGCCAGTGGCCAGACGGCGTTTCTGTCGCCGATGGCGGTCAGCCTGGGCTTCGGTTTGCTGTTCGCCACGCTGCTCATCCTGGTGGCGCTGCCCTGCTTCTACCTGATCGCGGATGATATGCGTCAAGGTCTGTGTCGGCTGGTATTTCGTATGCTTGGTCGCCGGCAGCTTGAGGAGGAGGTGCACAGTTGTCGCCTGGGCGTGCATGATGAGGCATGAGTCGGCTTTCCGGGCACTGTTAACACAGTGCGGATAGGCGGCACCGGTACTAGGAATTTATCGTATTTTGTGTCGGGGTAATGCCTGAACTTATACTTGGGTGTAGAACTAACGGGAACGGGGGTAGGGCCTTGTCTGGGTACATATACAATACAGCACTGGCTGCGCTGGGCATGTGTGCCGTGGCCGGCATCCTTGCCCCCCCTGTGGCTGCACAGGATGAGGAGGCCTTCTTCGAGGATATCCCGGTCGTCGTCACCGTCACGCGCCTGCCGCAGCGCAACCAGGACCTGCCGGCATCGGTCACCGTGATCGACCGCCGGATGATCGAGGCCTCGGGCGCAAAGGAGATCCCCGAGCTGTTTCGCCTGGTGGCCGGTTTCGAGATCGCCCATACCAATTCGATTGTACCGCGTGCCTCCGTGACCTATCACGGCATGAGCGATGAATATGCACGGCGCATGCAGGTGCTGGTGGATGGCCGTTCCATCTACACGCCCGCCACCGGCGGTGTCGACTGGTACGGCCTGCCCCTGACGCTGGAGGACATCGAACGCATCGAGGTCATCCGCGGTCCCAACGGCGTGACCTACGGCGCCAACTCCTTTCTCGGCGTGATCAATATCATCACCTACCACCCCAGCGAGATTCAGGGCACGCTGGTCAAGGCGGTGGGCGGCGACGGCGGCTATGAACGCAATGTTTTGCGTCACGCCGGCAACAGCGGTGCGCTCGACTACCGCCTCACCGTGGAGTACCAGTCCAACGATGCGAATGCCTCCTACCTCGATGAGCTGGAGGAGGCGGTACGTGATGACAAGAGCATCAACACCATAGG
>JBFEUI010000102.1:0-10072 GCA_041547565.1 Thiohalomonadaceae bacterium
ATGCGCTCTTTGAGGCTTTCGGCCATGGGTCAGGGATACGGGTTAAATCTAAAGCTTAGTAGAGACGACGGGTGCGCATCTGTTCGCGGAAGGTCTTCTTCTGCTGGCGCTTTACTGCCGCAGCTTTCTTGCGCTTGCGAACAGAGGTCGGCTTTTCATAGGCCTGGCGGCGGCGAACCTCGGACAGGACACCGGCCTTCTCACAGCTGCGCTTGAAACGGCGCAGGGCGACGTCGAAGGGCTCGTTTTCTCTTACACGTACAGCAGGCATTTACTAAATCACCTCGAAATATTGGTTAAACCGTGACTAGTCAGGGAAACGCGCGATTGTATAGATCAGCGGACAAAATTGCAAAGGTCTTGTGCCGGAGGGGGGGAGCGGTGACAATGCGCGCCATGCGAGTGCTTGGAATCGAAACATCCTGTGATGAGACCGGCGTTGCCCTGTATGACGACGAGCAGGGCCTGCTGGGGCATACCTTATATAGTCAGGTGGCGATGCACGCCGAATACGGTGGTGTGGTGCCGGAGCTGGCCTCGCGCGATCACGTGCGCAAGTTGCTGCCGCTGCTGCAGGAGCTGTTTGAGAGCACCGGTGTCGGCCGCGATCAGGTTGACGCTGTGGCCTATACCGCCGGTCCCGGCCTGGTGGGGGCATTGCTGGTCGGCGCTGCCGTGGGACGCAGCCTGGCGTGGACCTGGGGTGTGCCGGCGGTCGCCGTGCACCACATGGAGGGGCATCTGCTGGCGCCGATGCTGGAGACGCCGGCACCGCAATTCCCGTTTGTCGCCCTGCTGGTCTCCGGCGGCCATACCCTGCTGGTGCGGGTCGATGGTGTCGGGGCCTACCAGATCCTGGGTGAGTCGCTGGACGATGCGGCCGGCGAGGCCTTTGACAAGACTGCCAAGCTGCTGGGGCTCGGTTATCCCGGTGGGCCGGCACTGGCGAAACTGGCCGAATCAGGCGATCCCACCCGCTACCGTTTCCCCCGTCCGATGACCGACCGCCCCGGTCTCGACTTCAGTTTCAGTGGGCTGAAGACCTTTACCCTGACCACCTGGCGCGACAGCGGCGAGGATGAGGCGGCCAGAGCCGATATCGCGCGTGCCTTCCAGGATGCGGTGGTGGATACCATGGTGATCAAGTGCAGGCGTGCCCTGAAGCAGACTGGTCTCAATAGACTGGTTGTCGCAGGCGGAGTAAGTGCTAACAAATCTCTGCGGGAGCAGCTTGCATTACTGGCAACAGGGTTGGGTGGCGAGGTCTACTATCCGCGGCCGGAATTCTGCACCGACAACGGCGCGATGATCGCCTATGCCGGTTGTCTGCGGTTGCAGGCCGGCGAGCACGCATCGCTCAGTTTCAGCGCTACGCCACGTTGGCCGATCGAAACGCTTGCCCCGCTCGACTGATTAGCCGGCTTTTTGTCCGATCTTTTTCTCCGTGCCCTGCAGGATGCGCTGGATGTTTTCGCGGTGACGCCAGAACAGCAGCAGCGCCATGGCCGCCATCATCACCATGAACGCGGGGTGGGGGGCCAGCCACCAGGCGAAAAGCGGTGACAGGGCCGCGGCGGTGAGGGCCGAGAGGGAGGAGATACGGAACAGCGCCGCCACCATTAGCCAGGTACCCACCACGGCCAGGGCCACCTGCCAGGCCAGGCCGAGCAGCACGCCGAAGGCGGTGGCCACGCCCTTGCCGCCCTGGAAGCCGAAGAAGACAGGGTAGAGGTGGCCGAGAAAGGCGGCCATGGCCACCAGTGCCAGGGTCAGCGGTGCGGCACCGGCCGCCTGGGCAATGAGTACCGGTATCAGTCCCTTTGCCATGTCGCCGACCAGAGTCATCGCGGCCGCTTTTTTCCCGCCGAAGCGCAACACGTTGGTGGCACCGGGGTTGCGTGAACCCTGGGAACGCGGATCGGGCAGTCCCATCATTTTACAGATGATGATGGCGGCGGAGAGGGAACCGAACAGGTAACCCATGAGCACGAGGCTGTAATCGAGGATTGTCATGGCGTGAAAGGTACAAGATACAAGGTACAAGATACAAGAGGGGAAATTGTGCGAGGGCCCGGCGAAGCCTTGTACCTTTTATCTTTTTTCTTGTACCTTGCGCCCTATGGACATCATCTACCTCAATGATCTGAAGATCGATACCGTTATCGGCATCTACGACTGGGAGCGGCGGGTCAAACAGACCATCAGCTTCGACCTGGAGATGGCGACCGACATCCGCAGGGCGGCCGCTTCCGACCACATCGACGATACCCTCAACTACAAGGACGTGGCCAAACGCATCATCGCCTTTGTCGAGGCGAGCGAATTCCAACTGGTGGAGACGCTGGCGGAGCGGGTGGCGGAGATCATCCTCAACGAGTTCAACGTGCCGTGGGTGAGGCTGCGCCTCAACAAGAAGGGGGCGGTACGCTACGCCAACGATGTGGGGGTGATCATCGAACGTTGCGCCGGGAGCGCAACGTGTCGTCCGGAGGACGCCCCTGCGGGGCAGGCCATGGAGGGCCTGCAACAGAGAGGGAGCCGACCCTGATGGCGCGAGTCTATGTCAGCATCGGCAGCAATATCGAGCGCGAGAAGAATGTGCGGGCCGGTGTCAATGACCTCAAAGCGCTTTACGGCGTGCTGCAGATTTCATCGGTCTTCGAGAGCGAATCGGTGGGGTTTGACGGCGAGAATTTCTACAACCTGGTGGTGGGTTTCGATACCGACGAGCCGGTGACCGAGGTGGTCAGGCATTTGCGCGAGATAGAGGATGCCCACGGCCGTACCCGTACCGGGCCGCGCTTCTCCTCCCGTACCCTCGACCTGGACCTGCTGCTCTACGACGACCTGGTGCTAAACAGCGACGGCATCGACATCCCGCGCGATGAGATCACCAAAAATGCCTTCGTGCTCTGGCCATTGGCCGAGTTGGCACCCGACGCCTTCCATCCCGGACTGCAGCAAAGCTTCGCCGAGTTGTGGAGCGAATTCGACAAGGACAGGCAGCGGTTGTGGTCGGTACCGTTTGAGTTCTAGCCGGGTCAACAGAGCCTAACTGTTGAGCGAGCGGCCGCCGTCAACGGTGAGCACCTGGCCGCTGGTGTAGTCGGCATCCCTGATCAGGAACAGTACCGCACGGGCGATATCGTTCGGGTTGCCCTGGCGCTTGAGGAAGGTGCGGTCGATGATTTTCTGCTTGGTCTCATCGTCCATCCCATTCTCCGGCCACAGGATGGCGCCGGGCGCGACGGCGTTGACGCGCACCTCCGGGCCGAGTTCGCAGGCGAGCGATTTGGTCATCATCACCAGTCCGGCCTTGGCCATGCTGTAGACCGGGTGTTCCCTGAGCGGGCGCTCGGCGTGGATATCGACGATGCTGACAATGCAGCCGCGTTCACGCCTCAGGAACGGGGCGGCCGCCTGGCTGAGAAAAAACGGCGCCTTGAGGTTGGTGCCGATAAGGTCGTTCCACTGGGTCTCGTCGACCTGGCCGATGGGCGTGGGGTAGAAGGTCGAGGCGTTGTTGACCAGCGCATCGAGCCGTCCCCAGGCGCCGTGCGCCTTCTCCACCAAGGCGTCCAGGTGGGCGCTGTCGAGCAGGTCGCCCTGCACCAGTGACACCGAGTCGGCACGCAGCGCATTGAGTTCCTGCTGCAGCGTTTCGGCCCCCGCCTTCGACTGGCGGTAGTGCAGCACGATGTTGGCCCCGGCTGCGTGCAGGGTGCGGGCGGTGGTGGCGCCGATACGGTGCGCCGCGCCGGTAATGAATACAACCTTGCCCTCGAGTGTATTGTCCGTCACCTGTTACTCCAATCGCTGCAACTTCCGGTAGAATCAGCGCCTATGTTATTCGATTCCACAAGCGAAAAGCCAAATCCGCGTGAAATGGCCGCCTCACTGCGCGAGTTGCCGCCGCCCGATGGTGCGGCCCAGGCACACAGCGAGCGCCTGATTGAGCATATTCGTGCCGAGATGGCGGCCGCTGGTGGACGGCTCTCTTTTGCCCGTTTCATGGAACTGGCCCTCTATGCGCCGGGGCTGGGCTACTACAGTGCCGGCAGTGCCAAACTCGGTGAGGCGGGGGATTTCATCACGGCCCCCGAACTCTCGCCGCTGTTCTCGCGCTGCCTGGCGCGTCAGAGTGCCGAGGTGCTGGCGGTGCTCGGCGGTGGCGATCTGCTTGAGTTTGGTGCCGGTACCGGGGTGATGGCGGCGGATATTCTGGCCGAACTGGAACGGCTGGAGTGTCTGCCCGAGCGTTACCTGATCCTGGAACTGAGCGCCGACCTGCGCCAGCGGCAGAGAACGACACTGGCGCAGCGGCTGCCCCACCTGGTTGGGCGGGTCGAGTGGCTGGAGGGGCTGCCCGAGGCGGGTTTTCGCGGTGTGGTGCTGGCCAACGAGGTGCTCGATGCGATGCCGGTGCATCGTTTTTGCATCCAGCAGGGCAAGGCTAAAGAGCTGTTTGTCACCTGGGCGGAGGAACGCTTTTCCTTCGAGGCGGACACTATTGCCGGTCGCGAACTGCAGGCGGCGCTCGACACGCTGCTTGGCACCACGACACTGCCTGAGGGGTATGCGTCGGAGATCAATCTGCGTGCACGCGAGTGGGTGCACAGCATCGCCGCCGTGCTGGAGCGGGGTACAGCCCTGCTTGTCGATTACGGCTTTCCGCGCCACGAGTATTACCACCTGGAGCGCCATCACGGCACCCTGATGTGCCACTATCGCCACCGTGCCCACAGCGATGCGTTGATCCTGCCGGGGCTGCAGGATATCACCGCCCATGTCGACTTTACCGCAGTGGCTGATGCGGCGCTGGAGGCGGGTCTGCAGGTGGCCGGCTTTGCCTCACAGGCGAACTTCCTCATCGCCAACGGCCTATTGGAACTGGCCGCGGAGACAGAAGGGGATCAGCAGGCGCAACTGGAGGCCGCGGCCCAGGTGAAGCGCCTGACCATGCCGGGGGAGATGGGTGAGTTGTTCAAGGTGATGGCCCTGAGTCGGGGCCTGGATTTTGGCCTGCGCGGATTCGCGCTACGGGATGAGCGGGGTCGATTGTAGCGGATCAGGCATTGGTGGCGGGCAGCAGTTCCCTGAGCTGTTTCCTGCGCTGTTCCAGCAGCAGGTGGTAGTGCTTTGACAGCCGTTTTTCGTAGGCGCAATCGCCATCGTGGCCCATCCGAATGAGGCGCGCCTCAAGGTAGGCGATCTCCTCGCGTATATGGTGTGCCGCGTGGGCATTGCTGGGAGTGGTGTGTAGGTGCATGCTGTTTCTCCTTATGGTTTTTACACCTGGCCGAGATTACGCCGTGAACATGACAGCGTGATGACAGTTTGCAGCCTAAAAACAGCAGGCGGTTAGAGTACAATGGAGCAGAAATACTACAGCCTGGAACGGAATAGAGAGCGATGACTGAAAAACTGGAACAGACCCAGGCCATGCTGGCCAAACACCACCGCGATGGCGAGCGTTTTGCCGAGATGATGAAGGAGAGCTTTGCCGACCGCTTTGATGAGGTGTTCTGGTACCACTGGGACCGCTGGATGAAACCGGTCTATTCGGATAAGCCCGTGGTACTCGACCTCGGTGCCGGTCCCGGGATGTTCGTCAAGGCACTGGCTGAACGCACGCCGGGTATCCGCGCTATCGGCGTGGAGTGCGCCCCCTACATGCTGGAGGCTGTGGGTGAGTTGCCGCCGGGTGCGGAGATGGTCTGCCAGGACCTGCACGATCCGGCCTTGCCGCTGGAGAGCGCTTCGGTCGATGCGGTGATGGCGTCGGTGGTGATCCATGAGATGAGCCAGCCGGTGCGCAGCCTGCTTGAGGTGCAGCGCTGCCTGAAACCGGGTGGCCGCTTTTACATTACCGACTGGGTACGTGCTCCGCTGGAGGTCTATATCCGTGCACAGACCGAGGAGGCGCGGGTATTCGACAGCGGGACCGATGTCGATGAACTGGAAGACCTGTTTATCCACTTTATCGAGCACAATCGCTTTAGCCGCGAAGATTTGATCTATTTGTTGAACAAGACCGGTTTTGCCGTATTGCACTCGGAGATCGCCAAAGAGGGGCGGTATGCACGCATTGTGGCGGAAAAAATTTAAACAATCCACACCAGGAAAATAGCGGTTTACAAACAGGCGCCAAAAGAATCAAAAACAAATGGAAACACTGCACGTCGTATTGCTTGCCATCCTCCAGGGATTGACCGAGTTTCTTCCCATATCAAGTTCGGCGCACCTGATTCTGCTGCCCAAGATCGGCGGCTGGGCCGATCAGGGGCTGGCCTTCGATGTGTCGGTGCATGTCGGCACGCTCAGCGCCGTGGTCTGGTATTTTCGCGCTGAGTTGCAGCAGATGTTCCACGACTGGTTCCTCTCGCTCGCTAAAAAACAGCGGGTGGGTGACAGCCACCTGGTGTGGGCGGTGGGGTTCGGCACCGTGCCGGTCGGTTTGGCCGGGCTGCTGTTTAAGGACGTGATTGAAACAGTGCTGCGCGAACCGCTGGTGATTGCCACCACCACCATCGTGTTCGGTCTGTTGCTGTGGTGGGCCGACGTGCAGGGCAGCCGCCAGCGCGACGAACACGCCATCGGTTGGCGCGATGTGCTGGTTATCGGCGTGGCGCAGGCACTGGCGCTGATACCCGGCACTTCACGTTCCGGCATCACCATGACGGCGGGCCTGATGCTGGGACTGTCGCGCACCGCTGCGGCGCGCTTTTCGTTCCTGCTGTCCATTCCGGTGATCGTGCTCGCAGGCGGCCTCAATGGTCTCGAGCTTTTAAGTGCGGATGTGGCGGTCGATTGGAATGCGTTGCTGGTCGGCACCGCCATCTCTGCCGTGAGCGCTTACCTCTGCATCCACTTCTTTCTTACACTGCTTGAGCACAGCGGTATGTTGCCGTTCGTAATGTACCGGCTGGGCCTGGGCGTCGTGTTGTTTTATCTCTATCTATGATGAGGAGTTCGCGTGTTTGATACCAATGAGTACTTTGACGGTAAGGTTAAATCGATTGCATTTGAAACCGGTGACGGGCCCGCAACGATTGGGGTGATGGCGGCGGGGCAGTACGAGTTCGGCACCAGCCAACAGGAGATTATGCAGGTGGTCAGTGGCAAGCTTACGGTGAAACTGCCGGGTTCGGACAACTGGCAGGATTTCGGACCGGGCGAGACCTTTATCGTCGAGGCCAATAAAAAGTTTCAACTGCAGGTGGCGGGTGATACCTCCTATCTCTGCCTTTATCGTTAACGGTTGATTAATGAACGACGGCCAGCAAACATTGCGTCTCACGCCTCTCTGGCTTGTTATCGGCTGGTCGCTGGTGCTGGCCGTCGTTTATGTTTCACTGAGCCACAGTCCACCTGATGTCGGGCTCGGTATCGAGCACGTCGACAAGATTGGGCACGGTCTGGCCTATTTCATCCTCATGGGCTGGTTTGTGCAGATCTATGCGGCTCAAGGCAAGCGTGTGGCCTTTGCCGTTGGTTTTGTCGCGATGGGGGTAGGGCTGGAGATTATTCAGGGGATGGGCGGTGTTCGCTATTTTGAGTATGCAGATATGATTGCCAACACCTTAGGGGTGGTGGTCGCATTTGTGTTTTCAGGAACTTCATTTCAGTATCTGCTCTCGAGATTTGAACAACATATAATGTGAATATTTGATGTCTGAAGCGTAATCTCAGTGGACGGTTTTCAGTTAACTGCTTCGGTTACGTGAGCAGACCATGAAAAAAAGACCAGGCAACCGCCTGGTCTTTTTGCAATATTCCCCATGGCAACTTGTTCGTGCCTGTCGGATGTGTGAGGCGATTTCAGTCACACTCGACCTTGCAGGCCGTCATGTCGGAGCCGCACTCCGTTTGCATCACGACATTTGAATTCGTCACTCCGGGTATTCTGCAGACGCTACGCGTGCGCAGCGCAAATTTAATTCCACCCTGATAGATGCAAGAGACCGTATTAAGACCATCCTTATGGGAGATTGCGACGCTTACCGGCCTGGCACTTCTTATTTTCGAGGCGGGAATGGTGCATGATAAATAGCCCATAAATTCACCATCAGCAGACTCCCATAACGCAGTGTTTTTACGACGTTTGAACTCTGCGTAGGAGTCGCAGAGCTCCGGGTTCTTTGCGCCTGGAGCCCGCTCTGCACCGCAGCCATTTTTAAACATTACCTGTAACTCTTCTTCTGTCGGGCATGCACCGATCTGTATGGCTTCGGAAATGTCAGGGCATGGGATTGGACCGGCGGCCCAAACCTGGCTGAATGTGGCAAGTGTGATGGCTCCGAAAGCTGCGGCAAAAGCGTAAGGTTTCATGTTTTCTCCAGGGCTTAAAATAGTAAGTATGAAGGGTGGAAATTCTCGTTTCTTTTCATGGTAGGTTTTATTTTTTATCTGCTGAGCAAACGTGTCTCTATCCCAGGCTGCGGCATTTGGGTGTTTATTGACATTAACATTAATATTCTCTTGCATCTGTTGTAGGGGTGACAGGTGCTCATTCTACTCCCTTGATGTCCTTTATTGCTGACACTCTCTGCTGATGGAGTTGTTCACCAACTGCCTTTCCTGTGTATCCCAGTTCGACTATTGCCTTTGCTTCTATTCGAACTGCGGCGTGGTAGGCGCGACGGAATATATCCGGTTGCGGGAAATGCAGCTCTTCAAAACCGGGGCGCCCGCGCGAATCGGCCTCGCAGGCGAGCAGGAACTGTTCCAGCCGTTCGGGGCGGCGGAAGGCATCGATATGCTCCAGTGTTTTCAGGATCGTTGAGGCCTGCAGCTCCTCGGCACGGTGATAGACACCATGGTAGCGAGTGACGATAAGTGCCAGATCGCGATAGTCGCGCGGCACGCGCAGGCGCTGGCATAGTTGCTCGACCAGTCCGACACCGCGCTCTTCGTGCTCGATGTGCCGGGGCCACTCGTCCTGCGGCGTGGTGCCCTTGCCCAGGTCGTGTACCAGTGCGGCGAAGCGTACGCGGGTATCGGGCGTGAGTTTGGCCGCCTGCTCCAGCACCAGCATGGTGTGAACGCCGGTATCCTCTTCCGGGTGGTGGTGTTTTGGCTGCGGTACTCCGAACAGCTGCTCCAGTTCCGGGAAGATACGGCTCAAAGCGCCGCAGTTGCGCAGCACCTCGAAAAAACGTGACGGCGTCTCTTCCGCCAGGGCGTTGTCGAGTTCCTGCCAGACCCGCTCCGGCACCAGCGCATCGACCTCGCCGCTTTGCACCATCTGTTTCATCAGGGCATGGGTGGAGTGGGCGACGCGAAAGCCCCATTTACCGTAGCGGGCGGCGTAGCGGGCGATGCGTAGTATGCGCACGGGGTCTTCGCTAAAGGCGGGTGAGACATGGCGCAGGCGACCGTTTTGCAGGTCGTCCCGACCGCCGAAGGGATCGATAATCGTGCCGTTTGCGTCCTGGGCCATGGCGTTGATGGTCAGGTCGCGGCGGCGCAGGTCCTCCTCCAGCGTCACCTTGGGCGAGGCGTGAAACTCAAAGCCGTGATAGCCGGGTGCGGTTTTGCGCTCGGTGCGCGCCAGGGCATACTCCTCGCCGGTTTTCGGGTGCAGGAAGACCGGGAAATCCTTGCCCACCGGGCGGTAGCCCTGCTGCTGCAACTGTTCGGGGGTGGCACCGACGACCACCCAGTCGCGGTCCCTGGGTTCCAGCCCCAGCAGTTGGTCACGCACGGCCCCGCCGACAAGGTAGATTTCCAAAGCTCATACTCCAAAGGGTGATAGCGGGCAGTTTAATCAGTGAAGGGTGGTGTGTGAAGGGTGAAGGGTGTTTCAATAACTGTGAATCGTGAAACGCATAGAGGGCGCCCCGTGGGTACCGGTGATGGCGGGCATGGCCCGCCCTATGTGTCGTGTCGTGAAAGGTGAAACGTAAAACGTGAAAGGATGGGCTTGACAAGGATCGTGGGGTACACACAATCGTGTTCACGCTTCACGCTTCACGCTTCACGCTTCACGCTTCACGCTTCACGCTTCACGCTTCACGCTTCACGCTTCACGCTTCACGCTTCACGCTTCACGCTTCACGTCCTCCGTGCC
>JBFEUI010000103.1:0-9930 GCA_041547565.1 Thiohalomonadaceae bacterium
CTGCCTGCCGGAGGAACGGGCATGGCTGGACAAGGTGTTCGGCCCCATGGGGTTTGTCGATGCCTTTCGCGTGGTGAACCAGGAGCCGGACCAGTACACCTGGTGGTCCAATCGCGGTCAGGCCTGGGCGAAGAACGTGGGTTGGCGCATCGACTACCAGGTCATTACCCCGGCCCTTGCCGGGGCTGTGAAAGACGCCGCCATCTACCGCGCGGAGCGCTTCTCGGACCATGCGCCGCTCACCATCGATTATGACTACCCCCTCTAGACGCGGCATGGCATGGCGCGAGGCGTGGCGGCTGTACCGGCAGCCGCGCGTGCTGACGCTGCTGTTTCTCGGCTTCTCCGCCGGTCTGCCGTTGTTGCTGGTGTTCGGTACACTCTCCTACTGGTTGCGTGAGGCGGGCATTGAGCGCTCGACCATCGGCTTTGTCAGCTGGGTGGCGCTTGCCTACGCGTTCAAGTGGGCCTGGTCGCCGCTGGTCGACAGGATGCCGTTGCCGCTGTTGAGCCGGCTGCTGGGGCGGCGGCGCGGCTGGTTGCTGTTTGCCCAGCTGGCGATTGCAGCGGCGCTGCTGGGGATGGCGGTTACCGATCCGGCGCAGGAGCTGGCACGCCTGGTCGGGTTTGCAGTGGTGGTGGCCTTTGCCTCGGCGACCCAGGATATCGTTATCGATGCCTACCGCATCGAGAGTGCACCGCAGCGCCTGCAGGCGGCAATGGCCTCGACCTACATGATCGGCTATCGTCTTGCCATGATGGCGGCCTCCGCCGGCGCCCTTTGGCTGGCCGCCTATGTCGATGGCGGGGCAGCGGTCTACCAGCACCACGCCTGGTCCATTACTTACACGATAATGGCGGCACTGATGGGCGTCGGTATTGCCACCACGCTGCTCATTCACGAGCCCGAGCGTGAAGCGTCGCGGGAGAGTGTGGCGCGCGAATCGCGCGGTATCGAGTGGCTGCACCGGCGGCGCTGGCTGCCGTCACAACTGGCGCCGCTGTTCGACTGGCTGTGGCGTGCGGTGATCAGCCCCTTCGGCGATTTTATCGGGCGCTACCGCTGGCAGGCGGTATTGCTGTTGCTGCTCATCGGCAGTTACCGCATCTCCGATATCGTGCTCGGGGTGATCAGCAACGTGTTCTATTTCGACATGGGTTTCAGCAAGAGCGAGGTGGCCAACGTCACCAAGGTGTTCGGTGTCATCATGACGCTGCTCGGTGCGGTACTGGGTGGTACCCTGGTGGGGCGTTTCGGGGTGATGCGCATCCTGTTTATCGGCGCCCTGCTGGCCGCGGGAACCAACCTGCTGTTCTCCGTGCTGGCGGGAATGGGACGCGATATCTCCATGCTGATTACCGTGGTGGCGATGGACAATCTCAGCGCCGGACTGGCTACCGCGGCGTTCGTCGCCTACCTGTCGGGGCTGACCAATATCTCATACTCGGCCACGCAGTACGCGCTGTTCAGCTCGGTGATGCTGCTGCTGCCGAAGTTTATCGGCGGGTTTTCCGGTGTCATGGTCGACAGTGTGGACTACCCGCTGTTTTTTACCCTGACCGCGGCGATGGGGCTGCCGGTGTTGCTGCTGGTGTGGCTGGCCTGGCGCTATGTGCCGGTCGAGGAGAACGGACATGAACGCTGAGGTTGGTGTCATCAGCGCCTTTCTGGTGGGGCTGTTCGGCGGCGTGCACTGTGTGGGCATGTGCGGCGGGATCGTCGGTGCCCTGAGCTTCGGTTTGCCGGAGCAGGTACGCGGCAATCTGCCGCGGCTGCTGCCCTACATGCTGGCCTACAACGGGGCGCGCATCCTCAGCTACACCCTTGCTGGTATCCTGATGGGCGGGATTGGCGCGATGGCCTCGCAATTGCTGCTGTTCAACCAGGCGCAACTGGTGCTGCAGATTGTGGCCGGTCTGTTCATGGTGGCACTGGGTTTATACCTGGGTGGCTGGTGGTACGGCCTGGTGAAGCTGGAACGGCTCGGCGGCAGGTTCTGGCAGCGCCTGGAACCACTGGGAAAACGGCTGATGCCGGTGCACACACCGGGTCAGGCCTTTGCCCTGGGGCTGGTGTGGGGCTGGCTGCCCTGCGGTCTGGTCTACAGCGTGCTGATCTGGGCGATCTCCGCCGGCAGCGCCGTAGAAGGCGGACTGCTGCTGTTCGCCTTCGGCCTCGGCACCCTGCCCAACCTGCTGGCGATGGGTGCGATGGCGGGCCGCCTTGCCGCCCTGTTGCGAAAACCACTGGCCCGCACCCTGTCGGGCGGGTTGGTGGCCGCCTTCGGCCTGTTCAGCATCGCCCGCCCGTTTCTGTGACAGGCGGCCACCTTGCCGGCTGAAAGATATTCGCGGTGAATCCGCCTCAGCGCTCAACAAAAAACTGCTGATCGAAATTGACGCTAATGCTCTGGCCGCCGGGTGGTGTGACCTTGATATCGAATTTCAGTGTTTCGCCATCGACAAACTTGAACTGGCCCAGGTAGTAGACCACTTTGCCCTCGGTGACCTCGTTCATGTCGATCGTTTTGTATTGGCTTTTGATGGTGCTGAATGTGGCCGCGATCTCCGCGCGCTGCGGGGCATAACTGCCGTCGCCCTGTTTTTTCTGCACCGTGATGTTGAGCACGGAGTTGTGGCCGCTGCGCCGTATGTCATAGGTCCTGGCGATTTCCGGTGTCAGCACCTTCGAATTGAACGCGCTGTAGTGGACACGGTAGTCGCCGGTATCCACGTAACTGGCTGCGTTGCCGAGCAGCGGAAGGCTGAAGAGCAGGCAGCCGCATAAGAGCAGGTATTTGCCGGGTGCAAGCATGACCGTCCTCCTGATTAGTGGTGTTGTTACACCTACTATAGCTCAATAGTTGAGAGTTGGAGTCGGGATTTGCGTTCAGCCCGCCTTGGCGACGGGTGCACCGCTGCTCTTCTTCTTTTCTTCCAGTGGCCGGTTGATGAGGGCAAGTATGCTGGTGACCTCGCGGTACTGTTTTTCCAGCGTAACGGCCGAGGCCTTCAGCTCCTCGATGCGTGAGGTCAGGGTATCGCGCGACTCATTGATCTTGCGCAGGTTCTCCAGCCGCTTGTCCATCTGCTCCTTGTGCACCTTGATCTGTTTGACCAGCGGCGACATGACCGCCTTGCTCCAATGTTCGGCTTCACGGTTGGCCTTGAAAAAGACGTTACGCGCGTGGCTGACCAGGGAGATGAAAAACTTCTTGATGACAAAGGACTGTTCGGTCATGGCGGTCATCGGACTGGTACGGAACTCCTCCGCATCGTCATACAGTTTTTTCAGTTCCGCCATATACTCGTCGGTCTTGTAGAGCACCGGCTTGATGTCGGCAATGCCGTGCTCCTGGTGAAACTTGTTGTAGACCGTGACCACCAGACGGTTCATCTGCTCGGAGTAGTCATCGACCTGTTTCATCATGTCGGTGACACCGTCAAAAAAGGTTTTCATGCCATGCTTGAGGCCGTGGGTGGTCCAGCTGTCGCGCATGTCGCTGCGGCTCTTGGAGACCAGGTCGTCCAGTTTGGTCAGGCTGATCAGGTCCATCAGTTTGCTGCCCTGCTCTTTCAGCAGGCGCTTGTTGGCCTGAAAGCTCTCCACGTTCTTGTGGTAGGCGACCTGCTCTTCGCGGGTCTTCTGCATCAGATGCTGAATTACCTCTTCGTTCTTGCCGCTGAGGCCGTTTAGCTCACCAAGTTGTTTCTTGATGGAATCGAATTTGGCCGCCAGGATATCGCGTGACTCCTTGATCAGAGCGCCGACATCGGCCTTGACGTGATCCCGCATCAGCTGTTGCTTGTAGGGCAGGATTTCGGTGGCCAGAATACCCTCCAGGTGCAGGATGTTGCTGCGATCGAGCAGCTCCTGGTCGTGGCGGATCTTGGCAAGCAGGCCTTTCTGGGCCGAGGCGGGGATCACCATTTTGGCATCGAGGGCCAGCGTGCGTGCCGCCTTCTGGCACTGTTCGGCAACGGTGGTATCGATCTGCTCCGGCGATTTGAGTTCATCCCACAGGGTGTCGATCTTGTTGAGGATGACGACGACCCCCTTCTCCCGTCCCTCGCGCAACGGTTTGACGTTCTGCTGCCACATATCCAGGTCGGATTTGGTGACGCCGGTGTCGGCGGCAAGGATAAACATCACCCCCTGGGCGTTGGGCAGCATGTTCATGGTCAGTTCCGGCTCGGAACCCAGTGCGTTCAGACCGGGGGTATCGAGAATAACCAGTCCCTGCTTGAGCAGCGGATGGGGGAAGCTGATGAGGGCGTGGCGCCACATCGGGATGTCGATCTTCTCCGGCAGTTTGCCGTCCTCGGTGTGGAGGTCTTTGTCGGCATCGCTGTACAGCCCCAGTTCACGCGCCTCATCGAGCGTGACCTTCTTGGTCTTGACGATCTCCTGGAAGGCCTCCGCCAGGTTGTCCGAGTCGTCCAGGTCCAGTTCGATATTGGTCCAGTGGATCGGGTCGGCCTTGTACTCGGCGATGCTGGTCTCGTTCAGTCGCGTTTCAATCGGCAGCAGACGGATATAGGAGGCCTTGTTCTGGGTATCGTAAAACAGCTCGGTGGGACACATGGTGGTGCGTCCGGCCTCCGAGGGCAGCAGACGGCGGTCGTACTCGGAGAAGAAGATGGCGTTGATCAGCTCGGTCTTGCCGCGTGCGAACTCCGCGACAAAGGCGATGGTCAGGTTGTCGCTGCGCAGCGCCTCCAGGCTTTCGTAGATACGCAGCTCATCCTCGGGGCTGCCCATTTCATTGGCATCAAGCCACTTCTGATAGAAATTGATCCCTTTAATCAGGTCTGTTTTCCACTGGCCGTAGGCCTGCATCTGATCGTTAAAACGTTTGCTCGACATACTCTTGTAATAGACCTCGTGTCCCTGTTTTCAGGCGACGGTTGCGCCAGACTGCCGTAATTGCACGGATTTTAACCCTACTATATTAAAAATCCCAATAAGAACAAGTAGTAATACCCAAAACCTGTTAAACAGGTCGAATTTTTGCCTCTTCCGGCAGTCTTTTTGGGGCGTGAATGACAAAGCGTTTCTCGCGGCTGCTCTCGCCGCTGCGCAGTTCAACCGCACTGCGAGAGACACCGAAAGCCCTGGCCAGAAACTTGATCAGGTGGGCGTTGGCCTTGCCATCGACGGGCGGGGCCGTGATGCGGACCTTCAGGCTGTCGCCGTGCGGTCCGATGATCTCATCCCGGCTGGCGCGGGGCTGGGCGCGCACCGCCAGCAGCAGGTCATGCTCCTGCCATTGGTAGTGGCTCACTGGCGCTAGCCCATGGCCAGGTAGCGCAACGGCGGTATCACCAGCATCTTGATGACCTGCAGCGCGATAATCACCAGCAGCGGTGAGAGGTCGAGGCCCTGCATCGGCGGCAGCAGGCGCCGGGCCGGCCGCAGCAGAGGCTCGTTCAGGCTGTGCAGGATGGCGTTGACCGGGTTGTAGCTGCCCGGGTTGACCCAGCTGAGTATCGCCTGGATCAGGATGGAGAAGATAAAGACGTTAAAGGCCAGGTTGACCAGCTCGGCGAATGACCAGATGAACAGGGTGCCGATGGGAAACCCCTTGCCCCTGAGCACCAGCACCAGCCCCAGGGCGATCAGCTGCAGGGCCAGCATCAACACCACGGCGGCCATATCGAGTCCGGCGATGCCGGGAATGATACGGCGCAAGGGGCGCAGCGGCGGGTTGGTGACCTTGACGATGAACTGCGAGACCGGATTATAAAAATCGGCGCGTACCCACTGCAGCAGGAAACGCAGCATCACCACCAGGATGTAGAGTTCAAACAGGGTGGTGATAAGAAACTCGATGGGGTTAAGCAGGTAGCCGTCCATCTCACTCGGCTCCGAGCATGTCGGCCAGTTCGACGCCGCGGTCGCGTGCGGCCTTGAGTGCCGCCTCGAAGATGCCGCGCAGGTCGCGTTCCTCCAGCACCTTGAGGGCGGCCTCGGTGGTACCGCCGGGGGAGGTGACCCGCTGCCTCAGTGTGGCGCAGTCATCCGGGCTCTCCAATGCCATCTTGCTGGCGCCAAATGCCGTCTGCAGTGCCAGCAGGCGAGCGGTGTCTGCAGGCAGCCCCAGGGCATTGCCCGCCTGCTCCAGCGCCTCCATCACCAGGAAAAAGTAGGCGGGGCCGCTGCCGGAGAGGGCGGTGACCGCATCCATCAGCTTCTCATCGTCGACCCACAGGGTCAGCCCAACCGCGCGCATGATGGCCTCGGCCTGTTCGCGTTGCTGCTCGCTGACCAGGCTGTTGGCAAACAGTGCGGTGGCACCGGACTGAACCAGTGCCGGCGTGTTGGGCATGGTGCGCACCAACGCCGTCGCCCCCCCCAGCCAGCGTTCGATATCACCGGCGCGGGTGCCGGCGGCCACCGAGAGGAACAGGGGGCGGTGTTGCGACAGTGATGCGGCAAGTTCCTGGCAGACATCGCGCAGCACCTGGGGCTTGACGGCCAGCACCGCGACGTCGACCTGTGCGAGCAGCTCACGGTTGTGCTCGGTTGCATTGACGCCAAACTGCTGTGCCAACTGCTCGCGGCGCTGTGCGCCCGGATCGGAGACCCAGACCTGGTTGCCGGGCATGCCATCGGCAACCAGGCCACCGATCAAGGCCGCGGCCATGTTGCCGCCACCGATAAAGCCAATGGTCTTCTGTTCCATGTGTAGTCAGCGGGTGTGTTGATGGATGAATGTGTGAATCGTAGCGTGTGAGGCGTAAAGAGTGAAGGGGCAATCGCCCGCTGTAGCCCCCGTTTGTACAAACAGCGGTGCTGGCATGTTTGTGTCCGCTGTCGCTAGTTGTTGCCCCAGCGTTCCATCCAGACTTCTGCCGGCTCCGGTTTACCGTAGAAATAACCCTGATGGAGGATATTCGCGCGCTGATTGAGGAAGGCCGCCTGCTCTTTGGTCTCCACCCCTTCGGCGACCACTTTCAGCTGCATGTGGCGCGCCACCGAGAGGATGGTTTCCACCAGTGCGGCGTCATCCGCGTGCTGCGGGGCATCCTGCACGAAGCTCTTGTCGATCTTCAGCTCGTGTATCGGCAGACGCTTGAGGTAGGAGAGCGAGGAGTAGCCGGTACCGAAATCATCGATGGAGAAGTGGATGCCGATGGCGGTCAACTCGTGCATCTTGGCGACAATGTCGCGCATATCGTGGATAAACAGGCTTTCGGTGACCTCCAGTGTGAGGTGTGTCGGATCGGCGCCGTTGGCATCAATCAGGTCCTTGATCCACTGAATAAAACCTTCCTGGCGGAACTGGCGCGGGCTGAGGTTGACCGACAGTCGCAACGGATTGCCCGCCATGTCGCTCTGGGCCATCAGGTAGAGGGCCTCGGCAAGCACCCAGCCACCCACCTCGACTATCAGATCGGAATCTTCCGCAACCGGGATAAACAGGCCGGGCGGAACCAGTCCGCGTTCAGGGTGTTGCCAGCGAACCAGCGCCTCGGCACCGACCATGTCACCGTTGCTGCTTACCTGCGGCTGCAGGTAAAGTCGCAGCTGGTTGGCCGGGATGGCCTCACGCAATTCACGTTCTATCTGGAAGCGCTGCTGCGCCGACTCACCCATGCTGCTTTCGAAGAAGGCGCACTGGTTGCCGCCCGCGACCTTGGCGCGGTGCAGGGCGGTATCGGCCCGGCGCAGCAGATCCTCCGCGTTTTCACCATCGACCTCGGGGAACAGGGTGACACCCAGGCTGACGGTGATGTTGAACGGCTCACCGTCGACCAGCAGCGGGGCCTGCGCCAGCTCGATGATTTTCCCTGTGATCGACATGATATTGCGGCTGGCCTTTTTCTGGTCCTGTGCCATGTGCGGCAGCAGGATGGCAAACTCGTCGGCGTGCAGGCGTGCCAGCGTGTCACTCTCGTAGAGGTGGTTTCTCAACCGGGTACCGAGGGCCTTGAGCAGCTTGTCGCCGATGGTGTGACCGCGGGCGGCATTGATGTTGGTGAAGCGGTCGACATTGAGCAGGATCAACGCCTCCTGGTGTTGCTGTTTGCGGCTGGTGACCAGCAGCTGGTCGAGGCGGTCAATGAGCAGGCTGCGGTTGGGCAGGCCGGTCAGCTCGTCGAAGTAGGCAAGGTGGTGCAGCTGTGCCTCGGTATGCTTTTTCTCGGTGATGTCCTGCTTGATGGCCAGGTAGTGTCCGATACTGCCGTCGGTCTCTCGCACCGGCGAGACGATGGCCGATTCGATATATTCGCTGCCGTCCTTGCGCCTGTTGTGAAACTCGCCGCGCCACACCTCGCCGCGGGTGAGCGTCTCCCACATCTCGTCATAGGTGTTACCGGGTGTGTTGCCGGACTGCAGGATGCGCGGGTTCTCACCCAGCACCTCTTCGCGGCTAAAGCCGGTATTTTTTACGAAGTAGTCGTTGACGTATTCGATCCTCGCATCGAGATCGGTGATGACGATGCTCTCGGGGCTCTGTTCCACCGCCAGCGACAGTTTGCGGATATTGTCCTCGGAGAGTTTTCTCTCGGTAACGTCACGGTTGACGCCGCGCCGGCCAAGGAATGTGCCCTCGCTGTCGTAGACGGCCTGGCAGTTGTGTCCGAGCCAGACCGTCTCGCCGCTGCGGTTGATAATGCGAAATTCCAGCTCGGCGTGATCGCTGTGGCGGTCATCCTCCAGGTGGTTGAGGTAGCTGTCCCTGTCATCCGGGTGGATAAGGCGCATGAACAGTTCGGGATCGCTGATAAAGGCCTCGGGCTCGTAACCGAAGATCCCCTTGCTGGCAGGGGAGATGTATTTGTAGCGGCCGTCGGTACCAAGCCAGAAGATCGCATCGTTGCTGTTCTCGGCCAGCAGGCGGTAGAGGCTTTCCGACTCCTGCAACGCCGCCTGTACCTCGTGCTGCTCGGTGATGTCCTGGCCGGAGCTGAGGGTACCGGTGATGTTTCCCTGGTGATCGGTGAAACAGGCGTTGTGCCAGCGCAACAGGCGCTGGCGCCCGTCCTTGCACTGTATCCGGTTCTCAAACTCTTTGGCCGATTCGAGATTGCCGGCGATTATCCGCTGGAACACCGGAAATACCTCTTCCCTGCCTTCCGGCTGGGGCAGGCAGGTTTCAAACCACGGCTGACCCAGCAGCTCTTTGCGTGTGTATCCCAACAGTTCAAGGCCGGCGCGGTTGATCATGGTGACGCGCCCCTCGCTATCCAGCGCGACCATCACCGTTTGCACGGTATCGAGGTAACGCCGGTTCAGGTCGCGTTCGCTACGCAGATCGAGCGTGGCCTGGCGGATGGCCGTGACGTCGCGCCCGATGCCGAGTACCCCCAGGATCTTCTGATCCGCGCCGCGCAGCGGCGTGCGTATTACCTCAAGCCATGCCGTGCACTCGTCCCGGGCAAAAGTGACCTGTTCGACCAGTGCGCGACTGGACTCCGCCGTCAGGGCGGACAGGTCGCTCTGGCGGGCAAACTCGGCCTGCTCATGGGTTAGCAACTGGTGATCGGTCTTGCCCACGATCTCGTTCTCGCTGCGGCCGAGCAGCTGTTCGAAACTGGCATTACAGAGCAGATAGACGCCGTTGAGATCCTTGAGCCAGACAGTATCGGGCATGGTCTGGATCATTGTCTTCAGCAGCCCCTGCTCGCGCACCAGGGCGTCCCTGTCCAGTTGCAACTGCTGCGCCATCTCCTGCAGGCTGGTGGCCAGTTGCGCCAGTTCCCCGCTGGCCGCCACATCGATGGCGGTGTCGAGGTTGCCCTCGCCGATTTGCTTGGCGGCCCGGCTGATGGTTTGCAGCGGGCGAGTCAGCTTGCGGCGCAGTGTGAAGCTGATAAGCAGTCCTGTAATGCCGAGCAGGACGATGAGACCGGGTACCAGGTGGAGAAAATGCTGCTTGATGTTTTGCTCAAGGTGCCTGGCCGGTATCTTGATGCTCAGCA
>JBFEUI010000104.1:0-9662 GCA_041547565.1 Thiohalomonadaceae bacterium
AGCTTGTGCCGTGACAGGTATTCGCTGACGGCGCTGCCGGCCCCACCGGCCACCGCATTGTCTTCGACAGTGACCAGCGCGTCGTGTTCCCGCGCCAGCCTGTCAATCAAGGCACCGTCGAGCGGTTTGATAAAGCGCATGTTGGCGACGGTGGCGTCGAGCTGCTCGGCCGCCTCCATTGCGGGGCCGAGCATGGCACCGAAGGCCAGCAGGGCGACCTTGCTGCCTTGGCGGCGAATCTCGCCCCTGCCGATCTCCAGCGCTGTGAGTTCATCCGATATTTCCACGCCGGGCCCCGTGCCACGGGGATAACGTACCGCAGCCGGGCCATCGTGCAGGAAGCCGGTGGTCAACATCTGGCGGCACTCGTTCTCGTCCGCGGGCGCCATGATCACCATCTCCGGAATGCAGCGCATGAAACTCAGGTCGAAGCTGCCGGCATGGGTGGGGCCGTCGGGACCGACGATACCGGCCCTGTCGATGGCGAACAACACCGGCAGTTGTTGCAACGCCACATCGTGGATCAGCTGGTCATAGGCCCTTTGCAGGAAACTGGAGTAAATGGCCACTACCGGTTTGAGCCCTTCGCAGGCAAGGCCTGCGGCGAGGGTTACCGCATGCTGCTCGGCGATGCCGACATCAAAATAGCGCTCGGGAAAGCGTTCGGAAAACTCGACCAGGCCGGAACCTTCGCGCATGGCCGGTGTGATGCCGACCAGGCGCTCGTCCGCTGCGGCCATGTCGCACAGCCATTGACTGAACACCCTGGTGTAACTGATGCCCGGTGCCGAGGCCTTGATCTGTCCGGTCTCGACATCGAAGGGAGGCACGCCGTGGTAGAAGCAGGAGTTCTCTTCGGCCGGCCTGTAACCCCGGCCCTTGTGTGTGACCACGTGGAGGAACTGGGGCCCGCTGAGCGAGCGCAGGTTGGCCAGCGTCTTGACCAGAGTCTCCATATCGTGGCCGTCAACGGGGCCGATGTAGTTGAAGCCCAGCTCCTCGAACATGGTGCCCGGGATCACCATGCCCTTCATGTGTTCCTCGGCGCGCCGGGCCAGCTCCCATGCCGAGGGGATGGTTTTGAGTACCTTTTTGCTGCCCTCGCGCATCGTGGAGTAGAGCTTGCCGGACAGCACACGCGCCAGGTAGTTCGACATGCCGCCCACGTTGGGGGAGATCGACATCTCGTTGTCGTTGAGTATCACCAGCAGGTCGGCATCGAGGTCGCCGGCGTGGTTGAGCGCTTCGAAGGCCATGCCCGCGGTCATCGCGCCGTCGCCGATGACGGCGATCACCTTGCGCCCGGTCTGCTCCCGGTGGGCCGCCACGGCCATGCCCAGCGCGGCACTGATGGAGGTGCTGGAGTGACCGGTGCCGAAGGTATCGAATGGGCTCTCGCTGCGTTTGGGGAAACCGGCCAGACCGTCTTTCTGGCGCAAGGTGGCCATCCTGTCACGGCGTCCGGTGAGAATCTTGTGCGGGTAGCTCTGGTGGCCCACGTCCCACACCAGGCGGTCCTCGGGGGTGTTGAACACATAGTGCAGGGCGATGGTCAGTTCGATTGCGCCCAGGCCCGAAGAGAGGTGCCCCCCCGTCCGGGCGACCGACTCGACCATGAAATGGCGCAGTTCCTCCGCCAGCTGTTCCAGCTCGGACACGCCAAGCTGGCGCAATTGCGCAGGTTCATTGATGGTTTCAAGCAGGGATGTCGTCATTAATCAAATATGTAGCTCGAGCAGGCCGGGCGGAAAACCGCCTATAATGGCCCCACAGCGTTCAGCATGCAAGCTGAAGCGCCGAGATCAATGCGCCCGTTCGACAATATAGGCCGAGAGCCAGCGCAGCGGATCGGCCTCGGCGCCAAAGCCTGCCAGCGCGGCCTCGGCCTGGGCATGGCACTCCCGCGCCTTGGCCTTGGCCCCCTCCAGGCCGAGCAGCGCCGTATAGGTGGGTTTGTTGCGATCCTTATCCGAGCCCTGCGGCTTGCCGAGTGTCTCGGTATCGGCCTCGACATCGAGGATGTCGTCGCGGATCTGGAAGGCAAGTCCGATGGTGGCGGCGTAGTCGTCAAGGCGTTGCAGTTGTTCCTCGCCTGTCGCTTCGGATGCCAGTGCGCCCAGGCGTACACTGGCGCGTATCAGGGCGCCGGTCTTCCAGCGGTGCATGGCCTCCAGCTGCTCAAGTGACAGGGCCTGTCCCATTGCCGCCATATCCACGGCCTGTCCTCCCACCATACCGTGGGAGCCGCTGGCCTCTGCAAGGCAACTGACCATCTGCACCCTGCGCCGGGCAGAGACTTCGAGCTCGGGGGCGTCACTCAGGATCTGGAAGGCGAGCGCCTGCAGTGCGTCACCGGCGAGAATGGCGGTGGCCTCATCAAAGGCGATATGGCAGGTGGGCTTGCCACGGCGCAGGGCGTCGTCATCCATTGCCGGGAGGTCATCGTGGACCAGGGAGTAGGCGTGAATGCATTCAACGGCGCATGCCGGGGCATCCAGCATCTCGGGTGCGATGCCCAGCGCCTTGCCTGTGGCGTAGACCAGCACCGGTCGCACCCGCTTGCCGCCATTGAGCGTGGCGTAGCGCATGGCGCGGTGCAGGTGTGGCGGGTTGCTGGACTCTGGCGGCAGCCATGTGTCCAGGGCATGTTCCACACGTGCCTGGTAGCTTGAGAGCAGTTGCTTGAGCGGCATCGGTGTTATTCACCGCCCTCTTCGAAGTCCACCAGCGCGGCATCGGGGCTCTTTTCCAGCAGCGTCTGTACCCGTTGCTCTGCGCTTTGCAGGGCCTGCTGGCAGCTGCGCGTCAATTCGATTCCGCGTTCAAAGTCCTTCAGCGAATCCTCCAGGCTCAACTCGCCCTGTTCCATTCTTGCGACGAGTTGCTCAAGTTCGCTGAGGGCCTTCTCGAAGTCGAATTCGTCCGTGCTGCTTTTTGACTTTTTCGGCATCAGTTTGCTCCAGATTTGTGCTGCGCTACGGTACCCCAGAGGGTGGGTAGGGTCAAACCGGTATACGGGGGTGGTTTTTGCCGTGGCGCAGACTAGTATCCAAATGAGAACGGCGTATTTTACTGGATATATCTCAAATAACCGAGAGCGGGGCTGCTGGATGAGAAATATCGTGCATTATCTTGTGGTTATCACCATGCTACTGGCCTCAGTGCATGCTCGTGCCGCTGTGGAGGACTACGCCATAACTGCGGGGGTGGAACAGTTCCTGTGGCAGGAGTTTGACCGGTCGGGCTCCAAACTGCTCGATGAAACCGGCCCCCGCTATTTTGTCGCCATCGAGGCTGAAAAGCGCATCAGCCGGGTGTGGCGTTATGGGTTTCTGGCCAAACTCTACTCAGGACAGGTCGACTATGACGGAGAGCGGTGTGACCTGTTGAGCTCAAGTTGCACCCAGTACTCGACGGATACCGATTATGACGGCTGGAATATGGAGGTGGATTTTTTTCAGTCTCTGCGGCAGCCCGGTGCCGCGGAGGGGGACAGTGCGTGGTACCTGCGCTATAGCCTTGGCTATGACAGCTGGCGTCGAAATATACTCGGCAGCGGTGGCTATGAGGAAAAATACCAGAGTTTTTATGGGCGTCTGGGCGTTGACTATCATGCAGCGGCAGGCTGGCGTATTCAGGGTGGTGTGAAATACCCTTTCAATACCATCGAGGACGTTGGGCTGACCTCGCTGGGCTTTGCCAGTGACCCGACCCTGAAACCGGGTGGCGATTTCAGCTTGTATCTGGCAGCGCAATACCGTTTCCATCCCAACTGGGGCATGGGGGCCTTTTACGACAGTTTTCGATTCAAAAAATCCGGCACAGAAAGAGTCTACCATCCGGGGCTGGCGGCCATGTTTGATGTGTGGCAGCCGGAGAGCCGGCAGGATATATACGGCATTAAGCTTGAATACCACTTCTAGCTGGTATGCGGCGGACAACATCTATAGAAAAGCGTGGTAGAATCCGCCCATGTTTTCATGGCTGAAAAAGTCCAGGGCGAAAAAAAACGGTGCAGCCCGTGTTGAAGCGGATCGTTCTCACGAGCCGATCATCGTCTCCCGCTCCGATCACAGTATCTCGCGCAGCAACATCAGTGAGAATGCGCTGAAGGTACTCTATCGCCTGAACAAGGCGGGATACCAAAGCTATCTGGTCGGAGGCGGTGTGCGCGATCTGCTGCTGGGGCGTGAACCCAAGGATTTCGATGTCGCCACCGATGCCCACCCGGAGGAGATTCGCAAGCTGTTTCGCAACTGTCGCCTGATCGGGCGACGTTTTCGCCTGGCCCATATCCATTTCGGCCGCGAGATCATCGAGGTGGCCACCTTCCGCGCGGCACACGCCGGCGAGGAGGGTGAGGGGTTGACCGAGAATGGCATGATCGTGCGCGATAACGTCTACGGCAGTCTGGAGGACGATGCCTGGCGGCGCGACTTTACCGTGAATGCGCTCTACTACAACGTGCGCGACTTCTCCGTGGTGGACTATACCGGCGGTATCGCCGACCTTGAGGCGGGGCGTTTGCAGATCATCGGTGACCCGCAGGTGCGTTTTCGCGAAGACCCGGTGCGCATGCTCAGGGCGGTGCGCTTTGCCGCCAAACTGGGTTTTCGCATTGCGCCGGAGTGCGAGGAGGCGATCACCACGCTTGCACCGCTGCTGGCGGAAGTGGCGCCGGCCAGGTTGTTCGATGAAACGCTCAAGCTGTTCATGTCCGGCTACGCCGTGGAAACCTTTGAACTGCTGCGCCACTACGACCTGTTTGCCCACCTGTTCCCCGAGACCGATGAATGGCTGAGTCACGAGGAGAACCACTTCCCGCTGACGCTGCTGATCCACGCGCTGGAGAACACCGACAAGCGCATCGAAGAAGGCAAGCCCGTCACACCGGCATTCCTGTTTGCGGCGCTGCTGTGGGAGCCGACACGCCACCTGGCGGGTCTGATGCAGAACGAAAAAACCGGCCCGATCCAGGCGCTGCAGGAGGCGGGCGACGAGGTGGTGGCACGGCAGGTCAGGCGGGTATCGGTACCCAAACGCTTCAGCCTGCAGTCACGCGAGATCTGGACCATGCAGGAACGCCTGACGCGGCGTCAGGGCAAGCGTGCCATGAGACTGGTGGAACACCCGCGTTTCCGCGCGGCCTACGATTTTCTGCTGCTGCGTCAGCAAAGCGGTGAGGATGTGGGCGAGCTGGCCGAGTGGTGGACACGCTACCAGGAGGCGGACGAGGCGGGGCGTATCGCCCTGGTCAAGGGACTCGGTGGCGGTCAGAAAGCGCGCGGACGGCGCCGTCGCCCCAGAAAAAGAAGAGCGCCCAACACGAAGCAATCTGCTGAGTAGATACGCCCTCCTGAAATCCCCTACTTTGCTATGATGACCATTGCCTATATCGCCCTGGGCAGCAATCTGGATGACCCGGTCAGACAGGTCGGTGGTGCGCTAAAGACTCTGGATGCCCTGCCCCGGAGCCGGCTCATCGGCGCATCCGGGCTGTATCGCAGTTCCCCCATGGGACCGGCCGATCAACCCGACTACATCAATGCCGTGGCAGCCATTGAAACCCAGCTGCAACCCCTGGAACTGCTGGACGCTCTGCAGGCCGTTGAGCAGGCGCATGGGCGGGTGCGCAAGGAGCGCTGGGGGCCGCGTACCCTCGACCTTGACCTGCTGCTTTACGGTGACTGGACCATAGATGAGCCGCGCCTTCAGGTGCCTCATCCCGGTCTGCATCAGCGTAACTTTGTGCTGTTGCCGCTTTACGATATCGCGCCGGGCCTGGTGCTGCCGGACGGGCGTAAGTTGAGTGAGATAGTGGCGGCTTGCAGTCGGGAGGGGATTGTTGCTGTTGATGAGGGGTAGAGGTGTTTTGCCCGCTGACACCCAGCATTTCTTTTTTCTTTTCTTACAGGCCTTCTTGTCAGTAGCGACAAGAAGTAGGCAAGGCTGCCGCGTCCTGCTCACGCCCCTCACCTACATCCATCTAGGCGAGAAACGCCATCCCGCTCTCGCGGCCTGCGGTGCCCTTCGCTCCCACCCGTCTTTATCAGGCCCCCATCAGACAGAGCGCACCGGCTCACGGCGTCCATGCCGCTCGGCCTGAGCCGACCGGCGGTCACGAAGCACTCGCGACGGGAATTGAACCCTTCGTTTAACGAAGGGTTTTTTGCAACCCCCTTCTACCACACTGCAGGTTGTCAAATCGACCGGGGGTGAGCTGCAGGATAGTGGCGAGCGGCGGCGCCGAAAACGACCGTTTACAGCGAAACAATATTAATGCTGTCCCTGCACCGTGTTATGCTGTGGCCCATAATGTGACCTGAAAGACGACCATAGTGAATGATCTTCGTTTTATCGTGGTAGAGGGGCCCATCGGTGTGGGGAAAACCACCTTGGCCCGGCGTCTGGCCGACACCTTTGGCAGCGATCTGCTGCTGGAGGGCGCGGAGGAAAACCCCTTCCTGGAACGCTTCTACCAGGACCCTGTCAGCGGTGCCCTGCCATTGCAGATGTTTTTCCTGTTCCAGCGGGCACGACAGCTGCAGGAGTTGCGCCAGGGGGACATGTTCGAACCGGTGCGGGTGGCCGATTTTATGATGGAGAAGGATCGCCTGTTCGCGCAGTTGACCCTGGATGAGGACGAGTTGCGCCTCTATGAACAGGCCTACGAGCATCTGACACTGGATGCGCCTGTGCCCGACCTGGTGATCTATCTGCAGGCACCGGTAGATGTGCTGCGTGAGCGCATTGCACGGCGGGGACGCAACGGCGAGCAGCATGTGACCAGTGACTATCTGGAGCAGGTGGTGGATAGTTATGCCCGCTTCTTCCATCATTACAGTGACGCACCTTTGCTGATCGTCAATGCGACGGAGATTGATCTGGCGAGCAGCGAGGATGACTATCAGGCCCTGCTGCGGCAGGTCCGCACGATCAAAAGCGGTCGGCACTTCTACAATCCGATGCCGGCGATTTTGTAACCAACACGATTGAGAGTCCTATGCCAGCGACAACCCTTGCCACACTGCACAAGATGAAGCAGGCGGGTGAAAAGTTCACCTGCCTGACCGCCTACGATGCCAGTTTTGCCACCCTGCTGGACGAGGCCGGTGTCGAGGTGCTGCTGGTGGGGGATTCGCTCGGCATGGTGGTGCAGGGACAGGCGACCACCATCCCCGTCAGTGTTGATGAGATGGTCTATCACACGGCCAATGTCTGTCGCGGGAACCGCAATGCGCTGGTGATGACCGATATGCCCTTTATGAGCGATGCGACACCTGAACAGGCCTTGAACTCCGCGGCTCGCCTGATGAAGGAGGGCGGGGCCCACATGGTCAAGCTCGAGGGCGGGTCGGTGATCCTCGATACCGTCCGGCGCCTGGCCGACAAAGGGGTGCCGGTCTGTGCCCATCTGGGTTTGCTGCCGCAATCGGTGCACAAGCTGGGGGGCTACCGCGTGCAGGGCAGGGATGAGTCTGCCGCCATCGCCATGCTGGAGGATGCCGTTGCCCTGGAGAAGGCGGGCGCCGATATCCTGCTGCTGGAGTGCGTGCCGCGCAAGCTGGCGTGCGAAATCAGCAAAAACGTGAGCGTACCTGTCATCGGTATCGGTGCCGGATCCGACTGTGACGGCCAGGTACTGGTGTTGTACGACATGCTGGGGATCACGCCGGGAAAACGCCCGAGCTTCTCCAGGGACTTTCTGGCCGAGGGCGGTTCCATTGAAGCGGCGGTGAGGGCCTATATCGATGCGGTTAAGGGCGGTAGCTTCCCGGCCGAGGAGCACTGCTTTTAGGTCGTGAAACGTGAAAGGTGAAACGAATCTAGGGCGCCCCATGGGCGCCGAACCGACATCTGAATGGCGGGCACGGCCCGCCCTATGGCCATGTTATTTGTTGCTTCTGAATTGAGCGTGAAGAGTGAGGCGTGAGGTGTGAAGAGAGGTTGACAGTGAACATTTGCGTGTAACAATCGTGTTCACCCTTCACCCTTCACCCTTCACCCTTCACCCTTCACCCTTCAATTCCTTTATAATCCCTACACTGTTCATAACTGCCTTCCTGAATGTATGGAGACTTTTACTTCCATTGCCGGTGTGCGCCGCCGTGTTCGTGAATGGCGAAATAATGGTGAGCGCATCGCCTTTGTTCCGACCATGGGCAACCTGCACCCGGGGCACCTGAGCCTTGTCGAGCGGGCGAAGGCGCTGGCCGACCGGGTGGTTGCCAGCATCTTTGTCAACCCGCTGCAGTTTGGCGCCAACGAGGACCTGGATGCCTACCCCCATACACCGGAAGAGGATAGCCGCCAGCTGACCGAACATGGGGTGGATTTGCTGTTTCACCCGCAGGAGAAGGAGATGTACCCCAACGGCCGTGAGGCGGTGACCTGGGTCGAGGTCCCCGGCATCTCCGAGATCCTGTGTGGTGCCTCACGCCCGGGCCACTTCCGCGGCGTGGCCACGGTGGTGGCCAAACTGTTTAATATCGTCCAGCCGGATGTGGCGGTTTTCGGGGAGAAGGATTTCCAGCAGTTGGCGGTGCTGCGCCGCATGGTCAGCGATCTGTGCATGCCGGTTGAGCTGGCGGGTGTACCCACCGTGCGTGAGTCTGACGGCCTGGCGATGAGTTCGCGCAACGGCTATCTGACGACCGAACAGCGGTCGTTGGCCCCCTCCCTGTACCGGACGCTGCAGGCGGTCGGCGAGCAGCTTCGTGCCGGCCGCAGCGATTACCCCACTCTGGAGCGTGAGGCGAACGCGCAACTGGCCAGCCAGGGCTTTCGACCGGACTACCTGACAATACGCCGTACCGACCTGAGTGTTCCGGCGGCCGGTGACTGCGAACTGGTGATCCTGGTTGCCGCCCATCTGGGCAAGGCGCGTCTGATAGATAACCTGTTGATTAGTTTATAAAATTGAAGTGCGATTCAGGCATTACCATTGATTAGCGTGGCCGGAAGCCTCATAATTAGCGTTTAGTCTTAACCCTGAGGAAGGCGCCGATACATGCTTAGCACCATGTTGAAATGCAAGCTGCACCGCGCACGTGTCACCCACTCCGAGCTGGAATATGAAGGTTCCTGCGCCATCGACGGCAAGTTGCTGGAGCTGTCGGGGATACGCGAGTACGAGCAGATTGAGATCTACAACGTCACCAATGGTGAGCGATTCACCACCTATGCCATTCGTGCCGAGGACAATTCAGGTGTAATCTCAGTCAACGGCGCTGCCGCCCACAAGGCCAATCCAGGCGATATTGTGATTATCTGTGCCTACGTCGGCCTGAACCAGCAGGAACTGCTCAGCTACAAACCCACGCTTGTCTACCTCGATGAGAACAATGAAGTGACCCGCTGCAGTAATGCAATCCCCGTACAGGTCGCCTGAACGCACCATTGTAGTTCACTGATAAGGACGCCCGGTTCAAAACCGGGCGTTTTTTTATGTACAGGAGGTACGGTATGTCGCGGGAGGCAGGACGCCGGGAGCGACGAATGTACAGGAGGTACGGGCAGAAAATTGCTCCTCGGCTGCATGCTCCCGGCGCAGCTCTAACACCTGCGTCAAGCAGGTGTGCATTTTCTACACTCCCGCCATCCATGGCGGTCGTATGTCGCGTGAGGCACGACTCCAGGGATGGAGGCGCTAGAGCGAAGCA
>JBFEUI010000105.1:0-9618 GCA_041547565.1 Thiohalomonadaceae bacterium
GATCTGATGCTCGCACTCGTGCGTATCGCCGATTTTCATCACCAGCACCTGGTAGAGTGCTGTAATGCCGGGTGGACGGTCGGTACTGATCTGTTCCTGTATGGCGATGTGCATGCCCATGTGCAGAAACGGGTTGCTCTGTCCCTGTTCCGGGAGAAAATCGCTGGCCAGTGCAGTGGATTCATTCTCCAGTATGGGATGGTATTCCGGGTGCTGGGCGATGATATTGGCGATCATCGCTTCCAGCGGCTGCAGTGGCTCGCCGTCTCTTTTCTTGCGCCAACTCTCGGTGTACATGCGGCGCAGTTGATCGCGGTCCTGTCCAAAGAACATGGTTAATCCTCGCTCTTGTGTTTGTATTCGCACAGGTCTTCGATGATGCAGGCCCCGCAGCGGGGTTTGCGCGCCACGCAGATGTAGCGGCCGTGGAGGATGAGCCAGTGATGGGCGTCGAGTTTGAATTCCTGTGGTACAAACTTGAGCAGTTTTTTCTCAACCTCTACGACGTTCTTGCCGGGAGCGATACCGGTGCGGTTGGCAACGCGAAAGATATGGGTATCGACGGCGATGGTCGGTTCGCCGAAGGCGGTGTTGAGGATGACGTTGGCGGTCTTTCTTCCCACACCGGGCAGTGCCTCCAGCGCGGTGCGGTTTTGTGGCACCTCGCCATGGTGTTTCTCCATCAGAATCCGGCAGGTTTTGATGATGTTTTTTGCCTTGCTGTTAAACAGCCCGATGGTTTTGATGTACGCCTTGAGGCCCTCTTCGCCGAGGGCGTGGATCGCCTCCGGGGTGTTGGCTTCGGGGAACAGTTTGGCTGTGGCCTTGTTGACCCCCTTGTCGGTGGCCTGTGCGGAGAGGATCACGGCGATCAGCAGCTCAAACGGCGTACTGTAATGGAGTTCGGTAGTCGGTTCAGGGTTGTGTTCCCGCAGGCGTGAGAATATCTGCGTACGTTTCTCTTTATTCATGGTGGAGCAGATTTATCAGTGCTGTCAGGCGTTGGCCTGCGCCTCTTTATTCACCAATTTCTGCTCGCTCTGCCGTTTGGCGAGCCGGGCGTCGATGATATTTTTCAGGGCGATCAACAGGCCGAGGCCGATGAAGGCACCGGGTGGCAGGATGGCGATGAGAAAGCCGCGGTAGTCTTCAAACACGGTGACGGTCAGGGTGCGCGCGCCCTCGCCGAACATCATGTGGGCCTGGGCGAACAGGGTGCCGGAGCCGACCAGCTCACGTACGGCCCCTAATATGACCAGTACCGCGGCAAATCCGACACCCATGGTCAGGCCGTCGACAAAGGCCCTGGGCAGCGGGTTTTTCGAGGCATAGGCCTCGGCCCGGCCGAGGATGGCGCAGTTGGTGACGATGAGCGGGATGAAAATCCCCAGCACCTTGTACAGATCGTAAAAGAAGGCGTTCATCGCCAGTTCGACGGCCGTTACAAACGATGCGATCACCATGACGAAGACGGGAATGCGGATCTCGGGGCGAATCAGGTGGCGTATCAGGGAGACCGTGACGTTGGAGCTGACCAGCACCAGGATGGTGGCCAGGCCAAGCCCCAGCCCGTTGATGGCGGTCGAACTGACGGCGAGCAGGGGACAGAGCCCGAGTATCTGCACCAGGGCAACATTGTTGTGCCAGAGGCCGTCGGCGGTCAGTTTCTGATAGCTGTCACTCATTGATTCGATTCCTCCGGCCCGCTGTCCGAGGCGAACAGGGCATCACGGTGCTGGCGGTAGTACTGCAGCGAATTATAGACCGCCTTGACCACGGCGCGGGGGGTAATGGTAGCGCCTGTGAACTGGTCGAAAATGCCGCCATCCTTCTTCACTTTCCATTTCTCGGGTAGCGGATTGCCGAGACTGCGGCCGTTGAAGGTGAGAATCCAGTCCGAGCGTTCCGCCTCGATTCCGTCGCCCAGTCCCGGCGTCTCCTTGTGGGCGATCACCCGCACGCCGGCGAGGGTGCCGTCGTAGCGAATGGCCACCAGCAGTTTGATCGCCCCGCCGTAGCCGTCAGGGGCGGCCGGTGCCAGCACGGTGGCTACCGGTGCACCACCCATGCGCGCCCGGTAGACCTTGACCGGTTCGCTGCTGCCCAGCCGCTCCTTATCGACAACCTCGATAAAATCGGTGTAGATGTCATTGTCATGTGAACTGGGCTCAATCAGTTGGTGCATGCTGCGCAGCAGTGCCTGACGCTCGTTCTCGGCGATACGTGCCTTGGTGGCGTCGTGGGTCAGGGCAACCAGTCCCGTTCCGGCGACGGCAAACAGGCCGAGAAACAGGGCACTGATGAGCATGTTCTTGAACAGCATCAGCCTCGCTCCTCACCGTAGACCCGCGGCCGGGTATAGTAATCGATGGTCGGTGCCGCCATATTCATCAATAGTACCGAGAAGGCGACGCCGTCCGGATAACCGCCCCAGGTTCTGATGATGTAGGTAAACAGGCCCACCCCGACACCGAACAGCAGCCGGCCACGATTGCTGGTGGCGCCGCTGACCGGGTCGGTGGCGATGAAAAAGGCCCCCAGCATGGCGCCGCCGCTGAACAGGTGAAACAGCGGTCCGGCGTAGATGTCGGGGTTGATGATGTGGAACAGCGAGGCAATAAGGAACAGGGTGCCGAGCATGGCCAGCGGCACCTGCCAGCCGATGACCTGTTTGTAGATCATCCATGCGCCACCCAGCAGGATGATGCCGTTGACAACATCCCGCCCCTTGCCGCTCAGGATGCCGAAGACGGGGCTGGCGGCCATCGCCTCGCTGACGGTCCTGTTGAGGCTGAGATCGGTCTTGAGGCTGTCCAGTGGGGTGGCCATGGTCAGACTGTCCAGTCCCGCTACCGCGGCAGGGAACTCACCGCTGAAGACATAGCTCAGGCTTGCCAGCAGTCCGGGTGGGGAGTCGAGCAGTGCGACGGGGGCGAACCACTGTGTCATCTCTACCGGGAAGGAGACCAGCAGCACCACGTAACCGACCATCGCGGGGTTGAACGGATTGTAGCCAAGCCCACCGTACATGTGCTTGGCAAAGATGATGGCCATGGTGACACCGACCAGGACCAGCCACCACGGTGCCAGTGGCGGCAGAGCCATGCCGAGCAGGATGGCGGTGAGCGTTGCGCTGCCGTCTTTCAACGCCGGTGCAATGGGGCGCTTGCGCAGCTGCAGCATCGCCGCCTCACTGGCGAGGGCGATGAGCGTAGCCAGGATGATATTGATCAGTACCCCCCAGCCGAAAAACCAGGTGGCGGCCACGGCAGCGGGCAGGACGGCGTAGATCACGCGCAGCATGGTGCGGCTGACCGAGGCCGGCCCGTGGGTGTAGGGTGAACTGGCTCTGGCAAACATGGTTACGACTGCTCCTCGCTGCTCTCGTGCGCATCCCTGTTCGCAGCCCGGCGCGCATCAACCTCGTCAATCTTCCGTTGCTGCTCCGCCGAGAGGTTGTCGACGTTCTTTGGTTTTACCTCGCCGCTCACGCGCTTGGCCTTGGCCCGTTCCATGGCGGCCTTGATCGCCTCTTTCTTGGCATCGGCATCAGCGCCGCCCTTGCCCGGCTTCTTTTTATCGGCCAGGGCCTGTTTTTTCTTCTTCATGCGCGCGGCGCGTTCGGCTTTCTCCCGCTCCTTGCGTTCGGTCTGGAACTCGTGGCGCTGACGGGCCAGGTCAGCGGCATGCCGTTCCCGTTCCTGCTCCCATATCTCGGTCTTGGCATAACGGTAGTAATGGACCAGCGGAATGTTCGAGGGACAGACATAGTCACAGCAGCCGCACTCGATACAGGCAAACAGGTTCTGGTCCTGGATCTTGTCAAATTCCTTGGAGCGGGCATACCAGTAGAGTTGCTGTGGCAATAAACTGGCCGGGCAGACGCGTGCGCACTCGCCGCAGCGGATACAGGCCAGAGTCGGCCCTCTCGCCGGTTCGGGCTGCTTGGCTAGCAGACAGTTGGTGGTCTTGATCACCGGCAGTTGCAGGTCATGCAGGGCGAATCCCATCATCGGGCCGCCCATGAGCAGTGAGCCGCTGTTATCGCTTATCCCGCCGGCCGCCTCGATGACCTCCTGAATCGGCGTGCCGAACAGCACCTCGAGGTTCTTCGGCTCGTGGATATTCTCACCGGTAACGGTAATGATGCGGCTGATTAGCGGTTCGCCCTTGACCACGGCACGGAATACGCTGGCCGCCGTGGCGACGTTGTGGCAGACGATGCCGATGTCAATCGGCAGGCCCTTGAGCGGCACCTCTTTGCCGGTCAGTACCTGGATGAGCTGTTTTTCGCCGCCGGTGGGGTAGCGGGTCGGAACGGCGATCACCTGCAGTTGCGGTTCGCCGATACGTTCCAGGGCGTCCCGCATGGCACTGATCGCCTCGGGCTTGTTGTCCTCGATGGCGATAATGCATTTTCGCGCCTGCAGGGCATGGCGCATGATGCGTGCACCGGCGACGATGCCGTCGGGACGCTCGCGCATCAGTGCGTCGTCGCAGGTGATATAAGGCTCGCACTCGGCACCGTTGAGAACCAGTGTGTCGACCGCAGTGCGCGCCCCCGGGTTGAGCTTGATGTGGGCGGGGAAACCGGCGCCGCCCAGGCCGACGATACCCGCATCGCGGATGAGGCTGCGTAACTGCTGCGGTTCAAGATGCTCGTATTCCGGGTGTGACTCATGGACATACCAGTTGTCCTCCCCGTCACTCTCAAGCACGATACATGCGGCCTTCAGACCGGATGGGTGGGGAATCGCGTGTTCCTCGATGGCGATGACCGTGCCGGAAGTGGGGGCGTGGATCGGTGCACTGACATGGCCGCTGGCCTGGGCAAGCATTTGCCCCTTGAGCACCTTGTCACCGGCCTCGACCACAGGTTTGGCCGCTGCGCCGATATGCTGTTGCAGCGGCAGTGTCAGCCGTTTCGGCAGCGGTGCCCACTCAAGTGGTTTGCCCGTGGACATGGCCTTGTGGTCCGGCAGGTGTAGGCCGCCGTGAAAATGATGCAGGCGCTGCCCCATCAGTTTGTCTCCTCCTGCGTATTGGGCGCCGGGTAGGGCCACTTCCAGTTCTGTACATCTTTTTTCACGGGGATCATGGTGATGCAGTCCACGGGGCAGGGTTCGACGCAAAGTTCGCAGCCGGTGCATTCGTCGGCGATGATGGTATGCATCTGCTTGGCCGCGCCGAGTATGGCATCGACCGGACAGGCCTGGATGCACAGGGTGCAGCCGATACAGGTCTGCTCATCGACGTAGGCGACCTCCTTCGGTTTCTCCTCGCCCACCTCGTCATCCAGCGGTTTGGGCTCCACACCCAGCAGGTCGGACAGGGCGAGGATCACCGTTTCGCCTCCGGGCGGGCAGCGGTTGATGTCCGCCTCGCCGGCGGCAATGGCCTCGGCATAGGGGCGGCAACCGGCATAGCCGCACTGGCCGCACTGGGTCTGGGGCAGCACCGCGTCGACCTTTTCGACAATGGGGTCGCTTTCAACCTTGAAGCGGATGGCGGCATAGCCGAGCAGCAGGCCGAAGACCGCAGCGAGCAGGGTGAGGGCGATGATTGCAGCAATCACGGTTTAGCCCTTGACCAGCCCGGAGAATCCCATGAAGGCCACAGACATCAGGCCGGCGGTGATCAATGCGATGGCCGGCCCGCGGAAGGGCACCGGCACGTCCGCCGCGGCGATGCGCTCACGCATGCCGGCGAACATCACCAGAACCAGCGAGAACCCGGCGGCGGCGCCGAAACCGTAGAAGGCCGATTCGAGAAATCCGTGCTGCGCCTGTACATTGAGCAGCGCCACGCCCAGTACCGCGCAGTTGGTGGTAATGAGCGGCAGGAAGATGCCCAGCACCTGGTAGAGCAGGGGGCTGGTCTTGTGCACCACCATCTCGGTGAACTGCACCACGACGGCAATGACCAGGATAAAGGCGATGGTGCGCAGGTATTCCAGGCCCAGCGGGGCGAGCATGTACTCATTGACCAGATAACTGCAGACCGAGGAGAGGGTCAGTACAAAGGTGGTGGCCAGTCCCATGCCGGTGGCCGTCTCCAGCTTGCGCGAGACGCCCATAAACGGGCACAGCCCCAGGAACTTCACCAGGACAAAGTTGTTGACCAGAACGGTGCTGACCAGGATCAGGGCATAATCTGTCATTGTTTCAGGACACCAGCGTCAAGGGGGCCATCGGCATCGATGACACCACATTGTAGAATACCTGCCAAAGGTGACACTGTGACTTTGACACAGACGGACTGTGCCTTGAGCCATTTCCCCGGATACATCGTTATTATTTGACCCGCATGCCCGGCTGCGCGCCTTCGTCGGGGTTCAGGATAAAGAGGTCCTTTCCACCGGGGCCGGCGGCCAGCACCATGCCCTCGGAGATGCCAAAGCGCATTTTTCTCGGTGCCAGGTTGGCCACCATCACCGTCAGCCTGCCTTCCAGGTCTGCAGGCTGATAGGCCGATTTGATGCCGGCAAACACGTTACGTGTCTCACCGCCCAGATCCAGGGTCAATTGTAGCAGCTTGTCGGCCCCTTCAACATGCTGCGCCTTGACGATGCGGGCGATGCGCAGGTCCAGCCGGGCAAAGTCATCAAAGCCGATGGTCTCCGAGATCGGGTCTTCAGCCAGCGGGCCGGCGGCTTGTGGCTGGCCTGTCTGCTGTTCCTCTTCGCCGTTGCCCAGGTCCTGTTTCGAGTCCTCGGTCATGGCATCGACATGGGCCTGCTCGACGCGGGTCATCAACGGCGTGAACTTGTTGATGGTAAAACCGGTGATCGGTGTGGCGATATTGTCCCAGGTCAGCCCCTTGCAGCCGAGGAACTGTTCGGCTTTTTGCGCCGTGGCCGGCAGCACCGGCTTGAGGTAGGCGACCAGTACGCTGAACAGGCAGATGCCCATGGTGCAGATATCCTGCAGTTCCCGCTCCCTGCCCTGTTCCTTGGCGATAACCCACGGCTTTTCCTCGTCGATATACTGGTTGGCCTTGTCCGCCAGGTGCATGATGCCGCGCATCGCCTGGCCGAATTCACGCCTTTCGTAGGCCTCGGCAATCTTGCGCCCGGCGATGATGAAGCTTTCATACATATCGGGCTTGGCCAGCGAGGCGGAGAGCTTGCCGTCAAAGCGCTTGTTGATGAATCCGGCGCAGCGGCTGGCGATATTCACCACCTTGCCCACCAGGTCGGAGTTGACCCGCTGGACAAAGTCATCCATGTTCAGGTCGATATCATCGATCCCGCTGCCGAGCTTGGCGGCAAAGTAGTAGCGCAGGTACTCCGGATTGAGGTGCTCCAGGTAGGTGCGGGCCATGATGAAGGTGCCGCGCGACTTGGACATCTTCTGCCCGTCCACGGTCAGAAAGCCGTGGCACCAGACCGCGGTCGGCGTACGGTAGCCGCTGCCGGTGAGCATGGCTGGCCAGAACAGGGTGTGGAAATAGGCGATGTCCTTGCCGATGAAGTGGTAGAGCTCGGCCTTGCTGTCGCTGCCCCAGAAGGCGTCGAAGTCGAGATCGTTGCGCTGCTTGCACAGCTGCTTGAAGCTGGCCATGTAGCCGATCGGGGCATCCAGCCAGACGTAGAAAAACTTGTTTTCGGTGTCGGGAATCTCAAAACCGAAGTAGGGCGCGTCGCGCGAGATGTCCCAGTCCTGCAGGCCGGCATCAAACCACTCGCGCAGTTTGGCCGCGATCTCCGGCTGGATGTGGCCCTGGCTGATCCAGAAATTGAGCATGCCGTCGAAGTCGCCCAGCTTGAAGAAGTAGTGCTCCGATTCACGTTCTACCGGTGTGGCCCCGGAGAGGGCGGAGACGGCGTTTTTCAGGTCGGTGGGGCTGTAGGTGGCGCCGCACGCCTCGCAGGAGTCGCCGTATTGATCCGCCGCACCACAGCGGGGGCATTCCCCCTTGATAAAACGGTCCGGCAGGAACATCTGCTTTTCCGGATCGTAGGCCTGGGTAATGGTTCGCGAAACAATATGGCCGTTGTTGTTCAGCTTGCGGTAGATCGCCTGGGCCAGTTCGCGGTTCTCCTCGGAATGGGTGCTGTGGTAGCTGTCGAAGCCGATGTTGAACGCGTCAAAATCCGCCTTGTGCTCCCGGCCGATGCGCTCCACCAGCTCTTCCGGCGAGATACCCAGCTTCTGGGCGTGCAGCATGATCGGTGTCCCGTGGGCATCGTCGGCGCAGACGTAGGTGCATTTGTGGCCACGCATCTTCTGAAAACGCACCCAGATATCGGTCTGGATGTATTCGACCAGGTGGCCCAGGTGAATGGGGCCGTTGGCATAGGGCAGGGCGCTGGTGACCAGTATATTACGACGCGATTCTGTCATGGTGTTTCGTTTTTTTGCCTAACGTCTTGAAAAAGATGGCATACAGTACCAATTATGGGTAAGTCCCGCCAGATGTCAGGCCTGTTAAGCCGCCATTCTGGCCTTTTGTAGGGCTTTTATTTGTATGAATCGGTCCGTTTTGGGATAATATCCGATTCGATTTGTCAGAATTCTGGTCCGGGGCCCCCCCTGGTTTCCGTGCAAGCAGGAGTATTGTAATGGCTAATGTTTCCAAAGAGCAGGTTGAAGCCGCTCTCAAGGAGTACACCGATCCCTATCTGGAAAAGGATCTGGTCTCCGCCAACTGCATCAAAGATATCGCTATCGACGGCGGCAAGGTCGGTATCAAGGTCTCCCTGGGTTTTCCCGCCAAGGGCTACCAGGATGAACTGGGTGCAAAGGTCAAAGAATGTGTCGGTGCTGTCGACGGTGTTGATGCCGTCGAGGTGGAGATTGACAGTGCCATTATCTCCCATGCCGCGCAGAAGGGCGTGCAGCACATCAAGGGCGTGAAGAACATCATTGCCGTGGCCTCGGGCAAGGGTGGCGTGGGTAAATCCACCACCTCGGTCAACCTGGCCCTGGCCCTGGCGGCCGAGGGCGCCACCGTGGGCCTGCTCGATGCCGATATCTACGGCCCCAGCCAGCCGCGTATGCTGGGCGTTGCTGATCGCAAGCCCGACTCGCCCGACGGCCAGAAACTCGAACCGGTGATGAATTACGGTGTGCAGTCGATGTCCATCGGTTACCTCATCGACGAGGAGACCCCCATGATCTGGCGCGGCCCGATGGTCACCCAGGCGCTGGAGCAACTGCTCAACGACACCGTATGGCGCGAGGTGGACTACCTGGTTATCGACCTGCCTCCGGGTACCGGTGATACCCAGCTGACCCTGGCGCAGAAGGTGCCGGTCAGTGGCGCGGTCATCGTCACCACACCGCAGGATATCGCCCTGCTTGATGCGCGCAAGGCCTACAAGATGTTCGAGAAGGTCGAGGTGCCGGTACTCGGTGTGGTGGAGAACATGTCTATCCACATCTGCTCCAAGTGCGGTCACGAAGAACACATCTACGGCGAGGGCGGCGGCCAGCGTATGGCCGAGGAGTACAATGTCGGTTTCCTCGGCGCCCTGCCGCTGGATATCGCCATTCGCCAGGAGGCCGATGCCGGCAAGCCCACCGTGGTGGCCGAGCCGGACAGCCGCATCTCGCAAATCTACCGCGATATCGCCCGCCGTACCGCGGCCAAGCTGTCGCAAATAGCCAAGGATTA
>JBFEUI010000106.1:0-9601 GCA_041547565.1 Thiohalomonadaceae bacterium
CCCATCGGTACCGTGCGTCTGTTGCCTGACGGCCATATCGGCCGCATGGCCGTGCTCCCGGCATGGCGCTGCAAGGGCATCGGTACATCACTGCTCACCACGGCGCTCGAGGCCGCCGCAGAGCGCGGCATCAGGCAGGTTTTTCTCGATGCACAGACAACCGCCCTGGGCTTCTATGCACGTTTCGGTTTCCAGGCCGAAGGCGATGAATTTATGGATGCCGGCATTCCCCACCGACACATGCACAAGACGCTATAGCTGTTCTCATCCAGTGCGGCTTCCGCTATGGTTATAGATACATACACAGTCTGAACGACCGGAATGGAAAACATCGAAAGCTACAGAATTGGAGAGGATAGCGGAGATATCGAAGTGGCGCGTGCGGCGGAGATTCGCCAGCTGGTGCTTGCCATGGCCCGTCAGGCTACGCGCCGCATCTATATTACCAGCCACGAGCTTGATCCGGCCATCTACGATCATAACGATCTGGTCGATGCCGTCTCCGCGATGGTGCGCAACCACCGCAATGCCGAGGTTTGCATCCTGATAAGAGAGTCCAACGCCACGGCCCAGTACAGCCACAGGCTTGTCACCCTTGCCCAACGGCTCAGCAGTCGTATCCACATCCACAATCCCGATGAGATGCATGCCAAGTTCAATACCGCCGTGTTCATTGCCGACGACCGTGCCTACCTGCGCCGTCCCCTGGGTGATCGTTACGAGGGCATTGCCAACTTCAATGCACCGATGCAGGTGCGCGAACTGGCCGATGATTTCAATGAAATGTGGCAGCGCAGCACACCCGATCCGCAGTTAAGACGCCTTCACATCTGAACATGTCCAGGTCTCTCCCGTCTCTGCTACTTGCCTGCTCGCTGCTGCTGGCGGCCTCTTCGGCGATCGCCGAGATCAAGGTCATCGAACTGCAGCAGCGCAACGCCGATGAGATGATAGAGATCCTCGCCCCGTTTCTATCGCCCGACGGTGCGCTCAGCGGCAGCGCTCATCAGCTGATCATTCGCAGCGATACGCAAAACATCGAACAGCTGGAGCAGATCATCCAGCGTCTCGACAAAGCGCCCGCCCAACTGTTGATCAGCGTACGCCAGGGCGGCGACCTGCAACAGAATCGCCGTGGCGGCTCGCTCAGTGGCGGCTATCAGGATGAGCACACGCGCATCGAGGCGGGTGATGCCGGCAAGGAGCGCTCCGCTCTCACCCTGGAATCGGGTGACGCCCACTACCGGGTACAAGGACGCCTGTACCGCAGCGACAGGGCGAACCGCGATGCCGTGTCACAGCAATTGCGTACCGTCGAAGGACAGTGGGCCTATATCCAGGCCGGGCAATCCGTCCCCTTTGTAAACCAGACCATCACCCAGGGCCCACAGGGGCCGATCGCCCAGCAGGGTGTCGAATACAAGGATGTCTCCAGCGGTTTTGAGGTGCGCGCCCGCACCAATGGTGAAAACGTAATAATCGAGATCCGCCCCTACAAGGCAAGTCTGTCACGCCGTGGCGGTGGTGCCATCGATACCCAGCAGGTCTCGACAACCGTCAACGGCACACTGGGGCAGTGGATTGAAATCGCTGGCGTGGCCGAGACGGAGCAGACAGGCAGCCGGGGTACTGTCTATTCGACCCGACGTAAGCGCCAGGCTACACAGCGCGTCTACCTGAAGGTTGAGAGAGTTCCGTAGCACGCCCCCCACACTCGCCACACTTCCATGCAATGGCTAGCGCTCTGCGCTCACACTGATCAGCTTGAGCGGCTCGATGTTGTGTTTCTTCTCCAGCATTAATGCCTGCTCGCACAGCCGGGCGAACATCCAGAAGTATTGATAGTTGATGGCATTCAGCACATTACCGGCCAGCTCCGCCATGTGGTAGGGATCCTTATCCAGCAACAGTTCATTCACATCACCGCACCACTCGTTGATAAACCGCTGTAGCGTCTTGCTCTTGCCGACACCGTCCGGTACCGCTTGCGTGGCCTTCAGGAGCCTTACCAGCTCCTGGCGGCAGGCAAGAAAATAGCGCTGAATGGTGTTTTTGCCCTTCGCGCCCAACTCGCTTTTGTTCGGCAACAGTTCCAGCAGCATGACACGCTGCGTTTCGACCGCCGCAACAGCACTTTCAAGCCCGGTGAGCTTTTGCAGTGTCTCCTTCAGAAAAAAGGCCTCCGAATGCCCGTTCTCCAACGCCAGCGCACGAATAATGCGTTGATAAAAAAGCCGGTCGACCTGCTGCAGACGTTCTTTCAACTGCCCGATCTCACCGTCGTAACGATTCACAACCTTGGTCAGCTTGTCCATGTTGGTGGTAGTGACATCAAGCTTTTCCAGCATCTGCGGCGCGCCCAGTTCCAGATACTCTCTGGCCAGTTCCATGGTGGAGCGTTTGGCAAGCAGTTTCAGATACTTTTCCTGGGTTTCGCCATAGTCAAACAGGTTCTCACGCAACTTGGCGATGGTAGCCGGCAGGTCCAGCTCTTGCAGTTCCCTGTTCTCCGGTTCCGACAGGCTGTGAAAACGCATGCTGTAGGTATCATTGAAATATTCATCCAGTGATTCCCGGGCCTGCGCCTTCTCCTTTTCAAACAGCATAATCTCGCGATTTTTCGCCACATGCCGTTCGGCCTGTTTAATACCGCTGTAATGGTAGTGGTAGAGTGTTACCTTCTCAGACAGGGAGCTAAGGTGGCTGCACAAATCACTGAGCGGGAACTCCTTTTGCACCATCCCCGTGTCATTACGCTTGATCACCGCACCGACCCTTGCCCTGTTATCCTGCTCCTGCTCCTCGCTCTGCGGCGCAGGTGTTGTCATTGCCGTCATGTCAGCAACGGCCAGGGGAATGTCGCCCAACAGCTTCCGGTCCTCCCAGGCGCTGCGGTTGATCGCCTCCACCTCTTCCTGTGCCGAGGCAAGTCGCCGTTGCAGCGCTACCACTTTTGGTAGCACGGCGCTTCCGGCAATCAGGCTGGCATAACTGTCCGCGTAAGACACAAGCCCCTTCCGCAGCTTTTCCAGCACCGCGGTACTCATGCGCAGCGGCAGCCCCATAAGCTTGCGCGAACGCGCCAGAAGCGTCTGCAACTGTGTCAGTGAGGCGTGAATGAACTTGTTAAGGTTGGGCTCCTTGAGTTGTTCATTAATATACTCATCGATCCGATCGTCTTCGTGAACCATCCGGTAGAACATGCCTTGCATGGCTTTGGCGAAGTTGTAGACGATCATGGTGTGCGGCTGCGCGAAGTGGCTCATCTCATGCGCAAGAACCCAGACAAACTGCCGTGAATCCATCGTGGCGATAAGCGGCATGCCAATCCTGATATCAAGGGTATTGTTGCCTGCCCCGGCGGTTGGGTTTTCCAGCGAGGCTGACACAGCATTGCCCCTGTCAAGATAAATCTGGGCAACGGGCGGCGTACCGACAATACCTGACACTGTATCAGCAATATCATACAGCGACCGAAAATCCTCATTCTTCACACGGTAGCCATGCCATGTCTTTTTTCGCGCCAAAAACGGTTTTAGCAGAACCAGCAGAAGCAACAGCAGGACAAGCATGATGAAAAGCGAGATGACGCTGCGAATCAGAATGCTGTTGAACACATCGTGGAAGAGCGGGAAGGAGAACAGGCTGGAGAGCAGAAGAAACAGGTTTATCAGAACAAGTCCAATATAGAATGATGGCGCAGCCAGGGAAGCCAGCCCAAGGGCAATTACTTTAAAACGGTAATTGTCGCCGGAGGGAAATTCAGGGATTTCATCCGAAAACAGCGCATCAGTTTCAGACTTGCTGCCTTGCGCTTTTGCGACATGTTGTCCTGACGCACTTTGATTCGAGGCCGAGCCGACCAGTTCGACATCCAGCCCTGCCGAATGAAAACGCTGCCTGAGCTTCTCCGCCTTGGCCTGCTCCAGGCCCGTCTTTATCGTTACATTGCCTTTCAACAGGCCGAGTGCCTTGGCCTCGTCGATGGAGAATACCTGTTGCAGGTTATCAACCACCGCAGCATGTTCAAATCCGTCTCGCAGCTTTCCCGTGGAAACCAGCTTGTAGCGCCCTTTACTGTCCATTTTCACCCTTCATAACCGAGGTGTGCATCCATTTCTCAAGTATACCGGCTTACCCCTGATGTTAATTCACCTCGGTTCATATAATCCATATTGTCCTACACGGTGATAGGCATTTTCCCTAACGCCATCACAAAACTGCAACCACATTCACCACAGCGTCACAATCGCATTGCATGTGCAATAGCCGTGCAGCCATAGACCGTGTCCAACTTGTATTCGAAAAACAGCAAATCTTCCCTTTTATTTTACATGTTGTTTGCGACTGCGCTCACACAACAACTGTTTTAAGAATATCCCTTATAACGAATGACTAGCCAGTTGCTAACATGAAGGTATTCAGGGACGCATACCGGTTCAACGATCCGAAAATCACAATGATGTCTTACCTTCTAAAACTCTGTCTTCTCGAAAATCACTACGACAGGAGTGACAACGATTTCTGGCGCCTGAGACTGGTCAATGTATTCCTGTTGCTGACACTGGCCGTTTTCCTGTTTTTTCTTGTTTTCAATCTAACTGCCACCGGACTCTACGCAAACGCTGCGCTCGACCTGTTCGGCCTGCTGTTTGTACTGTTTATCCTCTACACACACAAAAAGACCAACAATCTTGAAATCACCGCAACCCTGGTCCTGATCAATGTAGCACTGAGTTCACTGGCCATTATTTATGTTGCCGAAAAGGACTACGGCATTGTCATGTGGTCGATCTTTTTTCCCGTATTCGCACTCTTTCTCAAAGGCAAAAAAACGGGGCTTGCCTACAGCCTTGCCTATTACATTATTCTCCTCGGCTACCTGTTCAGCGTTACCGACATCGACATCAGCATGCACTACTTCGTCGAGATTGTTGCGGTGCTCACCATCCTGCTGGCCGTTATCTACTACTACGAATACAGCCGTTTCGCCGCCTATACGTTGTTAAAGGCCGCCTCTATTGAGGACCCGTTGACGGGCCTGTACAACCGGCGTCATTTCAACAGGGTGTTCGAGCAGGAGATCAACCGCTGCAGGCGCAGCAATTCGCCGTTCGCCTTTTTCATCATGGATATCGACAATTTCAAGCAGTACAACGATTTCTACGGGCACATCATGGGGGACGAGACGCTGCAGCGGGTCTCGCAAATAATCAAAGACAGTATGCGCCGCGGGAGCGACCATGCATTCCGCCTTGGCGGTGAGGAGTTCGGCGGCATTCTCACCGGCACAGGCTCGGAAGACTACAGCAGTCTGGTTGAAAAAATGCGCTGTGCCATTGAAAGCCTCGCCATGCCGCACGAACCCAATGTCCCCCACGGCATTGTAACGGCATCATTCGGCACGACGACCGTCACCGACCTGGTAACCGTCGAACCGATGACCGTCTACAAGCTTGCCGACAATGCCCTTTACAGTGCCAAGGAGCAGGGCCGCAACCGTACAGTGCAAATACCCTACTCCCCGGCCGTATCCGACCGTTCCTAACCAGCGCCGGGTCCGGCTGATAGTCGCCCGGAAAATCGGTTATCATAGGCCGCTTTTCAGCCGCTCCCCCAGGACCCACACCAGGACCCATGACAGCACTGCAGACCGTACACTACAGCATTATCCCCGCCGACCCCGGCGCCCACCTGTTCGAAGTCACCCTTAGCGTCCCGGCCCCGTCCGCCGGCGGACAGGTGCTCTCCCTGCCCGCCTGGATCCCGGGCAGCTACATGATCCGCGACTTCGCAAAGAATATCGTCGAGCTGTCCGCATCCTGCGCAGGCGAGCCGCTCGCGGTGACCAAGCTCGACAAGCAGACCTGGCGCTGCGCCCCCTGCAACGGCCCGCTGACGGTGCTCTACAGCGTCTACGCCTGGGATCTGTCGGTGCGCAGCGCGCACCTTGATACCACGCACGGCTACTTCAACGGCACCAGTGTCTTTTTGATGGTGCACCAGCAGGCACACGACCCCTGTACCGTGCAACTGCGTCCCCCGCAGGGCGAGCGGTACGCCGCTTGGCAAGTGGCAACCACCCTGCCCCGCGACGGCGCCGCTCTGTGGGATTTCGGCGCCTACCGTGCCCGGGACTACGACGAACTGGTCGACCACCCGGTCGAGATGGGCGACTTCGACCTTATCGAGTTCGAGGCCGGCGGCGTGCCGCACGCCATGGCCCTGACCGGCAAACACCATGCCGACACGGCGCGCCTGAAACAGGACCTGACGGCAATCTGCCAGTACCACATCGACCTGTTCGGCGAACTGCCCGAGATGGAGCGCTACCTGTTCCAGACCATGGTGGTCGGCGACGGCTACGGCGGTTTGGAGCACCGCAGTTCCACCAGCCTGATCTGCAGCCGTGGCGACCTGCCGCTGAAGGGCGAGACAACAATCAGCGAGGGTTATCGCGGCTTCCTCGGCCTCTGCAGCCATGAGTACTTCCATACCTGGAATGTAAAACGCATCAAACCGGCGGCCTTTCTGCCCTACGACCTGAGCAAAGAGGTCCACACGCCCCTGCTGTGGGCTTTCGAGGGCATCACCGCCTACTATGACGATCTGTCACTGGTGCGTGCGGGGCGTATCGAGCCCGAGAGCTACCTTGAGCTGCTGGGGCAGACCATCACACGGGTATGGCGCGGCAGCGGCCGCCGCAAGCAGACCGTCAGCGAATCAAGCTTCGACGCCTGGACCCGGTTCTACAAACAGGACGAGAACGCCCCCAACGCCATCGTCAGCTACTACACCAAGGGCAGCCTGGTGGCGCTGGCCCTCGACCTGACAATCCGCCAGCGAACCGATGGCGCAAAGTCGCTTGACGATGTCATGCGCGCCCTGTGGCACCGGCACGGCAAACCCCTGGTCGGCGTGACCGACGAGGGCATCGAACAGCTGATCGCAGAGGTAAGCGGAGTGGACCTCACCGGGCTGTTCGACCTTGCGCTGCGCTCCACCGAAGAGCTGCCGCTTGCGCAACTGCTCGGCAAAATCGGCATCGAATTCCACCTGCGTCCCGCCACATCCAGCAACGACAAGGGCGGCAAGGCGGGCAACGGCGACACCGGCACAGCGGCTGGCCTCGGCGTGCGCACCGCCGCAAACAGTATTGGCGTCAAGCTGCTCAACGTGTTTGATAGCGGCGCAGCGCAGCGCGCGGGACTCTCCGCCGGCGACATCGTGATCGCCGTCGACCGGATACAGGCCACAGGCGACAGCCTCGACACACTCCTCAAACCGTATGCCCCCGGCGACACGTTATCCCTGCACGCCTTCCGCCGCGACGAACTGATGGAATTTGAGCTCACGCTGCAGCCGCCGCCCTCAGACACCTGTTACCTCACCCTCGCAGAGATAGCCGATGCCAAGACGCAAAAAATGCGCAGCGCCTGGCTGAAAGGTCACGCCGATGGCTGACAACCTGCTGGTGCTCCATCCTGCGCAGCCGGACCATGCGCCCGACCCCGATGCGGTACGGCAAACACTCATCGAGATCGGTTTTATCGGTGAGGAGTTTGAGTTCAGGGGCAGACGCCACCACAAGCCGGGCGAGGAGTTTCTCTACCTGCTGACGTTCCTCGGCTGCTCACCCGTGGTGGCACTGGGCGAGCCGGGCAAAACGGGCGATGAATTTGCCCATATACAGTTGGAGGGCCCGTTCAGCGAACCGCAGTTCCTCTGCGCAGACAACATCAAGGTGCCGCGTTGCCGTTGCGGCTACCGCCTGGAACAGTGGCAGACGATGATCGATACCTGGCAGAACGACAAGGTCGGGTACCGCTGGACCTGCCCCGCCTGCGATACATCGCAACGCCCGGAAAAGCTGAAGTGGAAACAGTGCGCCGCATTCGGACGCTTTTTCATCAAGGTATGGGGCGTCTTCGAGGGTGAGGCGGTACCCAGCGAGGCGTTGCTGGCCAGACTTGAGCAATGCACGGGCCACGCATGGCAATACAGCTATCTGCGTTTCGCATAAACGACACTATCAATAAAACGTGTGTCGCTGCACAGGCAGGTTGATACGTTTTACTGAAAATGCCGTTTCTCAGATGCGACCGTAGTAGAACTCAAAAGAGGCTAGTATGTGGTCTGCTTCCGTGCAAATAGCAAACGTTCAACGCGCGCATAAAAGGGGGCGAGGCGCAGCCAAGACCACAGCCTTCTTACTGGCTGATTGAAGTTATACGCCGGATTTTGCAGCAATTTTCTTCCTTTATGAACACCAGAATGGTATCGGATCATATTTTACCTGAATTATTTTCGTCAGGTTCTTTACCGTTTTTTTCTTGAAGAAGCTGCAGGTGCTTAATTACTTTTTGAGACATCTCAATGAACTGTTCCCCTGACTTAACCGCTTCAGCCTCTTTTCCCAGATGCAATGCAGTTATTAGGTTTCCAGCCAATTTATGAAATGCATCATGGTCCTCGATCAACTTCTCAAATTCAGGAAAATCCTTGAATCGCATTGAAGACTCGGAAATCAACCATTGCCCAAGTGCGCATTTGTCATGTTGGGTAATTGCCTGAAGGTCTTCTTCAGTAATTTTTTCGTCGCCAAGAAGTGATGCAATATTTTCTATCCATTCAAGATGCTTGGTTATTTCTTGTCCTATATCCATAACCCCCCCTATGCAAATCCATACAAAGCCACGGCGAATCCTGAAACTTCTACTAGTTCATATGCTGGTTTTGAAAGAACCCCATATTCTTCTATAAGGTTAATAAAACAAGACCTGCAACGAACATCATAATGTAGAAACCATGGATTGAAACAACTTCTTCTTTATTTTCAAGACTGAGAATTGCAGCATACTGAATATCTTTAACTTGGACTTCTATCGAATTTCCAGTTTCTTTGTACTTGTCATTTTCCTGGTTTAGCATCACCTCCTTACCCACAAGTACATTTTTCTCCTTTTTTTCAACAATAAATCTAAACTCATCGCCGTTGTTCATAAAAACCATTACTAAGTCGCCTTCCCCAACTTTTTGGGGGTAGAGCATTGTTGCCTTGTAGCTCTTATCCGCTGTTGCGCAACCAGCCATAGATAGCACAAAAAAAAGCAATAGAGAAAAAACCAATGCGTTTAATGAGTTGCTGTATCTCATACCATCGTCTCATTTCAGATATTTATGCTATAGAGTTCGGTAACCGACGTTACAGTCACATCATCTGATTTCTTAGAACCTTTTTAGTAAGAAACTGGCAATGCGCGCTGCTTAACGAGTGTGCATTGCCAGTCGAACAATTCATACCGATGACTAGCTGCAATAAAATCCCACCTGGAACCAACAATGAAATATCTTCGATGAAACAAGATGTTGCTATAGGACCATCGCTAGCACCTGTACTCAATATTTGCATAATTGTATCCCAAGAAAGAGTTACCCTAGGATCATTGTTGAAATATAGTTTAAAGGGGAGGAGCGGAGACAAACGTGAACGCCAATGTTCACATTCACTACCCTTCCATTTTTCTACCCAAACCGATTGCTGTCTAAAACCATGTTGTTATCCAAGTCATTACTAGGTAATGTCAGATCCGCGACCGTA
>JBFEUI010000107.1:0-9387 GCA_041547565.1 Thiohalomonadaceae bacterium
CGGCATGGGTATCATGGTGGTCCACAGCCCGGAGGAGGTGCACGAACTCAACCGCAAGCAGCGCACGCGCATGTCCAAAACCAAGGAGGGGCAGGCGGTCACCCGCGTCATCCTGCAGGAGGGCGTCTACACCTTTGAGACTTGGGGCGACCCCGGAGCGGTGGCCGAACCGGTGGTCTACATGATCGACCACTTCGTGGTCGGCGGTTTCTACCGGGTACACAAGGAACGTGGCCCCAACGAAAACCTCAATGCCCCGGGTATGCACTTCGAACCGCTGGCCTTTGCCGAGGTGTGCAACAAACCCGACAGCAGCCAGGAGCCGGATGCCGGCATTAACCGCTTCTACGCCTATGGCGTCATTGCCCGCCTCGCCCTGCTGGCCGCTGCCCGTGAAATCTCGGAGGTGGCCTAGACCATGAGCGTTCGACTGGGCGTGGTGATGGACCCCATCGGGGCCATCAGCTACCACAAGGACTCCTCCCTCGCCATGCTGCTGGCAGCACAGGCACGCGGTTGGGAACTGCACTATCTGGAGATGGACGATCTGTTCCTGCGTGACGGTATCGCCAGCGGCCGGATGCGGCCACTGCGGGTGTTTGCCGATGAGGCGTGCTGGTATGAACTGGGTGAAGCGGTTGAAGCGCCCCTGTCGCAGCTTGACGTGATCCTGATGCGCAAGGACCCGCCGTTTGACATGGAGTACATCTACGCCACCTACCTGCTGGAACAGGCCGCATCCAACGGCACCCTGGTCGTCAACCGTCCGCAGAGCCTGCGCGATGCCAATGAAAAGCTCTTTACCAGCTGGTTTCCCCAGTGCACCCCGCCGACACTGGTCAGCCGCGATGCGGCCCGGCTGCGGGCCTTCGTTGCCGAGCAGGGCGAGGCCATCCTCAAGCCGCTGGAGGGGATGGGCGGGGCCTCCATCTTCAAGCTGGGGGCAAGCGACCCCAACACCAGCGTGATCATCGAGACCCTCACCGACCACGGCCGGCGCTACGCCATGGCGCAGCGCTTCATCCCCGAGATCAGCGCGGGCGACAAGCGTATCCTGCTGATCGACGGCACACCCGTGCCCTATGCCCTGGCCCGGGTGCCCGCCGAAGGCGAACTGCGCGGTAACCTGGCGGCAGGCGGCAGCGGTGTCGGCGTGGAACTGAGCGAGCGCGACCGCTGGATCTGTGAGCAGGTGGCCCCCAGCCTGCGTGAACGCGGTCTGCTGTTTGTCGGCATTGATGTCATCGGTGACTACCTCACCGAGATCAATGTCACCAGCCCGACCTGCATCCGCGAACTGGACCGGATCTACGGCCTCGACATCGGTGGCGACCTGATGCGGGCGATCGAAGATAAATTAACGAAAACAGTGAACTAGCAACTGGTCAAGGGGCTCTACAATCCTGTATCTTCCAGTTTTCCGAATTTACTGTCGTATCCATGATCGCACAGACTGCACCTCACATCAGTAACAGTGACCGGCTCGGTCTGACCCTGTTTCTTGCGGCGGCACTTCACGCGATTGTGATTCTCGGCATCAGCTTCGACCTGGCCGATCGCCTCAAAAACGAGCCCTCCCCGCTGTCGCTGGAGATCACCCTGGTCCACAGCAAGAGCGACAAGGCGCCGGAGAAGGCCGACTACCTGGCGCAGGTCGACCAGTCCGGCGGGGGGGATGTCAAGGAGAAGGTGCGCCCCTCGAGTGCCTTCGCCAATCCGCGCCCCATCCAGACGCGCGGCAACGCGGCCAACTCGGCGCCGGCCAGCTCCCCGGCCCCCCAGCCGGTACGCAAGACCAGCAAGCAGACCCTGGCGGCCAAGGACGACAGCCGCCTCAAGACGAAGCTCGCCCAACCCGAACCGACACCGACACTGCCGGACACCCCGACGGCGAGCGAACTGATGCAGCGCAGCCTGGAGATTGCGCGTATCAGCGCCGAAATCAGCCAGCGGCAACAGATCTATGCCCAGCGCCCGCGGGTCAAGACCATCACCGCCAGGACCAAACAGTACCGCGATGCCCTCTATCTGAAAACCTGGCAGGACAAGGTGGAGCGTGTCGGCAACCTCAACTACCCCCAGGAGGCCAAGCGCCGCAAGCTCTCCGGCTACCTGACCATGGTGGTGCGACTCAAGCCCAATGGCGCCGTGCAAATGGCCAAAGTCATACGCTCCTCGGGCCACAAGGTACTGGATGACGCCGCAGTGCGCATCGTGCGCATGGCCTCGCCCTTCGCCCCCTTCTCCCCTGAAATGAAGAAGGAGTTCGATATCCTGGAAATCGTGCGCACCTGGAAATTCGAGAGCGACTACCGCCTGTCGACAAACTAGTATCAAGATGCAGGTTACAAGAGAAAAGGAACCCTCGGTTAACGATCCGGCAAGGTCGTCCTCAACCCCCTGTTTTTCTTTTCTCTTGTATCTTTTAACTTGTATGCGGCAGCAAGCTTCCCGATACTACAGCCTATGAATGAAATGTCACCGCTGACCAACCACTTTCTGATCGCCATGCCGGGGCTGGCCGATCCCAACTTCTCCCATACCGTGACCTACATCTGCGAGCACAACGACAAGGGGGCGATGGGCATCGTCATCAACCGGCCGATGGAGATCACCCTGAACGATGTACTGGAACAGCTTGAGATAGAACCGAGCCTGAGCGTCGATACCGCCTGCCAGATCTACGAGGGCGGACCGGTACAACGCGAACACGGTTTTGTCATCCACTCCCCTGTCGGCGTCTGGGAATCGAGCCTCGAGGTCACCGAGTCGATTGCCGTATCCACCTCGCGCGACATCCTCACCGCGATCGCGCACGGTGAAGGTCCCCGGCGCTACCTCATCGCCCTGGGTTATGCCGGCTGGGGCGCCGGCCAACTGGAGCAGGAAATGGCCGACAACGCCTGGCTGAGCGGTCCCGCCAGTGAGGAGATCCTGTTCGAGATGCCGACAGAGAAGCGCTGGTCCGCCGCAGCCGCACTGCTCGGTGTCGATCTCAACCTGCTCTCCAGCGAGACCGGGCACGCGTGAGCAGCGACGGTCCCCTGCTCGGCTTCGACTTCGGCAGCAAACGCATCGGCGTGGCCATCGGCCAGACACTCACGGGCAGCGCACGGCCATTGACCACCCTGAACAACCGTGACGGTGCCCCGGACTGGTCGGCCATCAGCACACTGATTGAACAGTGGCAGCCGGTCGCCCTGGTGGTCGGCCTGCCGCTGCACATGGACGGCAGCGAGCATGACATGACCCGTGCAGCAAGGCGTTTTGGTAATCGCCTTGCCGGCAGGTACAATCTGCCGGTACACCATGTGGATGAACGCCTCACCTCCATCGAGGCGGAGCAGGCGCTCGGCTCAGCAGGGAGGGGCGGTTACGACAAGGGCGAGGTAGACCGCCTGGCTGCCCAAACCATTCTGCAGACATGGCTGGATCAAAACCGGCCCAGTGAACAGGCATGACAAACGATAACACACACGACGTTGAGCAACTGCTGTCGGCAATGGCCGCACAGCTCAACCAGCTGCTGGCGGAGCGGGACATCAAGCAGCCCCGCATGATCGGCATCCACACCGGCGGGGTCTGGCTGGCAGAGCGCCTGCACCGGTTGCTGGGCCTGGAGACGCCGCTGGGACAGCTGAACATCAGCTTCTACCGTGACGATTTCTCCCGTATCGGTGTCCATCCCCAGGTGATGCCCTCCAACCTGCCGTTTGAGGTGGATGACAGTTCGATCATCCTGGTCGATGATGTACTGCAGACGGGGCGCACCATTCGTGCCGCCCTGAATGAAATATTTGATTACGGCCGACCCGCATCGGTTATCCTGGCCGTGCTGGTCGAGCGCAGCGGTCGCGAACTGCCGATCCAGGCGGACGTGGCAGCCCTCGAAATGGAACTGGGCCCAAACGAGCAGGTCAAGTTGAGCGGCCCGGATGAACTCGCACTCGTGACCGTATCACGCGATGAAGAAAAATAACCCACAACTGGACGAACAGGGAAACCTGCGTCACTTCCTCAGCATAGAGGGACTGAAACGCCAGCAACTGGTCGACATCCTCGACATGGCCGAGTCATTCGCCAGCGTCGGAGCCCAATCGGTGAAAAAGGTGCCGCTGCTGCGCGGCAAGACCATTATTAACCTCTTTTTCGAGACCAGCACCCGCACCCGCACCACCTTCGAACTGGCCGCCAAGCGCCTCTCCGCAGACGTACTGAACATCAACATCGCCACCTCCGCCACCTCCAAGGGCGAGAGCCTGCTGGACATGCTGCACAACCTGGAGGCGATGCACTGCGATATGTTCGTGGTGCGCCACGCCGAGAGCGGTGCCGCCCACTTTATCGCACAACATGTCGCCCCCCACGTCAGCGTTATTAACGCCGGCGACGGCCGCCATGCCCACCCCACGCAGGCGATGTTCGATATGTTCACCATTCGCCGACGCAAGGGCGAGTTCGCCCCGCTCAAGGTCGCCATCGTCGGTGATATCCTGCACTCGCGCGTGGCCCGTTCCCAGATCCATGCGCTGACCACACTGGGCGTCACGGAGGTCAGGGTCATCGGTCCCAAGACCCTCATCCCCACCACCATCGACAATCTTGGCGTACACGTGTTTCACGATATGAGGCAGGGGCTTGAGGGCGCCGACGTGGTGATTATGCTGCGGCTGCAGCGTGAGCGGATGCAGGGTGCCCTGCTGCCGAGTGAACACGAGTATTTCCAGCTCTACGGTCTGACCGAAGAGAAACTGGCCCTCGCCAAACCTGACGCCATTGTGATGCACCCCGGCCCCATCAACCGCGGGGTGGAGATCGCCTCCAGTGTCGCCGACGGGCCGCAGTCGGTGATCCTGGAGCAGGTGAGCAACGGCATCGCCACCCGCATGGCGGTAATGACCATGTGCCTCGGCCGCCAACCGGGGGCTGAACTTGACTCGGGAGGGGCATCGTAGATGGGGATCAGGATTACAGGCGGCCGCATCATCGACCCGGCTAACCAGATCGACACCCACGCCGATCTCTATATTGACGGCGGTAGGATCCTGGAACTGGGCAAGGTACCGGAGCATTTCTCCGCTGACACCACCATCGATGCCGCAGGCTGTATCGTCTGCCCGGGACTGGTCGATCTGCGCGCCCGTATGCGTGAGCCAGGACAGGAGCACAAGGGCACCATCGCCAGCGAGAGCCGCGCGGCCGCTGCCGGCGGCATCACCACCCTATGCTGCCCGCCGGATACCGATCCGATTATTGACACCCCCGCTGTAGCCCAGCAGGTCCTGCGCCTGGCGGAGGAGAGCGGCCAGGCACGCGTACTGCCCAGCGGCGCCCTGACCCACGGTCTCAGGGGGGAGCAACTGAGTGAAATGCAGTCGCTCCATGATGCCGGCTGCGTGGTGATGAGCAACGCACAGCATGCCGTGATCAACACCCGGGTGCAGCGCCGCGCCCTGGAGTATGCCGCCACCCTGGGGCTGACCGTCATGATCAACGCCGAGGACCCCTGGCTGGCCGGTGACGGCTGCGTTCACGAGGGTCCGCTGAGCAACCGTCTGGGGCTGGCCGGGATCCCCGAGTGCGCCGAGGTCATTGCCGTCAGTCGCGACCTTATGCTGATCGAACAGACCGGTGTGCGCGCCCATTTCAGCCAGCTCTCCAGCGCCCGGGCCATCGAACTGATCGCCGAGGCAAAGGAGCGGGGAATGCCGGTCAGCGCGGATGTGGCCGCCCACCACCTGTTCCTGACCGATATGGATGTCGCCGGCTTCAACAGCCTGTGCCACGTGCGCCCGCCGCTGCGCGGTCAGCGTGACCGCGACGCCATCTGCAGCGCGCTGGCCGATGGCATCATCGATGCCGTCTGTTCCGACCACCAACCCCATGATGTCGATGCCAAGCTGGCACCGTTCGCCGCCACCGAGGCGGGGGTATCCGGCCTCGAGACCCTGTTGCCCATCACCCTGCGCCTGGCGGATGAGGAGCACATGTCCATCGGTGATGCACTCGCCCGGCTCACCCAGCAACCTGCCGCTATCCTCGGGATAGAGGCCGGCACGCTCTCGGCAGGTGCCAATGCCGATATCTGTATCTTTGACCCGGAGCGGTATTGGCACGTCTCGGAGAACAGCCTGGCCAGCCGGGGTAAGAACAGCCCCTTCCTTGGCTGGGAGGTCAAAGGCAAGGTCCGCTACACCCTGCTGCAGGGACGCATTGTCTATCAAGCCGACGGCGAACAGTAATCGCTGTTCCCCCGTACCCAGAGAAGCAAATCAATGAGCAACAAGCAGCGAAACTCCATTTATGTTGTCGAAGCAAAGCTCCTGGAGCACCAGGCCTTTGACGGCGATCAGTATCAGATGCGGCTCCACGCCCCGGAAATCGCCGAACGGGCCCGGGCCGGGCAGTTTGTCCACGTTACGGTCGACCCGGCGCGCCCGCTGCGACGGCCCATCTCCATCATGCGTGTGGATGGCAAAAACGGCTGGGTGGATCTGCTATACAAGGTGTTCGGGGAAGGTACCGCCCTGTTGTCGCGGCGTGAGGTGGGTGAGAAGATAAACGTGATGGGGCCCATCGGAAACCGGTTTGTTCCCCATATGGACCACCCACGCCCCCTTTTGATAGGTGGCGGTGTCGGCATGCCCCCCATGGTGTTTCTGGCCGATGCGCTGCGTGAGATAAAGGGCGCCTATCAACCGTTCGCAATCCTTGGCTCGGAGGTCCCCTTCCCGTTCAAGGCGCAGCCCTCGCAGATCATGGTGCCCGGCATACCCGCCGAGGTGATAGGCGCCATGCCCCTACTCGAGGACTGGGGCATTGCCAGCCGCCTTGCCAGCCAGCAGGGCTATGCAGGCTGTTTCGAGGGCTATGTCACCGACCTGGCGCGCCACTGGCTGAATGCGCTGACTGAGGAACAGCGCAAGGAGGTCGAGGTGTTCGCCTGCGGCCCGCATCCGATGCTCGAGGCGGTTGCAGCGCTGGCACGCGAGTACCGACTGCCCTGCCAGGTATCGATGGAGGAGTTTATGGCCTGCGGTGTCGGCGGTTGTGCCGGCTGTGTGGTGGAGGTGCAGTCCGACAAGGGTCCTGCAATGAAACGGGTCTGCGTCGACGGCCCGGTATTCGATGCCCGCCAGGTGTTCGCCTGACGGGCAGTGCAGCGGCCGGCTAGCGCATCATTGACGAACCATCGTCGTCGGTCTCCTCCAGGGTCAGACCATCCAGCCCCGATGTCAGTTCGTCGGCAGCCTCTTCAGACTGGCCCAGCTTGATCATCAGGCGTACCTCGTTGGGGGCGTCGGCATTGCGCAGCGCGTCCTCCTGGGTGATATAGCCGTCCCGGTACATCTCGTACAACGCCTGGTCGAAGGTCTTCATCCCCAGCTCGTTGGACTTCTTCATCAACTCCTTCATCTCATGCACCGCGCCCTTGAGGATGAGGTCCGCCATCAGCGGCGAGTTGATCATCACCTCGACGGCCACCCGCCGGCCCTCGCCACTGGCTAGCGGGATCAGCCGCTGCGCCACCGTCGCCTTGAGGTTGAGCGACAGGTCCATCAACAGCTGCGGGCGGCGGTCTTCCGGGAAGAAGTTGATAATACGGTCCATCGCCTGGTTGGCGTTGTTGGCGTGCAGGGTGGCCAGACAAAGGTGACCGGTCTCGGCGAAGGCCACGGCGTGTTCCATGGTCTCGCGGTGACGAATCTCACCGATGAGGATGACATCGGGTGCCTGTCGCAGGGTGTTGACCAGCGCGTCCTCGAAGGTCTTGGTGTCGATACCCACCTCGCGCTGGGTGACGATGCAGCCCTTGTGCTGGTGCACGTACTCGATGGGGTCCTCAACGGTGATAATATGGCCGGAGCTGTTCTGGTTGCGGTAGTCGAGCATGGAGGCCAGCGAGGTCGACTTACCGGTACCGGTACCACCGACGAACAGCACGATGCCGCGCTTGGTCATCGACAGGTCACGCAGGATATGGGGCAGGTTGAGGTCATCCATGGTGGGGATATGGATCTCGATCTTACGTAGCACCATGCCGACCTGGTTGCGCTGCTGGAACACGTTGACACGAAAACGGCCGATGCCCGAGCGGCTCAGGGCAAAGTTGCACTCCTGGGTGTCCTCGAACTCCTCGCGCTGGTCTTCGTTCATGATACCGAACACGATCTGCCTGGCCTGGTCGGGTGTCAGGCTGCCCTTGGAGACGGGCGTTATCTTGCCACTTATCTTCATGCTGGGCGGGATGCCGGCGGTAATAAACAGGTCCGAGGCATTCTTGTGGACCATCAACTTTAGCAGTGAATCAAAATCCATCGTCTGTTACTCCACTCTTTCGGCCTACTGGAAGCTGTCCTTGTTGGCCGCCTTCATTCGTGCATCCTGTTTGCTAATCAGCCCCTTTTGTACCAGTTCCTGCAGGTTCTGATCCAGGGTCTGCATGCCGTACTGCTGTCCGGTCTGGATCGCCGAATACATCTGGGCGATCTTGTTCTCACGTATCAGGTTTCGTATCGCTGGGATGCCAATCATGATCTCGTGGGCGGCGACACGGCCGCCACCGATCTTCTTGATCAGCGTCTGCGAGATAACCGCCCGCAGCGACTCGGAGAGCATGGCACGCACCATGTCCTTCTCATCGGCCGGGAATACGTCGACCACACGGTCGATAGTCTTGGCCGCCGAACTGGTGTGCAGGGTGCCGAACACCAGGTGACCGGTCTCGGCCGCGGTCAGTGCCAGACGGATGGTCTCCAGGTCACGCATCTCACCGACCAGAATGGTGTCAGGGTCTTCACGCAGGGCCGAGCGCAACGCCTCGTTAAAGCCGAGGGTGTCACGGTGCACCTCGCGCTGGTTGATAAGACACTTTTTCGACTCGTGCACGAATTCGATCGGATCCTCAACCGTCAGGATATGGCCGTAGTCGGTTTCATTCTTGTAGTTGACCATCGCCGCCAGGGTGGTGGATTTACCCGAACCGGTCGGGCCGGTGACCAGCACGATGCCGCGCGGGTTGTCGGTGATATCACGGAAAATTGCCGGGCAGTTGAGCTCTTCCAGCGTCAGGATCTTGGAGGGGATGGTACGGAAGACCGCGCCAGCACCGCGATTGTGGTTGAAGGCATTGACACGAAAACGCGCCAGGCCCTTTATCTCGAATGAAAAGTCCGTCTCCAGGTACTCCTCAAAATCCTTGCGCTGCTCGTCATTCATGATGTCATACACCATGCTGTGGACTTCCTTGTGCTCCATCGCAGGCAGGTTGATACGCCGCACATCCCCGTCAACACGAATCATCGGCGGCAACCCCGCAGAGAGGTGCAAATCCGATGCACCGTTTTTTACGCTAAAGGCCAGCAACTCGGTAATGTCCATCTACAC
>JBFEUI010000108.1:0-9077 GCA_041547565.1 Thiohalomonadaceae bacterium
ACCATGGGCGCCCTGGCGGTGACCGGTAACGACTTCTATCGCGATGAGTCCTACGGTGCACGCAACAATGCCGACTCGGTGCCGTTCGACGGCTACTTCGGTCCGGACGTGAACACCATCGACTACCTGCGCAAGTTCCTCGAGGACGGCTCCTCCGGTATCGACCTGCCGGCGGCGATCATCGTCGAGACCGTACAGGGCGAGGGCGGTATCAATGTCGCCAGCTTAACCTGGCTCAAGGAACTCGAGGAGCTGTGCCACGAGTTCGACATCCTGCTGATCATCGACGACATCCAGGTGGGTAACGGCCGTACCGGCACCTTCTTCAGCTTCGAGGAGGCCGGCATCAAGCCCGACATGGTCTGCATGTCCAAGTCCATCGGCGGCGGTCTGCCCATGGCCATCCTGCTGATGCGCCCGGAGCTGGACCAGTGGCAGCCGGGCGAACACACCGGCACCTTCCGCGGCAACAACCTGGCCTTTGTCGCCGCCACCCAGGCACTGACCTACTGGGAGAACGACGACTTTGCCGAGTCGATCAAGTACAAGGGCAAGATCATGGAGGAGGAACTGACCAGGATCGTCGAAAAGTACCCGCAGCTCGACATCGAACTGCGCGGTCGCGGCATGGTGTGGGGTCTGGATATACCGCGCGGCGGTTTCGCCGGCGAGGTCTCCAGGGAGGCCTTCGACAACAAGCTGATCATTGAGCTGGCCGGTGCCGACGACAACGTGGTCAAATTCCTGCCGGCGCTGACCATCGAGGAGGAGACCCTGCGCGAAGGCATAGCGCTCATCGACCAGGCGATCGGTGCAGTGCTCGACCGCAGCGACCTGGCCCGCAAGGGCGGGAGCGCCGCATGATCGTGCGTACGCTGGAGGAGATCAAGGGCACCGAGCGCGAGGTGCATGCCGAGAACGGCAACTGGATCAGCCGCCGTTTCGTGCTCAACGACGATGGAGTCGGTTTCTCTTTCCACGAGACTATCATCAAGGCCGGTACCGAAACCCACATCTGGTACAAGCACCACATGGAGGCGGTCTACTGTGTCGGCGGCGATGGCGAGATCGAGGATCTCAAGACCGGCAAGATCTACCCGATCACCGACGGTACCATGTATCTGCTTAACGACAACGATGATCATCTGCTGCGTGGCGGCAAGGAGGATATGCGCCTGATCTGCACCTTCAACCCCCCGATCACCGGCCGCGAAGTACACGACAAGGACGGTGCCTACGCCCCCCACCCCATGCAAAGTAAATATGAAGAAGCGCGCAAACAGTAAGGCAGAGGGGTTAACACCACTGTGAATCACAAAATGCTGCGTCACATACCTGTGGCGCAGCCACTTTGCCTGACACGTTGAGATTACGACATGTCATGACACACGGGCCTTCTGCCCGCATGCCAACATAACCCGAACACACGCAACAAACGCGACTGTTTGATATGGATAAGCGTAACAAGCTGATACTCAAAAAGACCATCGAATCACGCATTGCCGAATTACAGGACATTCAGTTGAGCATCGATGCATCGCCCGGCGAAAAGACCGAAACGCTTCATGACGAGGCGACACGGGTCGATGTGCTGAGCGGGATCAGCATCGACAGCGCACTGCTGGAGAAAAACCGCCGGGAACTCTCTGCCCTGCAACTGCAACTGAAACACATTGATGACAACTCATTTGGCGAGTGTGCATCCTGCGGTGACGAGATCCCCGTTGCACGGCTGACAATGGTTCCCACCGCACGCCACTGTATCGCCTGCGCTGAACAACAGGAGTTAAAAAAATGAACCATACTGTCGAGAAAATTGGCGGTACCTCCATGAGCAACTACCAGGCCGTACGCGACAATATCATTGTCGGATCACGCGAGTCTGAGGCACTCTACCGGCGCATCTTTGTCGTCTCGGCCTACGGCGGCATCACCGACCAGTTGCTGGAACACAAAAAGACCGGCAAGCCGGGCGTCTACGCCCTGTTTACCAATGATGACGATGACGCCTCCTGGCGCTCCGCCCTGCACGCCCTGCGCACCCTGATGCAGCAGACCAATGCGGAGCTGTTCGATGATGAGCAGCTTCTGGCTGACGCCAACCTGTTTATCGGTCAGCGCCTGGATGAGGCCGAACAGGTACTGGACAACCTGGAGCGTCTTTGTGAGCACGGCCACTTCGAACTGGAGGATCACCTGCTGACCGTGCGCGAGATGCTCGCCAGCATCGGTGAGGCGCACAGTGCCTGGAACACCTCGCAACTGCTGCGGCTTGAAGGCATCAATGCCCGCTTTGTCGATCTGTCCGGCTGGAGTGCGAACGAGGCCCTGCCGCTCGACGAGGTCATCGAACAGGCCTTCGCCGATATCGACCTTGCCACCGAACTGCCCATCGTCACCGGCTACGCCCACTGCCAGGAGGGGTTGATGGCCACCTTCGACCGCGGCTACAGCGAGATGACCTTCAGCCGCATCGCAGTCATCACCGGTGCCGCCGAGACCATCATCCACAAGGAGTACCACCTGAGCAGCGCCGACCCGGGCGTGGTGGGGGATGAGAAGAGCGTGCCTATCGGGCGCACCAATTACGATGTGGCCGACCAGCTGGCCAACCTGGGCATGGAGGCGATCCACCCGCGCGCGGCCAAGGGGCTGCGCCAACAGGACATACCGCTGCGCATCAAGAACACCTTTGAACCGGAACACAGCGGCACCCTGATCACCGGCGACTATATAAGCAACACCCCGTGCGTGGAGATCATCGCCGGCCGCCAGCACCTGCACGCCATCGAACTGTTCGATCAGGACATGGTGGGCAAAAACGACGACTACGAGAAGAGCCTGCTCGATGTGTTCCGCCGCTTCCGCGCCACCGTGGTTACCAAGGACACCAACGCCAACACCCTCACTCATTACCTGGCGTGCAACCTCAAGACCACCAAGCGCATCATGAAAGTGCTCAAGGAGAACTACCCCGGTGCCGAGACCAACCACCGCAAGGTCGCCATCGTCTCGGCCATCGGCAGCGACATGCAGGTGCCCGGCATCCTCGCCAAGGCGGTCTCATCGCTGGCCGGCAGCGGCATCAGCATCCTCGCCCTGCACCAGTCGATGCGCCAGGTCGACATGCAGTTTGTCATTGACGAGGCGGACTATGAGGAGGCGGTCAGAAGCCTGCACAACAACCTTATCGAACCTCACGATTACGGTGATGCCATATGCCTTGCCTGATACGCCTGTTGCTGCTTCTGCTCATCACGAGCGCACCCCTGTCGGCTCATGCCGCACAAAACCGTGACGCGGAGGCCGGGCAAGGTATCGAGCAGCTTAACAAGCCGCTTTACAATCCTTTTGTCGAGCGCTACATGCTGGATGAGGTCAAGGCACTGCGTGTGGAAATGCAGAATCAGCGTATCGAGTTTGCCGAGAAATTCGCACGCACGCAGCTGGAGGTCTCGGACCGCGCCATCAACTACACCACCAGCACGGTCAATAATATCTTCTATGTCATCGCCGCGGCCGCCTCCATCCTGGCGCTGGTCGGCTGGACGTCACTGCGCGATATCCGCAACCGCCTCAGTGAACATGTCGAGCAGAAGGTGCACGCCATCTCCGAGGAGTACGAGGCCCGCCTTTATGACCTGGAGCAGAAACTGAAGGACCGCACCGAGCGCATCATCTCGGCCCAGGAGGAGATTTCACGCACCAACACCATCCATTCGCTGTGGATGCGCGCGGGCCTGGAGGCGACACCGCAGGCGAAGATCGAGGTCTATGACCAGATCCTCGCCTTCAATGATGAGGACGTGGAGGCACTCACCTACAAGGCCGATGCCGTACTGGAGATCGGTGAGGCCGAGTGGGCACTGAACCTGTGCGACAAGGCACTGGGCATTCAGCCCGACTACGCCTATGCGCACTATCAACGGGCCTGCGCCTTCGACACCCTCAACCAGACCGAGGCGGCATTCGAGGACCTGAAAATGGCAGTGGAACTGTCCGGCACCTACCTCGAGGAGGCCCGCACCGACAAGAGTCTGGAGAACCTGCGCATCACCGGGAAGATCAACGAACTAATCGCCATGCCCGCCAAACAGGGCCAAACATAACAGGTTTTCCCCCAGGAACAGCCGATGGAAAAGCAGTGGTTATGCTTTCAACTTGCCGATGAATGGTATCTGCACGACACGGCTACCGTTCAGGAAATCATCCCCTACGAGGACCCCAATCCCATTCCCGGCAGCCCTCCCGAGACACTTGGCATGCTTGATATCCGCGGTGGCGTGATCACCATTTTCTCGGGGCGCGCCCTGACCGCTTTGGCGCCTGCACCCTGCACGGGACAAAACAAGATCATCACCTTCACGTGCGGGGAAAACCGCTTCGGTGTGGTGGTTGACGAGGTTTCCGAAATTCTGAGTATCGACAGCTCCCGCATCGAGCAGGCCGGCTACGGCAGGGACAACCCGCTGATACAGGGGACCATTGAACACGACGGCCGCCTGATGATTATCATCGACTTTACGCGACTGAAACAGCTGCATGCAGACAACTGAACATTCGCAGCGCGGCTGAAGAACCACCACATCGACCCTAATACAAAGGCGCACATCATGCTCACAGCCAGCTTCCTCATCTTCATGTTGATCTTCCTTGGCATCGGCATGTCATCGATGATCACCCGACAGAAAACCCAGGAGGATTATCTGGTCGCCGGAAAATCGGTGCCCGCCTGGCTGACCGGGCTGTCCGCCGTCGCCACCAACAACAGCGGATTTATGTTTATCGGCATGATCGGCCTGACCTACCAGACCGGCCTGTCGTCGGTATGGCTGATGATCGGCTGGATCGCCGGCGACCTGATGGCCTCATTGCTGGCGGTGGCGAAGATCCATGACGCCTCGCGCTCGGAGAAGGTCCACTCCTTCGGCGGGCTGCTCGGCCACTGGCATGACACCGATCACCATCACCTGCGACGTATCGCCGGTATTCTCACCGTGTTCTTCCTTACCCTGTACGCTGCCGCCCAGCTCAAGGCCGGCAGCAAGGCCACGGCCGTACTGCTCGACTGGGAACCGTCGGCCGGGATCCTCATCGGCGCGCTTATCGTGCTGCTCTACAGCACCGCCGGCGGTCTGCATGCCTCGATCTGGACCGACGCGGCACAGTCCATCGTCATGATCCTCGGCATGCTGGTGCTGATCATCGGCGGGCTGGAGATCGCCGGCGGCTGGGATGCGGCATGGTACAAACTGGCCCAGGTGCAGCCCCACTACCTCGACTGGTTTCCCAACAGCAGCACGCTGGAGATCGTACTGTTTATTACCGGCTGGTTGTTTGGCGGCATCGCCGTGATCGGCCAGCCGCACATAGTGATCCGTTTCATCAGCCTGGACGACTCTCACAGCATCAACCGTATGCGCCTTTACTACTACAGCTGGTTCACGCTGTTTTACAGCTTCACCATCATTGTTGGCCTGCTCAGCCGCATCGCCTTTCCGGAGAACAGCGCCTTCGATGCCGAACTGGCACTGCCGACCATGGCGCAGACCATCATGCCGGACATCTTTGTCGGCCTGGTGCTGGCCGCCCTGTTCGCCGCCACCCTCTCCACCGCCGACTCGCTGATCCTCTCCTGCTCCGCGGCGCTCACCCGGGATTTCGTCCAGCATCCCGGCAAGACCCATTCACTGATCGTCGCCAAGCTGGCCACCCTGATTGTGTTGGGAGTCGCAGCGGCCATCGCCCTGACCGGTACACAGACAGTCTTTGCCCTGGTGCTGGATGCGTGGGGACTGCTCGGCTCGGCCTTTGTCCCGCTGATCATCGTCTATGCACTGGGCTACCGCTGCACACAGCCGCTTGCCATCGGCATGGTCATCATCGGCGTAGCCGGTTTCCTGCTATGGCAGCAGACGGGCATGGGGGGCATGCTCTACAGCGTCGCCCCCGGCATCCTCAGCGGCCTGCTCTGTTTCACTGTCGGTCTGCCGCTGGCACAGGCAAAAAAGATATCGGCATAAATTGTAAGCGCTGCGTTCAAATCACATACGGTAGGAGTGGCTACACTAGTAGTAAGATCGTTCATCACCACACACCCTATTTGATCAGATGCTTGGAATCGCCATCTCCATCTTCTCGCTGCTGCTGGGTACCGCTCTGCTGCTGCTCGGCATCGGCCTGCAGGGAACCTTGCTGGGACTGAGGGCGGTGCATGAGAACTTTCCGACCCCTGTCATCGGCTACGTGATGTCCGCCTACTTCATCGGATTCGCAATTGGCTCCTATCTGTGCCCGCCGCTGATCAGGCGTGTCGGCCACATACGCGCCTACGCCGCGATGGCGGCCACCGCCTCGGCGGCGGCGATCAGCTACCTGCTCATCTTTGATCCCTGGTTCTGGGCCCTGCTGCGGATTGTCACCGGCATCTGCATGGTCGGCTTTTATATGGTCATCGAAAGCTGGCTTAATGCGCTGGCGCCGAACGACCGGCGCGGCCAGTTCCTCAGCGCCTACATGGTCATCACCTTTCTCGCCCTGGCCGCTGCGCAATACCTGTTACTGACGGCAAATATCGCAGGCTTCCGTCTTTTCGCCATCACCAGCATCCTGATCTCCGCCGCGGTTGTACCTATCGCTCTCACACGCGTGGAACAGCCACAACTTATCGAATCACCGCGGCTGCATCTGCTGGTTGTCTATCGCCAGTCCCCCCTGGGTGTGATCGGCACCTTCGCCTCCGGTGTGGTTATGGGCGCCTTCTGGGGCATGATGGCCGTCTACGGCTCACAAACCGGTCTGGATAAAATCGGCATCGTCTGGCTGATGAGCGCCACCATTCTCGGTGGCGCGCTCCTACAGTGGCCGATAGGCAAGCTTTCCGATCACGTCGACCGCCGCAGCATCCTGGGCATCACTACCACTGCTGCAGCCATACTGGCATTTCTCTTATACCTGTACAGCGGGCATTCGCCTCTGTTGCTCTATGGCAATTACTTTCTGTTTGGCGGTTTTGCCTTTTCGCTCTACAGCCTGAGCGTGGCCCACGTTAACGATCTTTTGCAGCCGGAACAGGCCCTGGATGCCTCACAAAGTTTACTGCAGCTCTACGGGATTGGGGCGGTGCTGGGCCCTATCGTCGCTGGCATTACCATGGAGCATTACGGTCCCCACAGTCTGCTGTTGCTGTACAGCGTTGCGTTCCTGGCAGTGGGTCTGTTCACCCTCCACCGCATCCATGTGCGCACCGCACCGCCTGTCGAACAGCAGGAGGAGTTTATCCCGATGGCACGCACCTCCCCGGCCTCGCTCGAGATGGACCCGCGCCTGGACACCGAACAGCATGAGGAGAAAACGGAACCGTAACAAGCACCCGCTATGCCTCCCGCAGACACGTTTGCAACATCAGCCCCGATCGGCCACGCTTGAAAGAGCAGTGCTGGCAAATCAACACAGGGAGTCACAATGTACAATTTTCTCGAACAAAGCACCCATCTTTTGCAACAGGCCGGCGAGATCGGCGGCATCGACCCCGATATCATGAACTGGCTCTCGGGGCCGGCACGGGTGGTGATCTTCCGCATCCCGCTAAAGATGGACAACGGCAGCTGCCGCATCTTCGATGCCTACCGCGTGCGCTACAACGATGCCCTCGGCCCCTCCCGGGACGGCACCCGCATCTCCGCCGACCTCGACCTGGACGAGGTGAAGTCGCTGGCGATGATTATGTCGATCAAACACGCTGCCGGACGCATCCCCGCTGGCGGCGGCAAGGGTGGCATAGCGGCCGATCCCAGGGAACTTAGCGACAGGGAATTTGAAATGCTCTGCCGCGCCTACATCCGTTACCTGCGCCCCAAGGGCTCCGCCTACGATGTACCCGGTGCCGACATCGGCACCAACCTGCAGACCATGGCGTGGATGCTCGATGAGTACGAATCGATCACTGGCTTCCACGAACCAGCGGCAATCAACGACAAGCCACCGATCCTCGGCGGCTCGCTGGGCGGTTACGAGGCGACAGGCCGCGGCGTCTTCGACGTCTTCGTCGAGGCGGCCAAGGAGCAGGGACTGCAGTTGGAGGGGCTGCGCATCGCTATCCAGGGCTTCGGCCAGGTCGGCTCGGTGGCAGCGACCAGCTTCTACGAGGCAGGTTGCCGCGTCATCGCCGCCAGTGACAGCCGCGGCGGTGTCTACAACGAAAACGGAATCGACGTCCAGGCACTGCTGCAGCACAAGCAGGAGACGGGCCATGTCGAGGGCTTTGCCGGCACCACCGCGCTGAGTAATGAGGCACTGCTCGCCTGTGAATGCGATGTGCTGATCCCCGCCGCTCTGCAAGGTGTAATCACCGAGGAGAATGCCGCCAATATCAAGGCCGGCATGGTGGTGGAAGCGGCCAACGCCCCCACCTCGGTCGAGGGTGACGCCATCCTGCAACAGCGCGGCATCCCCCTCATCCCCGATGTGCTAGCCAATGCCGGCAGCGTCCACCTGTGCCAGATGGAACGCACCCAGGGCTTGAGTGACGACTACTGGGATATAGAGACTATCAACCACCTGCGCCGCAAGCGGCTGGTCTCCGGCTACCGCGCCGCCGTCTACGCCAAACAGCAATACGGCACCAACTCCATTCGCATCGGCGCGTGGATCAACGCACTCAAACACATGGAAGAGGCCATCAAAATGCGGGGCTGGTGTTAATGAGGCAAGGGTGTGACAAGGAAAGGACTGGAAGCACAATTTTAAGTACGATTCCGGCCATGTACGAACACCCGTCCTTCTTGTGCATTCATGTAACCGGTACGATGAGTCGTTTTGATGTTTAACTCCATCGTTAGAAGGTCTGTCGCGCTAGGGCTTTGCGCAATTCTTCTGCTAGTAGAATTCGGCATGTTTCACGATTTCTTTTATCCGTTCCGCCTATTGTGGAACCAGGGCAAGACTAGCGAACTCCTTCTCTCATTGATTATATTCCTCTGGAGTCTGCCTGGGGTATTCTTCATTTTCTTTAGCAATCGCAGTCGTTTTAGAAAGATAACGTTACCGCTCTTTTTATTCTTCTTTATTTTTAATAT
>JBFEUI010000109.1:0-8767 GCA_041547565.1 Thiohalomonadaceae bacterium
AATCGAAGGGCGCATACTATGCGTGTTTTTGCCCTTCATGTCAACGCTAACCGCTGCTTTTTTTCAATCAGCGCATGACGCAGCCTACGGCATCGCGGTAAGATGCCCATCTTGACCCCGAAACCGAATAAATACAAGCAATTAAAGGTAGCTGTGACGGCATGAGCAAGCGCTTGATTAAATCCACCGCCACGGTGGGTGGCTGGACCCTGATCTCACGGGTGTTGGGCTTTCTGCGCGACATGGTCTTTGCCAACCTGTTCGGGGCCGGGGCGGGCACCGACGCCTTCTTCGTTGCCTTCAAGATCCCCAACTTCCTGCGTCGCCTGTTTGCCGAGGGAGCCTTCTCCCAGGCCTTCGTGCCGGTGCTCTCCGAGTACAAGGCCCGGCGCAGCCTGGCCGAGGTGCGTGAACTGGTCTCCCGTACCAGCGGCACGCTGGGCGGTCTGCTGCTGGTGCTGACGCTGGTCACCATCTTGGCCTCACCGGCGGTGGTCACTGTGTTCGCACCCGGTTTTATCGGCCAGCCGGAGAAATTTGCCCTCACCGCGGAGATGCTGCGCATCACCTTCCCCTATCTGCTGTTCATCTCCCTGACCGCCCTGGCCGGGGGGGTGATGAACAGCTATGGGCATTTTGCGGTACCGGCCTTCACCCCGGTCTGGCTCAACCTCTGCCTGATCGGTGCGGCGGTCTGGCTGGCGCCAATGCTGGAGCGGGGGGTGGTCGGCCTGGCCTGGGGCGTGTTTGCCGCCGGCCTGGTGCAGCTTGCCTTTCAGCTGCCGACCCTGCAGCGGCTCGGTCTGCTGGCGCTGCCGCGCTGGGGCTGGCGCCATGAGGGGGTGCGGCGCATTCTCAAGCTGATGCTGCCGGCCATATTCGGCTCCTCGGTGGCGCAGATCAACCTGCTGCTCGATACCGTGATCGCCTCGTTTCTGGTCTCGGGCAGCGTCTCCTGGCTCTACTACTCGGACCGGCTGGTCGAATTCCCGCTCGGGGTGTTCGGCATCGCCCTGGCAACGGTGATCCTGCCCAGCCTTTCACGGCGGCATGCCGAGGCAGACCCCGAATCCTTCGGCCGTACCCTCGACTGGGCGTTGCGCTGGGTGTGTCTCATCGGTATACCCGCGGCCATCGGGCTGGTGCTGCTGGCAGGCCCCATTCTCACAACGCTGTTCCAGTACAACGCCTTTCGCCCCGAGGATGCCTACTATGCCACCATGAGCCTGCAGGCCTACGGCGTGGGGCTGTTGGGATTCATTCTGGTCAAGGTGCTGGCGCCGGGCTACTACGCGCGCCAGGATACACGCACCCCGGTGCGCATCGGCATCAAGGCGATGGTGGCTAACATGGCGATGAACCTGCTGTTTGTGGTGCCGATGGTGCTGCTGGGCATTGAAGGCCCCCATGCAGGGCTGGCGCTGGCCACCTCGCTGGCGGCCTTTATCAACGCGGCGCTGCTCTACCGGGGGCTGAAAAAAGCGGGCGTCTACCGGGCCGAGGCCGGGTGGCCGCGCTTAATGCTGCAGATCATCCCGGCCAATCTGCTGCTGGCGGCGCTGTTGTGGTGGGGTCGCGGTGAGTTGCAACTGTGGTTTGACTGGAGTGCGGTGGAACGGGCCTCCCGTCTGGCGCTGCTGATCGGCAGCGGGATCGGACTCTACTTCGTGGCGCTGTTGCTGGCCGGTGTTCGGCCCGCTCAACTGATGGCAAGGCGCAAGGAGACGGGTGGTGAAACCCACTAGGCAGTGAAAGCACAGGTGCAATTAGCGTATAATCAGGCGCTTTTACGCCATAGCTTCAATTCACCCGTTAGGTTGACATGGAACTGATTCGCGGTCTTCACAATTTGCGTCCACACCACCATGGCTGTGTGGCCACCATCGGCAACTTCGATGGCGTTCACCTGGGCCATCAGGCGGTGCTTGGTCAACTGGCAGACAAGGCCGAGGCACTGAAGCTGCCGACGGTGGTGATCACCTTTGAGCCGCAACCGCAGGAGTATTTCAGCAGCGGGCCGATCCCGCCGCGCCTGACCCGGTTTCGCGAGAAATTCAAGGCACTGCGCCGCTTTTCGGTCGAACGGGTGCTGTGCATCGATTTTACCCCGGAGTTTGCCGCGTTGAGTGCCGAGGCGTTTATCCAGCAGGTGCTGGTGGATGGCCTGGGTATTCGTTATCTGGTGGTGGGTGATGACTTCAAGTTCGGTAATGGGCGCAACGGGGATTTTGAGCTGCTTCAAAAAGCCGGTCAGCGACACGGTTTTGAAGTGGCCCATATGCATACCTTCATCCTCGGTGGAGAGCGGGTGAGCAGTACCCGGGTGCGTGAGGCGTTGCAGGCCGGCGAACTGGAGATTGCCGAACAGTTGCTGGGTCGCCCCTACCGCATGTGTGGCCGAGTGGCCCACGGAGACAAGCGCGGACGTATTATCGGCTTTCCCACTGCCAATATCTTCCTGCACCGCATGGCTGCCCCGGTCGAGGGGGTGTTTGCCGTGGAGATGTTCGGTATCGAGGGCGAACCGGTGATGGGGGTGGCCAACGTCGGTTCACGCCCCACGGTAGATGGCACCCGCAGCCTGCTGGAGGTGCACCTGTTTGACTTTAGCGGTGATATCTATGGTCAGTATGTGCACGTCGATTTTCTCCACAAGATCCGTGAGGAGCGACGTTTCGAGTCCTTTGACGCCCTGAAGGAGCAGATCCTGCTGGATGCGGCGCAGGCCAGGGAGTATTTCAACCAACGGGCAGTTAACGCAAAGGCCGCTGAGGCGCCAAGAACGCAAAGTGGTGTATAGACTGTAAATTACGCACCCTTCGGTGAGCAGTAACAGCCTTTGCGGTGATGACATGTTTAAAAGAGTAACAAAAAGTGAGTGACTACAAAGACACCCTGAATCTTCCCCAAACCGACTTCCCCATGCGCGGCAATCTCGCCCAGCGTGAGCCGGAGATGCTCAAGCGCTGGCAGGAGATGGATATCTACGGCCTGATGCGCAAGGCCGGAGAGGGGCGTGACAAGTTCATCCTGCATGACGGCCCGCCCTATGCCAACGGCAATATCCACATCGGTCATGCCGTGAACAAGGTACTCAAGGACATGATCATCAAGTCCAGGAGTCTGAGCGGTTTTGACGCGCCCTATGTGCCGGGATGGGATTGCCACGGCCTGCCGATTGAACTGCAGGTGGAGAAGAAGATCGGCAAGGCGGGCGTGAAGGTGGATGCCGACAAATTCCGTCAGGCCTGCCGCGACTATGCCAGCGAGCAGGTCAATGGCCAGCGCGAGGACTTCAAGCGCCTGGGTGTGTTCGGTGACTGGGACAACCCCTACCTCACCATGAACTACCAGTTCGAGGCCGATATCATCCGCACCCTCGGCAAGATCATCGAGCGCGGCCACCTGCACAAGGGCTCCAAGCCGGTGCACTGGTGTACCGATTGCGGCTCGGCGCTGGCCGAGGCCGAGGTGGAGTACGAGGACAAGACCTCCCCGGCCATCGACGTGCGTTTCGAGGTGCTGGACGAGGAGGTACTGATGGCCCGTTGCCGCCATGTCGAGGAGCATGAGGGGCAGGGGCCGGTCTCCGTGGTGATCTGGACCACCACACCGTGGACCCTGCCTGCCAACCAGGCGGTGGCCCTCAACCCCGAGCTCGACTATGTCATTGTGCAGTGTGACGGGGTGGCCGAGCACGGTACCGAACGGCTGCTGGTGGCCGATGAACTGCTGAAGGATGTCATGGGGCGCTGGGGTGTCGAGGAGTACCGCGTGGTGGCCTATTGCAAGGGGGCTGAACTGGAGGGGCTGAAGCTGCAGCACCCCTTCTACCGGCGCGAGGTACCGATCATTCTCGGTGACCATGTCACCCTGGAGGCCGGTACCGGAGCGGTACATACCGCGCCCGGTCATGGTCAGGAGGACTACGTGGTCGGTTCGCGCTACAAGCTCAAGGTCGATAACCCGGTGGGCGGTGACGGCAAGTTTCTGCCCGGGACGGAACTGTTCGAAGGCCAGCATGTGTTCAAGGCCAACGATGCGGTGCTGGAGGTGCTGCGCGATCGCGGCAAACTGGTTCACGCCGAGGCGTTGCGCCACAGCTATCCGCACTGCTGGCGCCACAAGACCCCGATCATTTTCCGCGCCACACCGCAGTGGTTCATCAGTATGGATCAGAACGGCCTGCGCAAATCCGCGCTGGAGGCCATCAAGGCGACCCGCTGGATGCCCGACTGGGGCGAGGCGCGCATCAACGGCATGGTGGAGAACCGCCCGGACTGGTGCATCTCCCGCCAGCGCAACTGGGGCGTGCCCATTACCCTGTTTGTCCACAAGCAGAGCGGCAAACTGCACCCCGACACCCAGCGCCTTGTCGAGGCGGTGGCAGGGCGGGTCGAGGAGAAGGGCATCGACGCCTGGTTCGACCTCGAACCGGCCGAACTGCTCGGTGATGAGGCGGCCGACTATGACAAGGTGAATGATACCCTCGATGTCTGGTTCGACTCGGGCGTGACCCATGCCTGTGTGCTGGACCGGCGCGAGGGCCTGCATAGGCCGGCTGATCTCTATCTGGAGGGATCGGACCAGCACCGTGGCTGGTTCCAGTCCTCGCTGCTGACCGCCGTGGCCGCGAACAATGCCGCCCCCTACAAGTCAGTGCTTACTCACGGTTTCACTGTGGATGCCAAGGGCCAGAAGATGTCCAAGTCCAGGGGCAACGTGGTGGCGCCGCAGAAGGTGTTCAAATCACTGGGTGCCGACATTCTGCGCCTGTGGGTGGCCTCCACCGACTACCGCGGCGAGATGACCGTCTCCGACGAGATCCTCAAGCGCACCGCCGACGCCTACCGCCGTATCCGCAACACCGCCCGTTTCCTGCTCTCCAACCTGGCGGGCTTCGACCCACGGGTCAACATGGTGCCGCTGAGCGATCTGATCGCCCTCGACTCCTGGGCCGTGGCCCGGGCGGCTGAACTGCAGCAGGAGCTGAAACAGGCCTATGACAACTACGAGTTCCACGTCATCTACCAGAAGGTGCACAATTTCTGCTCGGTGGACATGGGCTCGTTCTACCTCGATGTGATCAAGGACCGCCAGTATACCACCCAGGCCGACTCGCTGGCGCGCCGCTCGGCCCAGACCGCCATGTACCACATTATCGAGGCGATGAGCCGTTGGCTGGCCCCGATTCTCAGCTTCACCGCCGAGGAGATCTGGCAGCAGATCCCGGGTGAGCGCGGCGCGTCGATTTTCCTTGAGACCTGGTATGACAAGACCGAAACACCGCTGTTCTCGGTCGAGGCCAGCAAGGCCGGTATGGATATGTCCTACTGGTCCGAGGTGATGGAGGTGCGCGACGCGGTCAACCGCGAGCTGGAGCAGTTGCGCAACAGCGGCGAGATCGGTGCCAATCTGCAGGCTGAGGTCACCCTCTACGCCGGGCGCGAAATCCATGACAAGCTGGCCAGACTGCAGGATGAACTGCGCTTCGTGCTTATCACCTCAACCGCCCATGTACAGCTCGTCACCGATGAGCCGCCGCCCGAGGCGGCCCACTACACCCTGGAGGGGGGCGATGAGATCTGGGTAGCGGTCTCTGCCAGCGGCCATGCCAAGTGCGATCGCTGCTGGCACTACCGCGAGGATGTGGGCAGCCACAGCGAACACCCTGACCTGTGCGGCCGCTGTGTGGAAAACATCGAGGGTGAGGGTGAGACGCGGCATTTCGCATGACGCTGGATAGAAGTAACAAGTGAAAAGATACAAGACTAATGGGAACAGTTTGGTGAAGATGTTGGCCGATCCGCAACTTGTAACTTGTATCTTTGACCTTGTATCTGTTCGCGGGAGCGAACAATGTTGAAATGGTTGTGGCTCTCTGTCCTGGTCATTGCGCTCGACCAGCTGACCAAGCTGTGGGCCAGTAGCGGCCTGACGTATGCCGAGCCGGTAGCGGTGATACCTTTTTTCAACCTGACCCTGATGCACAATACCGGTGCCGCATTCAGTTTCCTGAGTAGCGCCGGGGGTTGGCAGCGCTGGTTTTTCACGGTTGTCGCCCTGTTTGTCAGTGTGGTCATTGTGCTGTGGCTGCGCAGGCTGGAGGCGGCACAGCGCTGGCTGGCCGCCGCCCTGGCACTGATACTCGGTGGCGCCCTGGGTAATGTCTGGGACCGGCTCGTTCACGGCTATGTCGTGGATTTTCTCGATTTCTATTATGCTCAATGGCACTGGCCGGCCTTCAATATCGCCGATTCAGCAATATTTATCGGGGCGGTCATGCTGCTCATCGACGCCTTTTTCGGTGAACGCAAGGCAAACGCGGGGTGATTCCCTGGACTGCTTATGACTAATACAACGTGCACCATCGCCAGCGGCAGCAGGGTCACCATACACTTTCGCATCGTGCTGGAGGACGGCACCGAGGCGGACAGCACCTTCGGCGAACAACCGGTCACTTTCCGCATGGGCGACGGGTCGCTCAATGAAGGGCTGGAGGAGGCGCTGCTTGGGCTCCGGGCCGGTGCCCGCGAGACCATTACCCTGTCGCCCGATCAGGCATTCGGCTATCCGGATACCGCCAATATCCACGAGTTGCCGCGCAGTGATTTTTCCATGGATATGATGCCGGAGCCGGGGGTGATTATCGGTTTTACCACACCTTCCGGTGACGAGTTGCCGGGCATGGTGCTGAAGGTAGAAGAGGAAAAGGTGCAGGTGGACTTTAATCACCCCCTTGCCGGCCATACCCTGCAGTTTGAGGTGGAGATCCTCGAGGTCGAATAGACCGTTCAGCGTAAAGCAAATGCAGGCCAGATTAAGGCCTATGGCCTTTACCTGACATTCATTGTGTCACAGTGCTTCGCACTGTGACCTACTGTGCCCGTTGTGGTGGACCATTTTTTTGTTTGAGGTAGAAAAACGAGTGAAGCTGATACTCGCCAATCCCCGTGGTTTTTGTGCCGGTGTCGACCGGGCCATCGACATTGTCGACCGTGCCCTGGAGATCTTCGGTGCACCGATCTATGTGCGCCACGAGGTGGTGCATAATCGCTTTGTCGTGGAACGGCTCAGGGGCAAAGGTGCCATCTTCGTCGATGAACTGGACCAGGTGCCGGATGATGCCACGGTGATCTTCAGCGCCCACGGTGTGCCGCGCGCGGTGCAGCAGGAGGCGAAGCGGCGCGGCCTTAAGGTGTTTGATGCCACCTGCCCGCTGGTGACCAAGGTACACATGGAGGTGATGCGCCATGCGCGGGCTGGCGAAGAAGTCGTCTTGATCGGCCATCAGGGACACCCCGAGGTGGTGGGAACCATGGGGCAGTACGATGCCTCTGAAGGGGGGGCGATCTATCTGGTCGAGACCGCTGCAGACGTGGAGCAACTTGAGGTGAACAATCCTCAGCAACTGGCCTACGTGACCCAGACCACTTTGTCGATGGACGATGCGGAGGTGGTGATCGAGGCGTTGCGCAAGCGTTTTCCCAAAATACAGGGGCCGAAGAAGGACGATATCTGCTATGCCACCCAGAGCAGACAGGATGCGGTCAAGGCGCTGGCACGCCGCAGTGATATCGTGCTGGTCGTCGGTTCACCGAACAGTTCCAACTCGAACCGCTTGCGTGAGGTCGCCGAGCGCGAAGGGGCGCACGCCTATCTCATCGACAGTGCCGCCGACATTCAACCAGAGTGGTTCGAGCGTGTGGCCACTGTCGGCATCAGTGCCGGTGCCTCGGCACCGGAAAGGCTGGTGCAGGCGTTGATCAAACGCCTGCAGGATGAATACCACGCCGATACGCCGGAGAGCAGCGGGCAGGAGGAGAACGTGGTCTTCAACCTGCCCGGAGAACTGCAGGATAAATAAAGATTAGTTCCAGCAGTCGGCCTCGGCTGCCGTCTTTGCACCTGTTTCATCGAGTGTCATGGTGCCGCAACGATCCCCGGTCTGGGCACCGACAGGCGCGGCATTCAGCGTGAAGGTGGAAGCGGTCTGGTTGGTGATAGTCAGATTGTAGTATGTGGTGCCGCCATCAAGCGGTACCGCTGCGGGGAAAATGCCTCCTGCACCGAGTGCTGCACCGGCATAGCTGTAGTTTGCCGTGTAGTAGCGTTCCATCGCGTTGGCTGCCTGCAACAGGGCAGCCTGGCCATCAGCGCGGCGTGCCTGGCGCGTATGCTCGGTATAGGCGGGGTAGGCCACGGAGGCGAGGATGGCGATGATTGCGACGACAATCATCAATTCTATCAGGGTAAAGCCTTTTTCGGATTTCACGGTGTTCTCCATCATATCGTTTCGCTCAACGCGCCCTAGTATAACCCGTCGGCATGACCCAAATCTCCGTAATCAGCCTGTCGCCTGACTGGGTTGCCATGTAACGAAATTTCACCGTGCTGCCCGGGCTTACCTGGCTCAGGGGGGCGAATTCCGAGTCAACAGTGTGCACGATGACCCTGTTTGAGAGGTTGTAGAGGGAGTCGGCAATGACAATAAGCTGTTTCTTGCCATCGATCCGGCCAACTGTGCCACCGGTCCTGACTGGGGGATCGGGGTAATAATAGCTTGGCAATTCCGCGGCAGTTGCCGTCAGTGTGGCCAGCATGAGCGCTACGGCCGTGAGCATCTGTTTCATATTCATAGATTGAATCCTGTGCAATTCTCCAGATAGATTATTTGCCTGAATACCCTTTACATCAGTTCTTCCCATGACAGGCGACCGGTGCCGTGGCCGCCCAGGTTCTGCACCTCGCGCACATCGATATCCGC
>JBFEUI010000110.1:0-8552 GCA_041547565.1 Thiohalomonadaceae bacterium
CTGCGCGTTAAATCCGCTGTCGAGATGGCGGAGCAGCGTGGTTTCCCTGAGTGGATTGAGGTTAACAGCAAGAAGCTCGAGGGTGTGTTCAAAGCACGTCCTGAGCGTAGTGACCTGCCTGCCGAGATCCAGGAGCAGCTGGTTGTGGAGCTGTACTCCAAATAAACAGGGGAATTGGCCGGTTGGCTATGCCGGCAGTATTTCGAACAGGTAACGTTCTAGTTAACAGATTCAGAGAGGACTGTTCATGCAGGGCTCAGATCTAGATTTGCTCAAGCCGCGTATTGTCGGCGTACAAAAAGTAACAGACACTTGCGCCAAGGTGACGCTTGAGCCGCTGGAGCGCGGTTTTGGCCACACTTTGGGCAATGCCTTGCGCCGTATCCTGCTGTCTTCGATGGTGGGTAGCGCAATCACGGAGGTCCAGATTGATGGTGTCCTGCATGAGTACACCGCTCACGAGGGCGTTCAGGAAGACATCATTGAGGTTCTGCTGAATCTCAAAGGCGTTGCCATACGCATGAACAACCGTACGGATGCCACCCTGACTTTGAACAAGAAAGGCCCGGGGGTGGTCACCGCAGGTGATATCAAGCTGGACCACGATGTCGAGATTATGAATCCTGAGCATGTGATTGCTCACCTGACCAAGTCCGGCGAACTGAACATGGAGCTCAAGGTCGAGCAGGGGCGCGGCTACCAGCCGTCCAACCAGCGCAGTAAAGGCGAGGAAGAGAACACAACCATCGGTCTGCTGCAGATCGACGCATCATACAGTCCGGTCAGCCGTGTGGCCTATGTGGTCGACAGTGCCCGCGTTGAGCAGCGTACCAATCTCGACAAACTGATCATGGAGATTGAGACTAACGGCACCATCGAGGCGGATGAGGCTGTGCGACGTGCTGCGACCATTCTGCAGGACCAACTCTCTGCCTTTGTTGACCTCAAGGGCAAGGAAGAGGCGGCCCCAGAGGCCGAGGAGCCGGAAGTCGATCCGATCCTGCTGCGTCCTGTCGATGATCTGGAGCTTACCGTTCGTTCGGCTAACTGCCTGAAAGCAGAGAATATTTATTACATCGGTGATTTGATTCAGCGTACCGAGGTCGAGTTGCTCAAGACCCCGAACCTGGGTAAGAAGTCACTGACTGAAATCAAAGACGTTCTGGCATCCCGTGGCCTGAGCCTCGGTATGCGTCTTGAGAACTGGCCGCCCGCCAGCCTGAAAAATCAGGATGAAGATAAGGCCAGTGCCTGAACACTACAGAACTTGTTAGTTACAGCAAATAGAATTTAAGGGTAAACCCATGCGTCATCGTAATTCAGGTCGCCAGTTGAACCGGAACAGCAGCCACCGCAAGGCCATGTTTAAGAACATGGCTGCATCACTGTTCCATAACGAAATTATCAAGACCACACTGCCCAAGGCCAAGGAACTGCGTCGTGTTGCAGAGCCTCTGATCACCATGGCTAAGAACGACAGTGTCTCTAAGCGCCGTATGGCTTTCGCACGCCTGCGTGACCGTGATGCGGTGACCAAACTGTTCAACGAACTTGGCCCTCGCTATCAGGACCGTCCCGGTGGTTACCTGCGTATTCTCAAGTGCGGCTTCCGTGCCGGTGACAGCGCACCGATGGCCATCGTGGAACTGGTGGACCGTCCCGTTGAGGAAGCGGTAGAAGAGGAGGCAGGCGAAGAGTAAACGCCAGCCGATATTTTCAAAAGAAGCCGGGCAACGCCCGGCTTTTTTCGTTTACAGTGGCCATACTGGATCAAAGGCACAATGACAGGCTTCTCAGCATGATTGTCATGTTTACAGATTTTGGGCTGGCTGGGCCGTATCTTGGGCAGATGGAGGCAACCCTGTATCGCTACGCAGCCGGTAAGCCGGTCATCAATCTGATGGCGGACGCGCCGCGCTTCAATCCTGCCGCCAGCGCCGTGTTGCTTGCCGCCATGACCGGTCAATTCCCCGCTGATACCGTGTTCCTGTGTGTCGTAGACCCGGGTGTGGGTAGTGCAAGCCGGCGTCCTGTCGTGGTGCAAGCGGATGAAAGGTGGTTTGTCGGACCGGATAACGGTCTGTTTGACCGGGTCATTGCCCAGTCCGGCACTGTGCACATATGGGAGATCGTATGGCATCCGGAACACCTCTCCAACACCTTTCACGGCCGCGATCTGTTTGCCCCTGTCGCAGCGCGGCTGGCAACCGGCTCGCTTGAGCAAGACTGGCTTTCTCAACTGCCTTCACCTCAAGGGCGCGACCATGGGATACTGGCTGAAGTTATCTACATTGACCACTACGGCAATGCCATGACCGGGATACCGGATGAAGGCGTTGTCGGTCTGCAGGTAAAGGGTGAACGCCTCGATGTCGCTGCGACCTTTTCTGACGTCGCCACGGGGCAGGCCTTCGTGTACTACAACTCACTTGGCCTGCTTGAGATCGCGGTCAATCAGGGAAGTGCCGCAGATACGCTCGCACTGCAGCCGGGCGATAAGGTCACGGTGATTTATCAGCAGGGCCAAAAGTAGGCATACAGGTCGCACTAGATACCTTTCTCATGCTATTCGCCGGGAAGCGTGCTGACTGCCCGGCAATGCCACACCCATCAACGCCTTTCAAGTAAAGGTTTTAAAAAACGCCCGGTGTGTGAACCGGGGTGGTCGGCCACCTGCTCGGGGGTAGCAGCTATCACCACCGTCCCTCCCCGTTCGCCGCCTTCGGGCCCTAGGTCGATGATCCAGTCGGCGGTCTTGATGACATCGAGATTATGCTCGATGACCACAATGGTATTGCCGTGGTCGCGCAAGCGCTGCAGCACGGCCAGTAATTGGCGGATATCGTGGAAGTGCAGGCCGGTGGTGGGTTCATCGAGGATATAGAGGGTTTTGCCGGTATCGCGCTTGGACAACTCTCTGGCCAGTTTAACGCGCTGGGCCTCGCCGCCGGAGAGCGTGGTGGCGCTCTGGCCAAGCTTGATGTAGGTGAGTCCCACATCGATCAGTGTCTGCAGTTTGCGTGCGATGGCGGGGATTGCATCAAAAAAGCCACGTGCCTCCTCGACGGTCATCTCCAGCACCTGATAGATGCTTTTGCCCTTGTATTTGACCTCCAGGGTCTCACGGTTATAGCGTCTGCCCCGGCATACATCGCAGGGGACATAGATATCCGGAAGGAAATGCATTTCAACCTTAATCAGTCCGTCCCCCTGGCACGCCTCGCAGCGTCCCCCTTTGACGTTAAAGCTGAAACGCCCTGGGTTATAGCCACGGGCACGTGCCTCCTGGGTTGAGGCAAACAGCTCCCTTATGGGGGTAAACAGGCCGGTGTAGGTGGCCGGATTGGAGCGCGGCGTGCGCCCGATAGGGCTCTGGTCGATATCGACTACCTTGTCGAAATGCTCCAGTCCGTGAATAGCGCTGCAGGGGGCGGGGTCTTCGCTGCTGCTGCCGTTGAGGGTGATGGCGGCGTGGCGATAGAGGGTATCGTTGATAAGCGTGGATTTGCCAGAACCCGAAACGCCGGTTATGGCGGTCATCAGGCCGACGGGTATCTCGATCTGGATGTCCTTGAGATTGTTGCCACACGCCCCCTCAACCTTGATCAGCGGTGCCGCCTCAAATGCCCGTCTTTGTTCAGGTACGGCTATCTTTTGCCTGCCGCACAGGTATTGGCCGGTAAGTGAGTGCTCATTTTCGATAATATCACCGGGTGTGCCCTGGGCGATGATCTCACCGCCATGGGTGCCGGCTCCGGGTCCGATATCCACCACATGATCAGCACTGCGAATGGCATCCTCATCATGCTCCACCACGATAACGGTGTTGCCGATGTCACGCAGGTGAAACAGGGTGGCCAGCAGCCGCTCGTTGTCACGCTGGTGAAGGCCTATCGAGGGCTCATCGAGGATGTACATGACACCGACCAGGCCGGCACCTATCTGGCTGGCCAGGCGGATGCGCTGTGCCTCGCCACCGGAGAGCGTATCTGCACTGCGATCGAGGCTGAGATAGTCTAGCCCCACATTGACCAGGAACGACAGCCGTTCGTTGATTTCCTTGACAATCTTTTCGGCGATCGCACCGCGTCTGCCCGGCAACTCCATTTCCCTGAAAAAGGCGAGTGCCTTGCCCACCGCCATGGCCGTGATCTCTGACATGCCCTTTTCAGCGATAAACACATGGCGTGCCGAACGGTTCAGTCGGCTGCCGTGGCAGTCCGGGCAGTGCTGGTGGCTGAGGTAGCGGGACAGTTCTTCACGTACCACATTGGAGTCGGTTTCACGGTAGCGCCGCTGCATGTTGGGAATGATCCCTTCGAAGGGCTGGCGCTTGCGGTAGTCACTGACCCGTTCTGACTGGTAGATAAACTCGATCTCCTCGTCCCCGCTGCCATAAAGGAGGATCTGCCGGATGTTTTCCGGAAGCTCCTCGAACGGTGTGTCGATATCAAAATCGTAGTGTCCGGCCAGCGCACAGAGCAACTGGAAATAGTAGGCGTTACGCCGGTCCCAGCCGCGTACCGCTCCTCCTGCCAGGCTCAGTTCCGGATGGTGTACCACGCGGGCAGGGTCGAAAAACTGCTGCACCCCAAGACCGTCACAGCCGGGGCAGGCCCCCGCAGGGTTGTTGAAGGAGAACAGACGCGGCTCGAGTTCCTGCAGCGAATAGTTGCAGACAGGGCAGGCGAATTTCGCCGAGAAGATCAGCTCAGGATGTTCGTTATCGATGTAGGCAACACGTGCCAGACCGTCGGCCAGTTGCAATGCGGTTTCGAACGAATCGGCCAGGCGCTGTTTCATGTCCGCCCTGACCTTGAAACGATCGATAACCACTTCGATGCTGTGACGTTTGCGCAGTTCCAGTTTGGGAGCCTGATCCAGCTCAACCACCTCACCGTTGATACGGGCACGGATGTAACCCTGGCTGCGCAGCTCCTCCAGCAGCTGGGTGTATTCACCCTTGCGGTCCTGCACCACCGGTGCCAGCAGCATCAGCCTGGTGCCCTCCGGCAGGTTGAGGACCTGGTCAACCATCTGGCTGACGGTCTGTGCCTCCAGCACGGTATTGTGCTCCGGACAGCGCGGCTCTCCGGCACGGGCATACAGCAGCCGAAGGTAGTCGTATATTTCGGTTACGGTGCCGACAGTGGAGCGCGGATTGTGAGAGGTCGATTTCTGCTCGATGGAGATGGCCGGTGACAGCCCCTCGATGTGATCGATGTCGGGCTTTTCCATAATCGCCAGAAACTGGCGCGCATAGCTGGAGAGCGACTCAACGTAGCGGCGCTGTCCCTCGGCGTAGATGGTATCGAAGGCCAGTGATGACTTTCCGGAGCCCGACAGGCCGGTAAAGACAATCAGTTTGTCGCGCGGCAGTTCCAGGTCAATGTTTTTCAGGTTGTGGGTACGTGCCCCCTGAAGGCGGATGGAGTCCATACTGATTCCCGCTGTGGATCGAACCTGCTAATATACGATTTTTTACCGGCCTGTAGCAAAACGTGTAGGCCTGCCTTGTTTCTTTTATTTGCCACTGACCGATTTCCCGGATATCAGCACGTATGTCGCCAATTAGCATGACGGTGCAGGAAAAACGCGCCGCAATTTCCCTTGCTGCCATCTTTGCCCTGCGCATGCTGGGACTGTTTATGATTCTGCCAGTATTCGCCCTCTACGCGGAGGGACTTGAAGGGGTGACGCCGCTACTGGTCGGTATGGCCATTGGCGTGTACGGCCTGACACAGGCGCTGTTGCAGATCCCTTTCGGTATGCTCTCCGACCGTGTTGGGCGCAAGCCGGTGATTACGGTCGGCCTGATGATATTTGCCGCCGGCAGCGTGGTGGCGGCGCTGGCCACGAGCATCGAAGGGGTGATCGTCGGTCGTGCCCTGCAGGGAGCCGGTGCAATTGCTGCGGTAGTGATGGCCCTGATCGCCGATCTGACGCGTGAGGAGCACCGCACAAAGGCGATGGCCGTGATCGGTATGACGATTGGCATGTCTTTTCTTGCCGCGATGGTGCTGGGTCCTCTGCTGAATGTCTGGATCGGCGTACCGGGTATCTTTTGGATGACCGCGGGCCTGGCGGTGGCTGGCATTGTGATTTTGCTCCTTTTCGTGCCCCGGCCGGATCATCTGAGCTTCCACCGCGATACCGAGGTGGAACCGGCCCGCTTCCATGAGGTGCTGGCCGATACTCAGCTGCTGCGTCTGGATCTGGGTATCCTGACACTCCATATGGTGCTGACGGCCAGTTTCGTGGCACTGCCCCTGTTACTCCGGGATGCGGGATTTGCGCCTGAATCGCACATGAAGCTGTATCTGCCGGTGATGGTCCTGGCCATGCTGGCGATGGTGCCGTTTATTATCATCGCCGAGAAAAAGCACAAAATGAAACAGGTGCTGCTTGGCGCCATTGCCGTGCTGATCATGACGCAGCTGGTGCTGATGTCACAGGATAACGGCTCAATCATGATTATCGCTGTCATGCTGTGGCTGTTTTTTTCCGCATTTAACCTGTTGGAAGCCTCGCTGCCCTCTCTGGTCTCCAAGTTCGCACCGGCTCAAAACAAGGGTACGGCGATGGGCATCTACTCCAGCAGTCAGTTTGTGGGGGCCTTTTTCGGAGGGCTGCTTGGCGGCTGGAGCTACGGTTGGGCGGGCGCACCGGCGGTATTTGCCTTATGTGCCGTAATGCTGGCAGCCTGGTTTGTTGCCGCCCTGACCATGAAGCAGCCGCGCTACCTTGCCACCACCCTGGTCAATGTCGGGGATGTTGATAGCACGCGGGCACGAGAACTGGAGCAGGAAATATCCGGCGTAAAAGGGGTGGCAGAGGTGTCCATAAATGTGGATGATGGGGTAGCCTATCTCAAGGTTGACAGCCGGGTACTGGATGAGGAGCATCTGGAACAGTTTTCTGTCAGTCCGGCCTGATGAATGTTGAGAGATAACGAGAATATAGAGAGCGAAGCTAGAGGATTAGAGCATGGCGAGAGGAATAAACAAATGCATCCTGGTAGGCAACCTGGGCCGCGACCCGGAAGTCCGTTACACGGCCAATGGCGGTGCGGTGGCCAATATTACGGTCGCCACCAGTGAACAATGGACAGACAAGCAGAGCGGCCAGAAGCAGGAGAAGACCGAGTGGCACCGGGTGGTGATGTTCGGACGACTGGGGGAGATTGCCGGCGAATACCTGCGCAAGGGATCTCAGGTCTATATCGAGGGCAAGCTGCAGACTCGCAAGTGGCAGGACCAGAACGGCCAGGATCGCTATACCACGGAGATTGTCGCCAACGAAATGCAGATGCTGGGTGGTCGTGCCGGCGGCAGTGCGGAGTTTTCTCAGGACAGCGACGCCTATCAACAGCCGGCCTCCACGCCGGCACCCCAGCAGGGCGGCGGACAGGGCCAGCCGGCGGGCGGCGGTAATTTTGATGACTTTGATGATGACATCCCGTTCTAGGATTTACCTTAGATAAGACCTGAGGAAACAAATATAAGCCCCTATATCTAGGGGCTTTTTTGTGACCATGAATTGGCATATTATAGGATGAAGGTGCTAGTATACGGGCATTGGGCAAGTGATGTGTTTGGGGCTGTTGCCGGTGGGGTGTGGCAATCTGTCTTCAATACGCCGGGTGGTGGCAAGTAAATAATCAGGGAGATAATGATGAATAAGAAGTTCACGGTTTCGTTGTTCTGCAGTCTTGCGGCGATGGTCGCGAGTACCACGACTGCGTCGGCTGTAGGTACCTGGTCAGGCCGTAATGGCACAGAGGATATCCGGGCATCGCTAAGTCTCGGTGTCCAGAACTTTTACTGGGACGAATACGACGATGGCGACAAATTGCTTGATGAGACCGGCCTGCTGTATCAAATCGGCTTTGAATACGACAACTTCAATATGCGTGATGCCGGCACGGTGTACAGCGTCAAGGTCGCCTACACAGACGGCTCGGTAGACTATGACGGTCAAACCCAGACAGGCACCCCGATAACCACCGACACCAAGTACCGGGGCTGGGACATGGAGTTCAATGTGGGCAAGCGCTTTAAGTCAAGCGGTTCCAACTCTTATGATCTGCTGGCCGGCCTGGGCTATGACAGCTGGACGCGTGACATTGAAAGCACCTATACCTCTGGCGGGACGCGTGTATCCGGCTATGAAGAAGATTACACGATGATCTACCTGCGCCTGACTGGCGGTATCAACATGCCCGGTACGAACTGGTCAAACCATGTCCATGGCGGGGTAAAATACCCCCTGCAGACCGATGAAGATGTTTGGGGCACTACCCTCAACCCGGAGGGTAAGGTTTCGCCGTTTATCGAGTGGCGCATCGACGCCATGGATGCGGGCAAGGTCAGTTACGGTTTCTCGGTCTACTATGAAGAAACACGCTTTGATGAATCCGATACTGAATACACCAATACCTCGCTGGGTGTTGTTGGAATCTATCAGCCGGAAAGCAATCGTAAAGAGACCGGTGTCCGCTTCCACTATAATTTCTAGGTTCAAACAGCGTTGCAAGGCGGATGAACTCCGCC
>JBFEUI010000111.1:0-8462 GCA_041547565.1 Thiohalomonadaceae bacterium
AATCCTTCCTGCGCAACAGGCGCATCCCCAGCACCTCGGTATAAAAGGCGATCGAGCGTTCCAGATCACCGACACGCAACATGGTGTGCAACAGTCGCATGGGTCTTCTCCTCACCCTTTCCCGTAATTCAGTGGCGCGCTGCAGCAACGGCCGCTAGTCACACTCGTCTTCAGGCGGCTCATCCGACTCAAAGCTCTCGGCCAGACGCATGTAATAGCTGCCCTTTTCCGGGTCCAGCGGAACACCCCTCCCACTCAAATACATCTTGCCCAGCGTGATCGCCGCCTCGCGGTGCTGCCGCTCGACAGCCTGCTCCAGCCAGTAGACCCCCTCTTTCGTGTCGGCCTCGACACCCAGCCCCTCGATATACATACCACCGAGTATGAACTGGGCACGGGGACCGCCGTCCTTTGCCAGGGGTTTCAGCATTTTGTAGGCCAGGCGGTAGTTGCCGGCATTGTAGGCTTCCATTGCCGCATCGAATTTTTCGCCGGCAAAGGCACTCAAACCAAGCACCAGGCCGAACACGGCCACAAGACATCGCATGAACCTCACGCTTACTCCCCTGAAAGTCGGTTACGGATTGAATAGACCATTGATAGCAGATTTTGCCTGCAACGTGAACAAGCAACGAACGGTGTCAGTGCGAAAAAGGCAGTAGCGACCGGGCCGCGACTAGCACGGCCCGTCATCAGAGCGAAGGGTTCAGGAGGAGCGTTTGCGGCCGGCGATACGCAGACGCAGGGCATTGAGCTTGATGAAGCCCTCTGCATCCTGCTGGTTGTAGGCACCCGCATCATCCTCGAAGGTGGCGATGGACTCGTCAAACAGCGAATCGGTTTCGGACTTGCGCCCGGCGACGATCACGTTGCCCTTGTAGAGCTTGACCCGCACCACTCCGTTGACGTTCTCCTGGGTCTTGTCGATGGCCGCCTGCAGCATCTCCCGCTCCGGGCTCCACCAGTAGCCGTTGTAGATCATCTCGGCGTACTTGGGCATCAGTTCGTCTTTCATGTGCGCCGCACCGCGGTCCAGGGTCAGTGACTCCATGGCACGGTGCGCCTTGAGCATCACGGTACCGGCCGGGGTCTCGTAGCAGCCGCGTGATTTCATGCCGACGTAGCGGTTCTCCACCAGGTCATCACGGCCGACGCCGTTGGCGCCGGCGACCTTGTTGAGGTACTCCATCACCGTGGCCGGACTCATCGCCTCGCCGTTGATGGCAACAATATCGCCCTTCTCGTAGCTCAGTTCCAGGTAGGTGGGCTCGTTCGGCGCCTGCTCGGGTGAGACGGTCCAGCGCCACATATCCTCCTCGGGCTCGTTCCACGGGTCTTCCAGGATGTCGCCCTCGTAGGAGATGTGCAGCAGGTTGGCGTCCATCGAGTAGGGCGACTTCTTGCTCTGCTTGGCAAAATCGATCTCGATGCCGTGGTCCTGGGCATAGGCCATCAGCTTTTCGCGGGAGTTGAGGTCCCACTCGCGCCACGGCGCGATCACCTTCACATCGGGCATCAGGGCGTAGGCACCAAGCTCGAAACGCACCTGGTCGTTGCCCTTGCCGGTGGCACCGTGGGAGATCGCATCGGCGCCGGTCTCGCGGGCGATCTCCACCAGCCGCTTGGCGATCAGCGGACGGGCAATGGAGGTGCCGAGTCGGTACTCGCCCTCGTACAGGGCATTGGCACGGAACATGGGGAAGACGAAATCGCGGGCGAACTCCTCGCGCATGTCATCGATGTAGATCTCCTTCACCCCGGCGGCCTGGGCCTTGGCGCGGGCCGGCTCGACCTCCTCGCCCTGACCGATATCGGCGGTAAAGGTCACCACCTCGCAGTTGTACTCGTCCTGCAACCACTTGAGGATGATGGATGTATCGAGGCCACCGGAATAGGCCAGCACCACTTTTTTGACGTCAGACATGGAAGCTCCCCAGCCATAGAATGAAGAAAGCCGGGAATTATACCTGAGATGGCGGCGTTCTTCCTACTTGGCCAGTTCGATGGTCACTCTTCGGTTGAGAGCCCGTCCCTTGCTGCTGCGATTGGAGGCGGCGGGCCGCCTCTCACCGTAGGATGCCAGCTTGAACAGCCTGGAAGAGACACCCCTGGCGATCAGGTAGTCGCGTACCGCCTCCGCACGGCGCATTCCCATCCGCTTGTTGGCACTGCGGTAACCGCGGCTATCTGAATAGCCGGTGACATTGATCCGGCTGACAAGGTCACCGGCCGCAAGATAGCGGGCCAGTTCATCAAGGCGCATCCTCGCCCGTTGCGACAGCGTGGCGCTGTTGGCGCCGAAATAGAGCTTGCTGGAACGGACGTAGCCAAAATCATAGGGCAATACCCCCGCCAAACAGTTGGCGAACTCCGACAGCGACGAGCGGATATTCACCGCAGAGAGGGCCACTTTCACCTGGTCACGCCCATCGAGCCAGTCGACGTAACGAAAGGTCGGAAACATGCCGTCGGCCAGTTCCACCAGCAGGCGCCGGGCCTGGGCCTCGGGCAGCCGCAGCGCCTCCCTTTGCTGGCGAAACACGGTCTCGCCCAGATCCTTTTCCAGCACCGCATGGCGCCAGGCGGGCGCTACCGAACTCAGTCGTGCCGTGGCCTTTTTCAGTGGCTTGCGATCCAGATCCAGCACAAATTCGAGTTCACCGCCCGCCTTCTGTGAAAAACGGGCCGTACCGTAAAGGGGGATGTCGTGGCTTAGCTTGCACAGCACGGGCGAGGCGTTGACCACCCATTTTGACTGGTGTTCATTCGCCCCATAATTCTGCACGCCGGCATAGGCAGGCACCACAGACAACAGCAGTAGTACGATCAGCTTGATACGCATCAGATTTAATAAAAACATTTCCGTACTCCATTTTGTCGGCTGCCGGGCGCAGAACTTTAGCCGCAATGGCGACACAGACTATATTTAGTAATAACAGGATTCTCTGTTTGCCAGTAACCGGGAGCGCAAATGCTGACGCTGCAATTTTGGGGTGCCGCCGGGGAAGTGACCGGTTCCTGCTTTCTGCTGCAGGTCGGCAAGCACCGCCTGCTCGTCGATTGCGGACTGATCCAGGGGCGCCCTGCCGATGAGGCGCGCAACCGCCAGCCCTTCCCCTTTCCGGCCGAACAGCTTGATGCGGTCATCCTCACCCACGCCCACCTGGATCACAGCGGCAGGCTGCCGCTACTGCTCAAGGCCGGGTTCAGGGGACCGATCTACGCCCACCACGGCACGCGCGATCTGTGCCGCATCATGCTGCGCGATGCCGGCTACATCAACGAAAAGGAGGCTGAGTGGGAGAACCGCAAACGCCGGCGCAAGGGGCTGCGTAGCGTCACGCCCCTGTACACCATGGCCGAGGCGCAGAACACGCTCGACTTCTTCCATCCCCAGCCCTACGACCAACACCGTGAGATCCTGCCCGGTGTTGAAGTCACCCTGAGGGATGCCGGTCATATCCTCGGCTCCAGTATTGTCGAGTTGCGGCTGCAGCATGCCGGGACCCGGCGCAAACTGGTGTTCAGCGGCGACCTCGGCCACCGCGGCGCCCCCATCATGCGCGACCCGGTTTTCATCCAGCAGGCCGACCTGGTTGTGATGGAGTCCACCTACGGCAACCGGGCGCACCGTGGCTGGCAGGCGACCTGGGAGGAACTGGCCGGAGTGCTGCGCGCGGCGTCACGAGACGGCGGAAATATATTGATCCCGGCCTTTGCCGTCGGGCGCACCCAGGACCTGCTCTACGCCTTCGCACGCCACTACGAGGCGTGGGACATGGGACGCTGGGAGGTCTTCCTCGACAGCCCGCTGGCGATCGAGGCGACCGAGATCTACAGCCGCCACACAGACCTGTATGATGAAGACGCACGCCACTTCTGGCGCAGTGGCAACAATCCCTTCCTGTTGCCCAATGTGCACATCAGCCGCAGCGCGGAGGAGTCGATGGCCATCAACCGCATCCGTTCCGGTGCCATTATCATTGCCGGCAGCGGCATGTGCGAGGGCGGGCGCATCAAACACCACCTGAAGCACAACGCCTGGCGCGACAACTGTCACATCGTCATCGTCGGCTTTCAGGTGGCCGGAACACTGGGACGGGCCCTGGTCGATGGCGCCGGTCATATCCGGCTCTGGGGCGAGGCCATCAAGCGCGAGGCAACGGTGCATACCCTGGGCGGCTTCTCCGCCCATGCCGATCAGCATGGCCTGCTCAACTGGTACGGTCACTTTCACGAGCGGCCGCCGCTGGCCCTGGTCCACGGTGAACAGGAGGCCACGGCCACATTAAGGCGCCACCTGGAGGAGCAGGGGAGCACGGTCCATACCCCGCAATACGGCACCTCACTGGACCTGCGACAGTTCCGCTAAAGGTCTCCTCCGCCGGTTAACGTCTGTCGACCTCATCCCGTATCTCGTGTCTGATCAGCCCCACCAGGTCATCAAGCTGCTCCGCAATCAACTCGAGCAGATCGTCGACTGTCACAACCCCCTCAAGGTGACCCTCGCTGTTGACGACCGGTAAGCGACGAACACCCTTATCCCGCATCAGTTCAATGGTGCTTAACAGATCACTATCTTCAGTCACGACAACAAGATCCCGTTGCATCACATCCCCGGCCTTCAGCGAGGCGGCGTCGACTTCTTTTGCGACAATCTCTATCACAATATCCCTGTCCGTAAGAATGCCAACAGGCCTATTGCCGCTATCCGTCCTGGTGACAACGACCACATCACCGACATGGTATTCACGCATCAACCGCGCCACATCAAGGATGGACTCGCCGCTACTGCAGATCACCGCCTCACGATTACAGATTTCTCCAACCGACATGAGCGCTCTCCTCCAAGCAGGTCGAACGAACTCGAATAATTTCCTCACTTCCAGACTAGCTCATATTCTCCTGACTGATATCGGTTCTGATATATGCCCAGCCTCGAAGACAGTGGCACAAAGCAATGTCCCTGTTCCGGCAGGCTTTCGTGAACACCGAGCAGCAATATGCCTCCGGGTATCATCGACTGTTGCAGGTCACTAAGGAATTCCTGTTGCAGCGATTGTTCAAAATAGGTGAACACCAGGTTGCGGCAGAGAACGAGATGGAACAAGCCTGCTGGAACACCGTCCCTGACATCATGTCGCCGAAACTCCACAGGCTGTTGGTAGGCCGGCCGCAAACAGTACTGCTCCTGCTGCCGTTCAAAACAACGCTTGCGCCAGTTATCCGGAAGGTTTTTTACAGTGCCGAATTCGTAGCAGGCTTCCCTGGCCCGTTGCAGCAAACGGGGGTCGATTTCCGTCGCCAGTATCCGGAGTTCAAAGCCGGGATAGCGCTTCCGGAAACAGAGCGACCACAGCATACTCAGGGTATACGGTTCCTCACCGGAGGCGCAGCCGACACTCCATACGCCAAGCCTTTTTTCTCCCCGCTCCTGAAGCTGTTGCACTAAGCGCGGCAACACCCGCTGTTCAAGTTCGGAAAAAACCAGTTTGTCACGATAAAAGCGTGAGATAGTGACCCGGCACATCTCGTCAAGGACTGACCACTCTTCATCATGTGTGCCCAGGTGGTCCCGGTATTCATCGACGCTCTGCAAAGACAGGGCGCTGATTCGTCGGTCAATACGCTTGCATACCTGTTTTCGCACCCGGCGAAAACCCGGCCACCGCATCTGCAACTGTGGCAGTGCCCACTGCAGGAATCGGACACACTCATTGTCAATCATTACGGGGTCATCTTTGCTTTGCCATACAACAAGCTTAGCGTCTTCACCCCATGCAATACTGGTGTGTGAACAAAAAAACGGCGGCCAGCCGGCCGCCGTTTTGCCACGCTTTCAGGCGCAGCTACTTCCTCTTGCTGCGCCTTAGCCTGGAAAGCAGCCTTCTTGCCAACTCGCCGAACAGCTCGGTCTGGGTCGGGTGCGGATGGATGGCATGGCCCACCTGCTCCAGCGTCATCTCGCCGGAGACCATCAACACCGCCTCGCCGATCAGGGTGTCGGTATGGTCGGCCAGCAGGTGGACGCCGATAATGCGCTGGCTCGCCTTGTCGGCCACGATCTTGATCAGGCCGTGCACTTCACCACTGATCATCGCCTTGGCATCGATATTCAGCGGCACCTTGACCTCCACCGCATCGATGCCCCTGGCCTTCGCCTGCTCGACGGAAAGCCCGACAAAACCGGCCTCGGGACGGGTGAAGATGACACCCGAATCCTTCGCCTCGTCATAGACCATCTCCTCGCCGAGGATGGTGGCGGCGGCCACCCGTCCCTGCTGCCCCGCGGTGTGGGCCAGCATCAACCCACCGATGACATCACCCACGGCGAAGATGTGCGGCACGCTGGTGCGGCAACGGGCATCGGCCTTGATCACGCCGTTCTCCACCGCCACCCCGGCCTTCTCCAGTTGCAGCGGTTCCAGCACCGGACGCTTGCCGGTGGCCATGATCACATAGTCACAGTCATAGTTCCGGGTATTGCCCTCGGCATCCTCCCAGGCCATGGCCATGCTGCCCGGCTGCCCCTTGATCCCGCTGACCTTCACGCCGGTATGGATGGTGAGACGGGGATCTTCATTCAGCGCCGCGCTAAGGTGTTTGGCGATCTCGCTCTCGACCTCGGCCAGCACCCGCTCCCGGCCCTCCAGCAGCACCACCTCGGTGCCGAAGTCCTGGAATATCTGCGCCATCTCCATGCCGATGGCGCCACCGCCGATGACGCCCAGTTTTTTCGGTGCAGCGGGCAGACGCCATACGGTATCGGAGGTCAGCACACCGCCGCTTTCCACACTCTCTGCCACACCGGGAATCGGGGGGACAAACGGCGGCGCGCCGGTGGCAATGACGGCGCAACCGAAACTGATGTGGCGGCCGGCGGAACCGTCGCCGGCTAATGCGCGCTCATGGGGGTTGTCCGAATTGCCCGAGGTATCGACAAACAGGCGGTGCTCGCTTTCGAACCAGGCAAAGCCCTGAATAAGATCAATCTTGACGCCCTTGTCGGTCTTCAGTGCCATCCGGCCGCGCTCCTCGAGCACGCCGCGGCGGTGCTGCTCCAGCTTGTCCCAGTCAAGCGTTGCCTGATCGGTACCCTCAACACCGAGCAGCACATCATGAGCGCGGTCGCGCATGCGATCGGCCGCGGCACGCCAGGCCTTGGAGGGGATACAGCCGCGCCACAGGCACTCGCCGCCGGGGAAGGGGGCATCGTTGATCATCGCCACCTTCAGGCCATGTCCGGAAAGGTCACGGGCACAATCCTCACCACCGGGGCCGCCGCCGATGACCACCACATCGTAATCCCAGTCACCCTCGGGGATGGCCGGACCCAGCGGCCCCATCCAGCTCTCGGGCTGCTCGATCATCCCCTTCAGGGTGTTCAGATAGGCCGCCACCTCGGCACCGTTGACCACGCGGTGGTCGGCGGTGACGGTCAGCGGCATGCCCGCCTCACCGGCGGCGGAGATGGCCATAATGGCCGCCGTGCCCGGCGTGGGGATGGCATCGAAATAGCTGACGCCGTACATCCCCATATTGGAGACCATGAAGGTGGGATTGGCGTACTCCTCGGGCGCCAGGCGTCGCTGGCGGGCACGCTCGACCAGCTCTTTCCAGCTCTCGTTCAATTCCTCCAGCGGGCGCGACTCGCAGTGGCGCAGCACCGGCACCACCAACCCGCCGCCCTCGGCGGTCACCGCCATGCCGATATCGACGTTGTCACGCTCGACAATCTTGTCCACCGGCTGGTAGGCCCAGTTGACGGACGGGTGCTGCTTGATAGCCTCGGCGCAGGCCCGGGCGATCGCCACCGTCACCGAGACGCCCTTCTGCTTCGCCGCCTTGATCAGCGCACCGGGCCGGGCATTGATGGAGACACGGAAGGTCGGCATGGTCAGTGAGGCGGTCATCGAGGCCGATACCGCCCTTTCCATGGCGCTCATGGCACGGCCGTGCCCCGGCACCTGGATCTGCGGCAGCGCTGTGGCCGGTACCTGCTCGGCCACCTCGGTGGGACGCTCTATAGGTTGCGCCCGGCGTACATCCTCAGCGGTGATTTCACCGTTGGGACCGGTGCCGTGCACATTGTTCAGGTTGACATGCAGGGAAGCGGCCAGCTTGCGTGCATAGGGGGTGGCATCCTTGTTGGCCGGACGCGGTGCCGGTTCAACTTCACCCGCATCAACCGGCGCTGCCGCCTCTGCCATGACTGACGGCCGGGAAGGTGGCGCCGCCTCAGGTGTCTTCTCAGCAACGGCGGTTTTGCTTGTGACGGCGGTATCGCTGAGCACCTGGGAAGCTTCCTCGACGAGGTAGGCCATCGGCGCCCCGACGGCAATGACCGAATCGGCCTCAGCCAGCGGACCGGAGAGATAGCCCTCGTGAAACACCTCCACGTCCATGATCGCCTTGTCGGTCTCCACCTGGGCGACGATATCGCCACGTTCGATGTGCTCACC
>JBFEUI010000112.1:0-8202 GCA_041547565.1 Thiohalomonadaceae bacterium
GGCGTGAGGCGTGAGGCGTGAGGCGTGAGGCGTGAGGCGTGAGGCGTGAGGCGTGAGGCGTGAGGCGTGAGCAAGATTGTTCTCAGGCCGGAAGACCTGTCAAGCTCTCTTCACACTTCACCCCTCACTCTTCACCTAATAGAAACATAGGCCGTGCCCGCCATTCAGATATCGGTTCGGCGCCCATGGGGCGCCCTATATTCGTTTCACCTTTCACGTGCAACGTCTTAAAGCGTCGGCTTCCCTTCCCCCGCAAACATCTTTTCATGCTTCTCCTGGCACTCGACACAGCGACGTGCCGTGGGATAGGCCTCGAGGCGTTGGTAGGGAATCTCGACGCTGCAGTCCTCGCAAACACCGTAGCTGTTCTCCCTAATCCGCTCCTGTGCCGCCTCCACCTCGCGCAGCTCCTTTATCGATTTGCTCAGTACGGCCGTGTTGATGTCGGCAAGCAGATCGGCCATCGATTCATCCCCCGCATCGTGCACCTGCCCGGCCAGCTCGCCGTACTTTTCCTCATCATTGCGCAACAGCTCATCACGGATATCGCCCCGCAGTTGCTGCCGCTCGAGTGCCAGTTGATGCTTGAGTGCGTTTAATTCCGTCTCGCTAAGGTGCGACATCTCTAATATCACCTGTGTTTCGCTGAAATTTAGTATCCGTCGGTGTTCTTCTCTACCCAACGGGACTCACCGTTCTCCAGGCGCTCCTTTTTCCAAAATGGCGCCCTGGACTTCAAATCCTCCATGATGGAGCGACACGCCTCGAAGGCATCCTTGCGGTGCGAGGACCAGGCCGCCACCAGCACTATCGGATCATTCGGCAACAGTTCGCCGACACGATGAATAACCAGACAGTCCAGCAACTGCCATTTTGTGCTTGCTTCGGTACAGATCTTCTCAAGGTGCTTTTCGGTCATGCCGGGGTAGTGTTCCAGCACCATGCCACCGACACCGTCACCCTCGTTGAAATCACGCATGGTGCCGACAAAACTGGCACACGCGCCGATCTTGCCGCTGTGGTGCGTGGCGATCAGCGACTCTAAATCCTGCAGTTCACGCCATGGCTCAAACGGGGTTTCGGTCACCTCGATGCGCACGCTAGCCTCCGGTCACCGGCGGAAAAAATCCCACCTCATCGCCGCTGTTCACCGTGTGATTGGGATCGACATACTCCATATTGATGGATACCAGCACATTGGTTGGCAGCGGTTTGCCGCCCGATGCCTGCAGCCAGACATCCGCCGCGGTCGCAACCTCACCGATTTCAACCGTGGCACCGTCACACCCCATCTGATCCTTGAGGCTGGCAAAGAATTTTACTGTTACGGTCATAGTATTGTGTCCAGCTTGATGTTGCCTGTATCTGAAGCTCAGCCTATCATGATTGCCTCATCCAACCAACGCAGGCAAGGCGCATAGCATGAGCAAACTGACCCACTTCAACAATGCCGGCGAGGCCCACATGGTGGATGTCGGTGACAAGGCGGTGACTCAACGCATTGCCGTCGCTGAAGGGCGCATATCCATGGAGCCCGAAACCCTGAGCCTTATTCAGCAAGGCGGCGCCAAAAAGGGGGATGTACTGGGCGTGGCACGTGTCGCCGGTATCATGGCCGCCAAAAAGACTGCCGACCTGATCCCGCTGTGTCATCCGCTGGCGCTGACCCGGGTCAACATCGAGCTGACGCCTGAGCCCGACACAAACAGCGTCCACTGCCAGGCCACCGTCCACACCAGCGGCCAGACCGGGGTGGAGATGGAGGCACTGACCGCCGTGCAGGTCTGCCTGCTGACCGTCTACGACATGTGCAAGGCCGTGGACCGCGGCATGACCATCGATGGAATCAGGCTGCTGGAGAAGGCCGGCGGTAAATCCGGGCACTGGATACGCCCGAGCTGAACCGTCCCCGGTAACATTGTTACGGAAAAACCGGCCTGCACGGGCTATCGTGCCCCTGCACCATGAATCCACCACGCCTTATGTCAGCCCTGCTTCGCCTGTTGCCCCTATTGCTGCTTGCCATCACCGTTGGTTGCAGCGATCCCAACGAACGCGATGAAAAGGGCAGGACACCACTTATCCACGCGGCCGAGACCGGCGATGTCACCCGCGTCAAAAGACTGCTTGCAAGGGGGGCGGACATCCACGCCCGCGACCACTGTCTGTGGACCCCCCTGCTGATGGCAGCAAGCCAGGGCCATACGAAGATCGTTAAACTGCTGCTGCACCACGGCGCCGATCCCAATGACCGTGACAGCGGCAGCTACTCGGCCCTGATGCAGGCTGCCGCCAATAATCACACAGCGGTGATACAGCTGCTTATCAAGGCCGGTGCCGACGTCAACCAGACCGATGACACACTCGGCTGGAGCCCGCTGATATGGGCCGCCAAGAAGGGCCACTCCGAGAGCGTCGCCCTGCTGTTACAGCACGGGGCAGCCACAGAGCTGCGCGATATCGGGGGCAATACAGCGCTGATGTGGGCGGTGCGCAAGGGTCAAACCGATATCGTCCGCCAGCTGCTCACACACGGTGCAGCCCCACTTACCAGCGACAATACCGGTACCACCTCCCTGACCCACGCCGCCAGACTGAAACAGGACACCATCCTGCAGCTGCTGCTCCAGCATCTCCCGCCGAGACCCGCTCAGTCACCCGCCACCCGCTAACTGCCATATTTGTCTCATATCGCAGCCGCGACCGTCATTTTTGTCACTAAAAAGGATGTTTTGAGGTCACGTATGCAGATGGATTGAAGATAAATGGCCTTGACAGGTGGCCTTGTACGGAAAGCAGCATTCCCGCTCCCGAGTGCAGCACAAAAACATTTATCAATACTTTCAGCTAATTACAGAACAAGCAGGCCGTAAGCAATAGAAATAACGGTCGTCGGAGAACACTGAACCATAAAGTTGGCACGCCTCCTGCAACAATATTTACAAGACAGGACGATTGGAGTAGAGAAATGTTCGTCTTTGACACATTTACCATTGCAGGCATCAGCGTCAGTGTTTTACTGGCTATCGGAATGCTTGTGCTGTTATCAGGTAAGGGAGTCAATTAGTTTTTTTACCCGTGACAGTTTCATTTGACAACAACCGGTTCTCCCCCCCTTCCCCCTTACAGGGTGACCGGTTGGGTTGGATGCACTTCGATAGTTTTGGGCTGGATATTGAAGTGACTGTTGCGGGCTCACAGCCCATTCCTCCTTGTTTAAGGTGACACATTCGCGGCGCACATTCCCCCCTTAGTGCGCCGCTTTTTTTTGCCCTGAAGAAAGGCACCAAGGGGCAAGATTGCCGCTTATTTTGCAAGGAGCATATTTACTTTAATGGGCGATGAAGATATAGTGCGTTGTCGAGAGGATTTTTCCATTGCATCAGTCACTTAAGTCAAAAAACAGTTCCCTTCGTCTCGTTGAGCCCAAGCACACCTGCGGCGTATGTGACATCAAAAAATTGCTCTCAAAGGCCGGCACCGGTGACCACTTACCGCAAGAGGGTTGCAATATCCGTTGTCGCGGCCCCTATCTGCCAGGCGACAGAATCTATACCATTGGTGACCCGTTCCGTGCTGTCTATGCCATCACCTCTGGTTCGGTAAAGACCGAACTGACCACCGTTGAGGGCTCGCTCAAGGTGACTGATTTTTACCTGCGCGGCGAACTGTTTGCCGCCGAGGCACTAGGCGAGAGCCATCATGTAAACGATGCGGTGGCGATGGAGAAGACCTGGCTGTGTGAATTGCCCATTGATGTACTGGAAAGCCTGTGCCAAAACCATCCGCAGGTGCTGCGAGAGCTTTTCCAGTTGCTGGGCAGACGTTACCGCAACACCCACCTGAATCTGGTCCGCGCGCCGGGGCGCATCGGTGAGCAGCGGGTGTTCGAATTTCTGCAGGAGATCGCCGAACGCAGCCAGCGCAGGCACCACCTCCCCTCGGACGAAATCCCGCTGCCGATGAACAAGTCTGACATCGCCAGTTACCTGGGTCTGACGCCCGAAACCCTGAGCCGTATCCTGCGACGGCTGAATGACACCAAGGCCATTCACTCCGGCACAAAAAGCTTCCGAATTCTCTCAGATAGCCAATTCGACCAACAGAACAGCGCCTAGGGCCGGTTGGCAGACCCTAGCCCTGTGCCAGCAAGTCACGCAGATCGATAATCGCCGCGTTTGCCCTTGAGATATACGAGGCCATCACCAGCGAGTGGTTGGCCACCAGGCCAAAACCGCTGCCGTTGAGTATCAGCGGGCTCCACACGGTCTGCTGGGTCGCCTCCAGTTCACGGATGATCTGGCGCAGACTGACGACGGCATTTTTCTTCTCCAACACCCGCGCAAAATCCTGTTCCACGGCACGCAGGTAATGCAGCAGTGCCCAGGTACTGCCCCGCGCCTCGTAAAAGACATCATCCAGCTCCAGCCACGGCGTTTTTACCTCAATCTGTGAGGGGCGGTAGGTGGACTGTGTCGCCTCGGCATCCCCCGCCAGGTCGGTGTTTATACGTAACTGCCCCACACTGGCGCTGAGGCGCTGTGACAGACTTCCCAACCGTTTCTCAACCAGCGCCAGCCAGGCGGACAGGTTATCCGCACGCGCATAGAACTGGGCATCCTGGGCACTCTGTTCGTTCAGGCGCTGCAGGTAACGCTCCAGGGCCGCAAGACCTGCCCGGTACTCACTTTCAGTTGCCGGGAACAGCCAGGAATTGGCATCGAAGTGGAAGCGGGGCTCGGCCTGCGACAGGTCGGGATCGTCGCGTGACTGGGATTGCGAGCGGCTCATGTCGTTTCGCAGTGCACGGGCCAGGTCGCGCACCTGTACCAGTACACCGAACTCCCAATTGGGAATGTTGTCGAGCATCACGGCCGGTGACAGGCGATCGTTCCGCAGATATCCGCCAGGCTTCCCCAGCAGGGTCTCGGCTGTTTTGATCAGTGTGGCGGTGGTTGTATAGCCGGTAACAACAGCGCCGCCATGTGCCTGGGCCAGCGATTCTGCATGGGCCTTTACGTCGAACTTGTCGGGCTCGCGGCTCCAGTAAACAGCGAGCGCCAGCGACACCACCACGTATGTGAGCAATAGCAGTCCAGCGCTCCAGAGCAGCCCCCGCTCCCGCAGTGTGCGGGGGTGGTACAGTTCTGCCAGGCGTCTCACCACACCCCCGCTCCATTGGGAAGCGCGCACCATCCAGCGATTCAGACGTTCTTTCACGTATTACCCCTGTAATGCATAAGTCTTTGTTTTGATTTGGGGATCAGTGGCTACAGTCACAAGAGTGTGACCCCCTTCGCTCCAGACAACCAGTGTTCAATGATATTCTGATATACAAACAAGCAATCAGGAAAAACTCCAGCGAGCCAATCCCATGACTTTTGATGCGCTGACCATTCTGGGTCTCATTGTAACAATCTTTCTGGCGGCCTTCGTCATTCGCACCAGCCTCCGCCAGGGCTGCGGCAACAGCCGCATCCGTCAGCAGTAATCCTGCTCGGCCTGCTTCTCACCGATTTCTAGCTGCCCAGCCTCACCAGCAGCCCCTGGATCCCGTAGCGCCTGGCGATGCCGCTGAACTCGTTGCGGTAGTAACCCACCGCGCTCACGCCGTTGGCGATCACATCATAGACACGCCAACCGGCCTCGCTCTGGTAAAACCTGAAATCAATCTGCACCGCAGGCTGATAGCGACTGAACACACGCACTCCCAGCGTCACATCCCCGCGCCGCACGTTGCCCCGCGGCCGCAGATACTGGATCCGTCCATAGCGGTACTGCGCCAGCTGTTCCGCCATGGCATTTAAAAATCGAGCCTTGAGCATCTCTCTCAGCCGGATACGCTGGTCCGGTGACAGGTGCCGGTTCAACGGACCAGCTGTCCAGTAGGCCATGCGCTCGAAATCGAAGTAGGGGGCGATCTCCTCTTCCAGGTAGCGCATAAGCTGCGCCGGATTGCGGTTGGTCTTGTGATCGAGATAGCCGGTCAGCATCTCTATCCCGGAACGCAACACCCGCGCCGGCTCGGACAGTTCCGCCGGTGCACGAGGGTAGCCTGCCGCCTGGGACAACAGCGGAAACAGCACAAACAGCAGGAACAGACGTCTGAAGGCATGCATCGGTTTACTCCTCTCCTCGATTCCTTTTATGCTTGCCTGAAGCATATCACACAGCCAGAAGACAGACTGACCGAAAGAGACGATGCCCTACCCCCCTCCACCGCCACAAAGCGAAACCGAACTGCTAGAGCGCGCCCAGCACCTGGCAGGGCAAACCCTGGCGCAACTGGCAGCCCAGGCCGCTATTGCGGTACCGCCTGATTTGCGCCGTAACAAGGGGTGGGTCGGACAACTCATCGAACGGCACCTTGGTGCCGATGCCGCCTCACTGGCCGAGCCCGATTTCAGGGCACTGGGGGTGGAACTGAAGACCCTGCCAATCGACAGGGGCGGCAACCCGCGCGAATCAACCTATGTCTGCACCACACCACTCGACCGTGGACTCTCCTGCCACTGGGAGGAGTCCTGGCTACAGCGCAAGCTGGCACGGGTGCTATGGATCCCGGTTGAGGCCGATCCGGGGATCCCGCTTAGCGCACGGCGCGTGGGCGCCCCACTGCTGTGGAGCCCGGACAGCAGTGAAGAGGCGTTGCTGCGCCGGGACTGGGAGGAATTGATGGAGATGGTGCAAATGGGCGGGCTGGAACAACTCAGCGCGAAGATGGGGGAAGTACTGCAGATTCGGCCCAAGGCCGCACACTCCAGAGTACGCTGCAGGGCCATCGGTGATGATGGGCGGCCCATAGACACCAATCCGCGAGGCTTCTATCTGCGCAGCGGTTTTACCCGTGCCATCCTTAAAAAACACTACGCCGGTGGCCGGCAACCCTGAGCGGCAGCGGGAAACAGCCCCCCGGCACTAGCGCTGATAGTGCACACGAACCCGCCGATCGAGGTAATCCCGGAACAGCGCGGCATCCTCGCCATTGAATTCAACGAAGCGAAAGCCGATGCGAAACTGGCTGCTACGGCTGTCAAAGATCACGTGAGCGACCTCTGCCAGGCAGCGGATCGCATGCATCCGTTCACCCGACACATCGCTAACGGAAAACTCCAGGGGAAACCGGTCGCCCACATCTGCGCTGCTGGCAAACAGCACCTGGATACCGCCCAGCGATATATCGTGACTCCACACGCAAACACGCTGTCCGGAAGAGAGTGTGAGCCAAACCTTGCGCCGATCTTTGATACGCGGGTAGCGACGTCGCTCACTCATATGCTGCGACAATCAGCAACGCGGCTATTGGTAGTAGTAATCATATTTTTCCAGTAACTGCTTCATAAAATCCCAGGCCTCGTTGTAGGAGAGCCCGCTCTCGTCCGGGATGATGATCTTGACGTAGAGTTGCTTGGGGTAGCGCTGGTGCAGGCGATCCAGCTGGCGTTCCAACTCTTTGCGGCTTAATGTGCGATAACCTTTATCGCCCTGCGCCTTATAATTAATCCGGTAGTCATTGTCCAGTTTCTCATAGCGCACCTCCACCACATGCTTGCCCCTGGCAGAGCGCGCGGGCTTGATCAGCTTGTCGTACTTCACCTTGAGCTGATCGTACTCGCCCTGCAGCACGGCGTACTGGCGTGTCGCCTGTTGTTCATTCTCTTTCAGCCGTGCCAGCTCCTCTGTCTGGGCACTGTGCGCCTGCTCAAGCGCCGCCAGGCGCTCGCTGGCCGTTGCCAGCTGTGCATCCTGTTCTGACAGGCGCTCCCGTTGCCGCGCCACCCGCCGCTCGAGTGTGTCGGACTGTTGCCGGGCCTGTTGCAGCGCGGTTTCCAGCTCACTCTGCTTCTGCTGCAGGCGTGCCAGTTGCCGTTCGCGCTCCGAGAGCAGCTGGCTCTTGAGCTGATCGGCCTGCGCCGCCTGCATCAGCTGCATGCGCAGCTCCGAGAGCTGGTGCTGGGCCTGGGCCAGCTGCTCCTCGAGCGTAGCATTGGTCTCGCTGGCCGCGCGCGCCATTGCCGCCGCCTGCCGCTCCGCCTCCATGGTGCTGCGCAGTTCCGCGACCAGTTCCCAGTTACGCAGAATCAATACCACGCTGGCCAGCATGAAGATCATCACCACGACCATCATGATGTCGGTAAATGAGGGCCAGAAGCTGGCGCTGTCGCTGGCGACATCCGCGTTACTGCGCAGATCGATAAACCC
>JBFEUI010000113.1:0-8169 GCA_041547565.1 Thiohalomonadaceae bacterium
AGCAGTCACCGTCACCGGTGGCAACCCAGACGTCCAGCTCGGGACGGTGGGCCTTGATACCGTTGGCCAGCGGCAGGGCGCGACCGTGCAGGCCGTGCAGGCCGTAGGTGCCCAGGTAGTGGGGCAGGCGGCTGGAGCAGCCGATGCCGGAGACCGCCACGCTCTTCTCGGGCGGCAGCTGGGCATCACGCAGTACGCGGTGCACGGTGTTGAGCACGGCGAAGTCGCCACAGCCGGGGCACCAGCGTGCCTCGCCACCGGAGTAGTCGCCCAGGGTGAAGTAGCGCTCGAAGACGTCGAGTGACCAGTCAGCTTTAATACCAAACATCTGTGCTGCTCCTTATGAATTCAGTGCGTCGAGGCGTTCGCCGATGACTTCCACCAGCTCGCCGGGTTGCAGCGGGTGGCCGTAGACCACCGACCAGCAGTCGACATCGACCAGGGTCTGCATGCGCAGGATGTTGGCCAATTGGGCGCGGCGGCGGTTCTCGTCGTTGATCTGCGGTGCGTTGGGGTCATCGGAGTAGTTGATCTCGATGGTCATCACCTTCTTGAAGCGGGAGAAGATCTCCTTCAGGCCCGGCTCCAGCGGGGAGAGGAAGCGCAGGTGGATGCTTGAGACCTTTTTGCCCTGCGCGCGGTGGATATCGACCGCCTCCTCGATGGCGCCCAGGGTCGAGCCCCAGCCGACCACCAGCAGGTCGCCTTCCTCGTCACCGTGAACGGTCGGCGGCTTCAGCGTGCTTTGCAGCGTGGCCAGTTTACGGCTGCGGTGCTGCATGGTGGTCTGGTTGGTGGCCGAATCGTAGGCCACCTTGGAACGGTTGGTGTGCGACAGGCCGGTCAGTACGTACATGCCGCCCGGCTGGCCGGGAATGGGGCGCTGCGACAGGCCGGTGTTCTCGTCCCAGTCATAGGGCGGGATGCTCCTGTCCCACTCGGACTGGTCGATGGGATCGGCCAGCCACTCTTCCTGCAGTTCGGGGCGTTCCCATGGCTGCACGCCGGTGGCCAGGTTGGCGTCGGTGAGCAGGATGACCGGACCGCGGAACGACTCGGCCAGCTTGCGCGCCATGATGGTGAAGTGGAAACACTCGGCGATGGTGGCGGCGGCGATGATAATCTTCGGCGCATCGCCGGGCATGCCGAACATGGAGGAGAGCAGGTCGCCCTGTTCCACCTTGGTCGGCAGGCCGGTGGAGGGGCCGCCGCGCTGCACGTCGACCACCACCAGCGGGATCTCGCCCATCACGGCCAGGCCCATAAGCTCGGTTTTCAGCGCCATGCCCGGACCGGAGGTGATGGTGCAGGCGGTCTTGCCGGCGTAGGAGGCGCCGATGGCAAAGCCGATGGCGGCGATTTCATCCTCGGCCTGGTGCACGAAGCCGCCCACCTGGTCGTAGACGTCGGCGATGTAGTGCGAGGCGGAGGTGGCCGGCGTGATCGGGTACATGGAGACCATGTCCATGCCCGAGGCCATGACACCCAGGCCGAGCGCGGTGTTGCCGTTGCACACCATCATCGGTTTTTTATCGGCATCAGTGGTGTAGGGGGGGATTTCGAAGTGGTATTCGACATTCTCGGCGGCAAAGGCGTAGCCGGCGTCGAACAGGTCCTGGTTGATCTTGACCACCTTCTCGCCCTTGCGGCCGAAGGCGTTGTCGATCTCGGCGTGGCCCTTCTCCACATCGCGGCTGTAGATGTGGCACAGCATGCCGAGCACGAACATGTTCTTGCCGCGGCGGGCATTGTCGACCAGCTTGAGACACTCGCGCTCCATCGGCAGCTCGTGCACGATGAGGCCGTTTTCGCGGAACTCCTTGACCGCCTCGACATAGGACTTGCGGATATCCTCGGCGGGGTCATCGGCCCACTTGTTCTCCAGCAGCACGATGGTGCCGTCCTTGTAGGCGCCGTTGGCGATGCGCGAGTAGAGCACCTGTTCGTTAAAGGCCACCACCAGGTCGGCCTCGTTGCCCATGTTGGTCATGTACTTGGAGCCGACGCGGATGCGGTTGCCGCTGGCGCCGGCCGGGGAGCGGGCCGGGGGCTGGATCTCGGCGGGGATGATCTCGACCGTCCAGATGCCGTTGCCCATCTTGGCGCCGATGATGCCGAAGGTCTGGCCGCACTTCTGGGCGCCTTCGCCCGAGTCACTGACGATTTCGACGATATGCTCTTCGATGACCTGAACCTCGCCGGAGCGGGCCGAATCGATATCCACCACGGTGGAGTCTTTTGTACTGTTTGACATAAGTTTTCCTATGAAATCGCTTTCACAGTTATTCGGAATAGGTACACATTTTATTATCCCGCCGGTACCCGCAGGTAACCCGGCAGATTGTGTGTGCTCTGAAAGGCATGACTTTATATGATAGACGAGTGATAAATAACAGTTAATTGTTTTTATGTTTGATATTTACATATGTTTATGTTCATATTTGCGCTAATGTGCGCGTAATGACGCGCCCCGATGGATGCACAGATACCGCCATTCGGCAACCAGACGATGATCCACGCAACGCTACAACAGCTCCGGCTCTTTGAGGCGGTGGCCCGCCACAAGAGCTTTACCCGTGCCGCCGAGGAGATCCACCTCTCGCAGCCTGCCGTGTCGATCCAGGTCAAGCGCCTGGAGGAGAATATCGGCCATGCGCTGTTCGAACAGGTGGGCAAGCGCATCAGCCTGACCGAGGCGGGGCGTGAGCTCTATGCGGCCAGCAAGGACGTGCTCGGACGGCTGGCGGAACTGGACGGCACCATCGATGCGCTCAGCGGCGAGGTGGCCGGTACCCTGCGCATCACCGCGGTGACCTCCGCCAAGTACTTCCTGCCGCACCTGCTCGGGGCCTTCGTACGCCGTTATCCCGGCGTGGTGCCGAAGCTGATGGTGGCCAACCGTTCCAGCCTGCTGGAGCGGGTGGCCGATAACGAGGATGACCTCTACGTCATGGGACACGTGCCCGACGATCTGGAGGTGGCCGAATACCCGTTCCTGGAGAACATCATTTCGGTGGTGGCCAGCCCGGACCATCCGCTGGCGCGCAAGCGCAAGATTTCCATGCAACAGCTCACCGAGGAGCGTTTCCTCACCCGTGAGCGGGGTTCGGGCAACCGCAAGGTGGTCGAGGAGCGCTTCGCCGAGCGCGGGCTGACGATCAACCCCTACATGGTGCTCGGTAGTGCCGAGGCGATCAAACAGGGTGTGATGGCGGGGCTGGGCATCTCCGCCCTGTCACTGCACAACCTGCGGCTTGAGATTGCCGCCGGCCAGATCGTGGTGCTGAAGGTCGACGGCTTTCCCCTGCGGCGGCGCTGGAACGTGGTGCACCGCCACGGCAAAAACCTCTCACCGGCGGCACAGACCTTTATTGAATTCCTGCAGACAGACGGCCAGCACCTGATCAATGAGGTGTTGCCGGTGAAGATTTGAATGAAAGTGGTGAGTGGTGAGTCACGAGTGGATAGATATCTAATTAGTGAAATCTGTGCTCTGACCCCGATTATTCATTCATAATGCGTCCAGAGCCGCAATACTTTCACCACCTGCTCGGTTTCCAGGACCTGGTAAACGATTCGATGCTGGATATTGATGCGCCTCGAATAAGCGCCGGAAAGATCTCCAACCAGCTTTTCGTAGGGTGGTGGATTTTGGTATGGATTCTGCCCGATAACCCGAAGTAGCTCTTGGGCTTTTTTCTTTAGGCCTGATGAGGTGAGTTTTTTTGCATCTTTCTGTGCCTGTTTCGTATAGACAAGTTTCCAACTCACCAATCAAGTTCCTCAGAGCATTCCGAAACAGGCGTTTCCATTCCTTCCTTAATTGATTCGCCCATTCCTGGAATAGACATCAGGTGCAAGGTTTCTGAAATGGCGTTCCAATCCTCTTCCGAGACAAGAACGGCATTCCCTCTTTTTCCAGTAATAACAATGGGTTGGTGCGTATTTGCGGTTTCGTCGATCAAGCTGTAGAGCTTTGACCGCGCTTCAGTGGCGTTGAGAATGGTCATGATTCTGCCCTCCTTGGAGTAGCGTACGATATTGCGTACGCATTTTCAACCAAGCTGCCTCATGTATTCGGGGTCAGATACCAATTGTTTCTATTGTTTCTAATGTTAGAGAAATCTGTGCTCTGACCCCGATTACACGACACCTCAAAGTAACAAAGCGGCGGGCATGGCCCGCCCTATCAGCAACAGGCTGGTAAAAGGACTGTGGACGGAATTATTAAAGTAACAGAACGGCGGGCATGGCCCGCCCTATGGCGTTATTGCTTCAGGGATTGCACGTACTCGTCCATGAAGTGGAACAGCGAGCTGTCGAGTACCTTGACGGCGCCGTCGGGCAGGTGGCAGCGGCCCGAGCCGGGCAGGAATTTGCTCAGGTTGATCAGCGCGTCCAGGTCGGCACGGCTGCCCTGGCCGGTGTCGATCTTGTTGAGCAGGCGTGAGGCGTAGTAGGTGCCGGTCTTGCACGGCGGGCACTGGCCGCAGGAGGAGTGGGCGAAGAAGTCGAGATACTCGGCCACGCGCTTGACGATACCGGTGCCCTCGGAGACGACGATCATAGCCCCGGTGCCGAGGCTGGAGTGGCGCTCACGGACCGATTCGAAATCGAGCGGCACGTCCAGGTCCTTCGGTGTGAGGATGGTGTTGGACGGACCGCCGGTGAACACCGCCTTGAGTTCCTTGCCCACCAGCATGCCGCCGCCGTAGTCGAAGATCAGATCGTTCAGCGGGGTGCCCATGGGCAGCTCGTAGGTGCCCGGCTTGAGCACATCGCCGCTCAGGCAGTAGATCTTGGTGCCGCTGGCGTGGCCCAGGCCGAGGTCGTTGAACCACTGCGGCCCCTTGCGCAGGATGTGCGAGACGTTGGCCAGGGTCTCCATGTTGTTGATCAGGGTGGGGCAGCCGTGCACGCCGGATTCGGCCGGGTAGGGCGGCTTGCCGCGCGGGAAGGGGAAGTGACCCTCGACCGACTCGATGGCGGCGGTCTCTTCGCCGCCGATGTAGTGGCCGGAGCTGGGGATCACCAGGTAGACCAGCGGCTGGTTGATCACCTTCGATACCTTGAAATAGAGATCGGATCCTTCCCACTGAATGAGCGCCTGGCGCATGCTCTCGATGGAGAGTTCCTGCTCCGGATTGATATAGAAGACTATACGGTTGATGCCGGTGGCCAGCGCCGCGATGGTGGCGCCCTCGATCACCTGGTGCGGGGTCTCCTCCAGCAGGATGCGGTCCTTGAAGGTGCCGGGCTCATCCTCGTTGCCGTTGCAGATGAGGTACTTGTCGGGACAGGGTGCCTTGTCGGCGACAAACTCCCACTTCTTGTAAGTGGGGAAGCCGCTGCCCCCCAGGCCGCGCAGATCGGCATCGCGGATCATCGGGATCACCGCGGCTGGATCCTCCAGCGCCTTGCGCAGCCCCTGACCGCCGATGCCCTCCAGCCAGGCCTCCAGATTGGCACCGACGCGGTTCTCTTCGTGTAGCAATACCTGATTCAGTTTTTCCATCGCGCTAGCCTAATCGATTATTTATTGCGCGCCTTGCGCAGGCCGTCATAGTCGACATCGTCATCGAACTTGGCACAGTCGGGGAACAGCATCGGGCCGCGGGTATCCATGGGCATATTATTAATCGCCAGTTCACGGCGGATGCGGCTGAGGTGTTCGATGGAGATCTTTTTGTGATCGCGTCCATGGCGCAGGGCGGCCGCGTCGATACCGGCACGGCGGCCGAAGCTGATGATCTCCAGCAGGGCGTTGCCCATGATGCGGTTCTTGCCGTGAATGCCGCCGCTTACCTCGCCGGCGCAGTAGAGTCCGGGCACGGTGGTCAACCCGTTTGCATCGATATCCACGCCGCCGTTCTGGTAGTGCAGCGTGGGGTAGATCAGCATCGGCGACTTGGCCGGATCGATGCTGGCCTTGGAGCCGAGGTGCAGCAGTTTCGGGAAGCGCTTTTCGAGAATTCCCGGATTGCGCAGTTCCAGTCCCGGGGTATCGAGCCAGACACCCGTGGTGTTGTCATCGACCTTCACGCCCCGCCCCTCGGCGCACTCGCGCAGGATGGCGGCGGCGACAATATCCCTGGGTTTCAGTTCGTCGATAAAGCGCTCGCCGTGGCCGTTGAGCAGCCAGGTGCCGGAGGAGCGCACGCCCTCGGTGATCAGGGTGCCTGCCAGGTGCTGCGGGTAGGCCAGGCCGGTCGGGTGGTACTGGAACGAGTCGAGATCACGCAGCTTGGCACCCAAGCGGTAGGCCAGCACCAGGCCGTCGCCGGTGGCGCCGAAGTGGTTGGAAGTGGGGAAACCGTTCAGGTGCATGCGGCCTATGCCGCCGGTGGCCAGGATCACGGCGCGTGCCTTGACCTGGACGTAGCGGCAGTTGCGCAGGTCGGACAGTACCGCGCCGGCGCAGTGGCCCGATTCATTGACCATCAGCTCGACGGTGGGGCTGTAGTCCCAGATGTCGATTTTGCTGTTCATCACCGCCTCGCGTAGTACGCGCATCATCTCCAGGCCGGTGTAGTCACGGTAGTAGCAGACACGGTTGGCCGAGGTGCCGCCGGCACGTCGTGTCAGCAGATCGCCGAACTCGTCCAGGTCGAACTGCATGCCCTGCTTGATCAGCCAGCGGATGACATCCGGACCGTCCATGACCATCTCGGCCACCAGCTCCTTCTTGGCGCAGAAGTGACCCGCCTTGATGCTGTCGTCGTAGTGCATCTGCGGCGTGTCGCCACGGTCGATGGAGGCCTGGATGCCGCCCTCGGCCATCACGGTGTTGCTGTCGCCCAGGCGCAGTTTTGTGGCAAGGATGACGCGGGCACCGTCATTGGAGGCCTCCAGTGCCGCGGCGCAACCGGCACCGCCGCCGCCGACCACCAGCACGTCGGTCTCGATCAGCGGCGTGCCGGCCAGGTCCGCCTCGTCGATACGGGCATCGGCCTGCAGTACCGCGGCCAGCTGCCGGTGGCACTGTTCGCCCCGGTTGGGGCCGACCTGCAGGGCAACGGTGGTGTCGGGGTGGTGGTCCGGGTGATACTGGCTGAGCAGGTCGTTGACGTCGATATCGTCATCGGGCAGTTCCCGCTCCTGCTGGATGCGGTAGTTTTTCAGCGCCTCGCTGTAGGGGATGCCGCCGCTCATATCTGCACCTTGAGGTTGCCCTGACGCATCTCTTCCAGACGGTTGATCAGATTCGACGGGCGGGTATGGAAATAGGCGGTCACGCGGCGGGCGAACAGGCCGACGTGGTTGGGGGCGATCTCCTCGGGGCAGCCGGTCATGCACAGGTTGCACATAATGCACTCGACGAACAGTTTGCCGGCCTCGCGGAATTTACCCTCGCTGGCCAGGGCGACGCCGCGTTCCACGTCGATGCCCTTGGGGCAGGCGGTGGTGCAGCCGTGGCAGCTGCGGCAGTGGCTGGCCTCGGGGAAGATGTGGTGGAACTCGCCCTGCACGTCCCAGGAGTTCTTGATCTCGCTGAGCTGGTAGTGGTGGTGCGTGGGGGTGGGGTAGACCAGGAAGATCACCTGTATGCCCTCTTCGATCAGGGTCTGGCAGCCCAGTTCCATGGTCACCTTCGCCTCACCGGGGCGGCGCACCATGATCCGGCAGGAACCGCACACCCCCTCCAGGCAGCCGACGCTCTTGACCCGCGGATAACCCGCGTGCCACAGCGCCTGGATCACCGAAAGGTTGTTCGGCGCGGTAATCGATTTACCCTCGATAACCAGATTGACCTGATTGTTGCTGTTCTCACTCATCTCAGTACCGTGTGTTCCTTATCGGCGTCAGGGGCCGGCCCGTCTGCCGAAATCCAAGCTGGCAGATTGTAGCGGATTACGCGCCGCTTTTCTCTCCTTTCACATTCGGGTGGAAAAAGGGCACTATGGGCAATGGCAGTAAAATCAGTCATGTAGCAACGGAAGGGGTGTGCAGTGAAACAGGGCGTGAGTCGGGAGAGCTATCCTTTGCTGGTGGGGGATGTGGGGGGCACCCACAGCCGCTTTGCCGTGGTGCCCGGCCCTGGCGCGGCGGCCGGAGGCTTCAGAACCCTCAAGTGTCGGGACTATGCCGGCCTGGCCGAGGCGATTGGGGCCTACCTGGCACAGTGTGAGGGGCCGCGACCGCTCGCGGCCGCGGTGGCTGTGGCCACCC
>JBFEUI010000114.1:0-7810 GCA_041547565.1 Thiohalomonadaceae bacterium
CTGGACCATATTCCCGTCATCGGCAGGCTACCCTCCCCGTTTCTCGTCTGGGCACGCCCTGACCGCCAGCACTACCGCATTGGTCTCGGTGTCGCCCTGCAGCTGAAAACAGGCGGCAAGGCGCGTTTTCAGCGCCTGCAGCGTTACTTCGAACAGATCACCGCCAACTGGCAGCATGACTGCAATAGCGATACGGCAGCACAGCCGGGGGCATTTTGTGCCTTTGCCTTCGATCACGCCGATGCCATGGACGGACCGTGGCAGGGCGTGGCCAACAGCCTGATCACCGTTCCCGAGGTGCTGCTGGAGTTCCGCGAGGGCCACTACACCCTGAGCCTCAACTGCCAGAGCGATCACCTGCACGACTCGCACACGCAGGTCGAGGTGTGGCTGAAACGCGCCACGGCACTCCTGACCTCACTGCTTGGCACAGACCCCGCGCCGGGGCATGAAAATACCCTCTATCGCGCCCCCGGCGAGCCGCCGAACAGCGAGTGGCTGGCGCTGGTGGAGAAGGCACGCGCCGCCATACGCGCTGACCACATGGCCAAGGTGGTGCCGGCACGCCACGTCCGCATCCGCGGCACCCGCCCCTTCAATGAAACGGCGATACTCAAGCGCCTGGCCCGGCAATATCCCGGCTGCCTGCTACTGGGCCTGTCACTGGGGGCAAAAACACTGGTGGCAGCCACCCCCGAACGGCTGGTGTCTCTCCACAACGGCACCATCAGCTGTGATGCCCTCGGCGGCACCGGTGAGCGCAGCGGCAACCCGGTGCAGGACAACCTGCTGGCCCACAACCTGCTGCAGGATGAGAAAACCCGCCATGAGCATGCGCTGGTGGTGGATCACCTGCGCCGGGCCCTGAGCCGAATCAGTGCCCATGTCTCCATCCCCGACACCCCCTCGGTGCTGCCGCTCGGGCAACTGCAACACCTGTGGACACCCATCAAGGCCCAGTGCCGCCCCGGCACCTCGCTGCTGGACCTGGCCGCCACCCTGCACCCCACACCGGCGGTGGCGGGCACACCTGCCGACACCGCAACACACTGGCTGGCCCAGCACGAGCCGTTTAACCGCGGCTGGTATACCGGCAGTGTCGGCTGGCTCCAGGCCGACGGCAACGGTGAACTGGCCGTGCTGCTGCGCTGCGCGCTGCTCACCGACAAGCAGGCCGATCTCTATGCCGGTGCCGGTGTCGTGGCCGACTCCGATCCAACCGCGGAACTGAAAGAGACCGAGCTGAAACTCGGTGCCGTGATTCGCGCGCTGCACAGTGAACAGGCGGACGGTGACGAGCAACAGCTGGCCCAGCAATGAGTGACACGGCCCTGCTCAACCTGCGCTGGGCGCTCGCGCTCATCGACGGGCTGGTCAGTTGCGGTGTGGAGCACGCCGTCATCTCCCCCGGTTCGCGTTCCACACCGCTGACACTGGCCTGCGAACGCCATCCGGCAATCACAACCTGGATCCAGGTCGATGAACGCAGTGCCGCCTTTTTCGCACTGGGGCTGGCCCGCGCCGGCGGCCGGCCAGTCGCCGTGGTGGCCACCTCCGGCAGCGCGCCGGCACACTGGTATCCGGCCGTCATCGAGGCCGGGTACAGCGCCGTCCCCCTGCTTCTGCTCAGCGCCGACCGCCCCCCTGAACTGCAGGGCTGCGGCGCCAACCAGACCATCAACCAGACCCGGCTGTTCGGCGGCCAGGTACGCGCCTTCCACCAGCTGCCCCCCCCCGACGAGGGTGAGACACAACTGGCTGCTGTACAGGCGCTTGGCGTACAAGCCGGCCGTGACAGTCTTGCCGCACCGCCTGGCCCGGTACATATCAACATCCCGTTTCGTGAACCCCTGGTACCCCGGACCGACGACCTGCCGCAACCGCTTCCCGCAACCGCACCACAAACCATCACGCCGCACCGGCCAGCCCCGGGCGATGCCCTGCTTGACCAACTCGCCGCATCACTGCAGCGCGGCCGCGGTATTATCGTCTGCGGGCCCGAGCCGTACACCCCCGACTTTGCCGCCGCTGTCACGGCACTGGCCGAGCGCCTGGGGGCGCCGATCCTTGCCGACCCGCTTTCCGGCCTGCGATTTGGCCACCACCCACTGAGCCATATCATCACCCGCTACGACGCCTTCCTGCGCCGTGACCTGTTCACCCGCAACCACTGTCCCGACTGGGTGCTGCGCTTCGGCGCCGTCCCCGTCTCCAAGCACCTCTCCACCTTCCTGGCGTCATGCGAAGCGAGTACTCACTATCTGGTTGATGCATACGGGCGAAGACGTGACCCGCTACACCGCACCACCGACACGCTCAGCGCCGATCCCGCCGCCCTGTGTGACGGGCTCACGGCCCGGCTCGACGCGCCCGGCGACAGGACCTGGCTGAACGCCTTTCGCCAGGAGGAAAGGCGTGCGGCAGAGCTCACCGTCAGGCACACCACCAGCGAGGCCGCCGTTATAGACGCCTGCCTCGGCCAGCTGCCGGATGACAGTACCCTCTTCTCCAGCAATTCCATGTCCATTCGCGACCTGGACAGCTTCTCCGACAGTGGCGACAAGCGCCTGCGCATCATCGCCAACCGCGGCGTCAGCGGCATCGACGGCAACCTCTCGACCCTGCTCGGCCTTGCCGCCGCCCAACAGCGTAGCGGCCGTGCCGGCCGGGTTGTCGGCCTGATCGGTGATCTGGCCTTCTTCCACGACATGAACGGTCTGCTCAATGCGGCACAGCAGGATGTCGTTATCATCCTGCTCAACAACGGCGGCGGCGCCATCTTCAACCACCTGCCGCAGGCGGGCCTGCCGGAGTTCGAACGCGACTGGTTGACGCCGACGCAGCTCGATTTTGCCAAGGCCGCCGACCTCTATGGCATCCGCTACCGGTCGATTCATACCGACACCGATTTTCCCGCTGCACTGCAGCAGGCGCTGCAACAGAAGGGCCCATGCATCATTGAAGTTGCCATCGATGCCGGGTCCAGCCTGGAGCAGCACCGCCGCTACTGGGATGCCGTCGCCGCCGATTGACGCCTGACAGCCGAGTACGATTTACGTTACTCTTCGTTCAGATATTTTCAGTATAAGGAACAGGCAAATCATGCAGTGGCAGACCGTCGAAGGCCTCGAGTTTCAGGACATCCTCTACCACCACGCCGAGGGGATCGCCCGAATCACCATCAACCGCCCCGAGGTGCGCAACGCCTTTCGCCCCGAGACGGTGCAGGAGCTGATACGGGCCTTTCACGACGCCCACATGAACCCCGACATCGGTGCCATCATCCTCACCGGGGCCGGCGACAAGGCATTCTGTTCCGGCGGCGATCAGAAGGTCCGTGGTGAGGACGGTGGCTACAGGGACAGCCAGGGGGTGCAACACCTCAACGTGCTCGACCTGCAGATGCAGATCCGCCGCCTGCCCAAACCGGTGGTGGCGATGGTCGCCGGCTATGCCATCGGTGGCGGCCACGTGCTGCACCTGGTCTGCGACCTGACCATCGCCGCCGACAATGCCCGTTTCGGTCAGACCGGCCCCCGTGTCGGCAGCTTCGATGCCGGGCTCGGTGCCGGCCTGCTTGCCCGCACCGTGGGTCTGAAGAAGGCCAAGGAGATCTGGTTCCTATGCCGCCAGTACGATGCCCAACAGGCACTGGAGATGGGGCTGGTCAATGCGGTGGTGCCGCTGGCGCAGCTGGAACAGGAGACGGTCGACTGGTGCCGCCAGATGCTGGCCCACTCGCCCACCGCACTGCGCGCCCTCAAGGCTGCCTTTAACGCCGATACCGACGGACTGGCCGGCATCCAGGAGCTGGCGGGCAACACCACGGCCCTGTTCTACATGAGCGAGGAGGGGCAGGAGGGGCGCAATGCATTTCTGGAAAAACGTCCCCCGGACTTCAGCAAGTACCCCCGCCGACCCTGAGTCCATGGCCACACTGCACTACTGGCTCCTCGCCGCACGGCCGAAGACCCTTGTCGTCACCATCACCCCGCTCATCGTCGGTGGCACCCTGGCCCGCATCGACAGCGGTACCCTCCACTGGCCGGTCTGGCTCGCAGCGCTGCTGGCCGCCATGGCCATACAGATCGGCACCAACCTGCACAACGATGCCGCCGATTTCGAACGCGGCACCGACACCCCCGATCGCCTCGGACCACGACGTGCCGCGGCCCAGGGCTGGTTGAGCCCGCAGGCTGTCAGACACGGCGCCTTCGCCTGTTTTGCCGTCGCCTTCCTGCTCGGCATCTACCTGGTCTGGATCGGCGGCTGGCCCATCGTGGCGCTCGGCCTGGCCTCCCTGGCCTGCGGTTATGCCTATACCGGCGGTCCCCGACCCATCGCCTACACCCCGCTGGGGGAACTGTTTGTTCTGGCCTTCTTCGGCCTCGCCGCGGTCGGCGGCACCTATTACCTGCAGACCCTGACCCTCACCCCGGCAGCCCTTGTCGCCGGGCTCGCGGTCGGCCTGCCCGCCGCCGCGGTGCTGGTGATCAACAACTACCGCGATCTGGAAACCGACCGGCGTGCCGGCAAGCATACCCTGGCCACCTATATCGGCCGTGCGGCAAGCCGCCACCTCTACAGCGCCATGCTGTTACTGCCCCTGGCGCTCGGCCTGCAGTTGATTCCGCATACCGGCCTGCGCTGGCTGCCCTGGCTGGCGCTACCCCTGGCGCTGTGGCTGATGCGACGGCTGTGGACACTGCCTGTCGATCAGCGCCTCAATGCCCTGCTGGCACGCACCGCACTGTACCAGCTGCTCTACGGGGTGTTGCTGTGCGCCGCACTGCTGGCCTGATGCCATGATTATCCGACATGTCGCCTGCTCGCCCTATCGCCTGCCGCTGCGGCGCAGCTGGGTCAGCCACCGCGGTGCACTGGCGGAACGCCGCGGCTGGCTCATCACGCTGCAAACAGATGAACACACCGGTATCGGCGACTGCGCCCCGCTGCCCACGGCAGGCACGGAACGCCACGAGCAGGCCGAAGCGTGGTTAAACAAAAACTGCGATCACTTCATCGGCCAGGATGTAGCGGCACTGCTCGGCCTGCTGGACAGCCATCCGGACATCCCGCCTGCCGTACGCTGCGGGCTCGAAACGGCACTTATCGACCTGCTGGCCAAACAACGCGGCACCACCATTGCCAAATGGCTCAACCCGGCGGCTGTCGGCCGGGTGAGGGTCAACGCCAACCTCGGGGCGCTGGATAAGAGAGTCTTAGAACGACTCGACGAGGCGCGGGGCTACCGGGTAATCAAGCTCAAGCTGGGGGTGCACCCACTTGAGCAGGAGATCGAACGGCTGCAACGGCTTGCCGAAGCGGTTCCGGCGGGGGTATCACTGCGCCTTGATGCCAATCGAGCCTGGACACCGGAGGAGGCCATCTCGCTGCTGCAGCAGATCGAATCGCTGCCTGTCGAGTCGATCGAGGAACCGCTGGCCGAACCCGACAGCGAATCGCTGCGCCGGTTACAACAGCGCACAGCTATCCCCCTGGCACTGGATGAATCGCTCAACCTGTTCGACATCAAGGCCGTGTTGCAACACCCCCCGGTCAAACGTCTGACGCTCAAACCGATGGTGCTGGGTGGACTGGAACCCTCCCTGGAGCTGGCACAACAGGCCTATGCCTGCGGCATGGAGGTGGTTGTGACTACCACGGTGGACAGTGCCGTCGGGGTGTGGGCCGCGGTTCAGCTGGCTGCGGCGCTGGGTGAGCGCGGCACACATATCGCCCACGGCCTGGCCACAGCTTGCTGGCTGAGCGAGGATGTCGCGAACGCGCCGGAAATAGTAGATGGTGTGATCACGCTTAAAGAGTGAGATACAAGTGACAAGTGGAAAGAGAAAAACGCTTGGCACTATGACAATGCAGACTTTTCGTCCGCGCTGCATTTGCCTTTTCTCTTGTATCTTGTCACCTGTATCTCATCTCAATCCCCGGACAACGCGGTACGCAATTCATCAGGAATCGATATCTTTTTTTTTGTTGCTGCATCCAGTGTGACGTGAATGGTTTCCACTTCTGCACGAATTTCACCGGCATCATCCACAAACCTGTATTGCAGAGTGAAAGAAGATCCGCCCACTTTCTTAACGCCAAGTTCGATCGTTATGGTCTCGTTATGCCGCAGGGGTTGTTTGTAATCTGCTTCGGTGTGGACCAGTGGCAGGAGGTATTTGCCTTCGCTAATCACACTGGCAAGGGCGTGACCGATCTCAGACATAAAGTGCTCATAGGCCTCGTGTGCGTAGCGAAACATGTGGGCGAAAAAGACAATACCTGCCGCATCGATATCCTGAAACGGGATTGTGATCTGATACTTATAGTCAGCTCTGGCCATTAACCCTTGTTCCCAGTTGATGGAAAGGCGGCGGGTGTGGCCCGCCCTATGCACAATTTTCGAGTTAACAGAGGAAAGAAACAAGTGCTCAGCATGATGTCATTACAGGCTTTCCCGCTGCCCCGTTTTTCCTTTTTATCTTGTATCCTGTAATTTGTATCTACAAATATGCTGCAAACTACTCACTTTACCTCTCACTCCTCCCAACCTGGCGATTATGGGGCGTCCTATGCGCCGTACTCCTGTTTAAGGGCGACACGATCAATCTTGCCGCTGGAAAGGCGCGGCAGGCGCGACAGGCGCACAAACTCCCGCGGACGCAGTGCGCCCTTGATCTCTTTGCGGCACCACTGTTCGACCTCCCGCTCATTAAACGGTCCGGCATAGACAGCACACACCTTTTGCCCCCACACCTGATCGGCGACACCGATCACGCAGACCGTATCAATCCCCGGACAGTCGAGCATCAACATTTCCACCTCGTGGGGGTTTACATTCTCCCCCCCGCTGATCAGGGTCTCATCGACGCGCCCGGCAATCCGCAAGAAGCCGCGCTCATCGAGTTGTCCAATGTCACCGGTGGTAAACCAGCCCGCCTCATCCAGGCCGTCACCGGCAACCCTTTCGGGATTGGCATAGCCGCGCATCAGACAGTCACCCCTGAGGCGCACCTGCCCCTCCTGCGCCGTTCGCTGTCCCTCGCTGTCAATCACCTCGCACTCGATGCCATCAAGCAGCGGGGCGGCGTAGCCGCTTACATGGCCAACCACCTCCTCTCCGCCGATGCAGCGTGTTGCCACCTGCGAGGCGGTTTCACTCATACCGTAGGTCACACACAGCGGCCAGCCCGACTCCACAGCACGACGGGCCAGCTTTTCATTCAATGCGGCACCCCCGACCAACACACACTTCAATCGCTGCGGCGGCGCACTGTTGGCCTGATCCAGCAGCCTGGCCAGCATCGCCGGCACCAGCGACACATGGGTCACGGGGAGATGATTGATATCCTGCCATACACGCTCTGCATCAAACCCCTGGTGCAAAACCATTGCTGCACCGGCACGCGCCGTACGATAGACGATGGACATACCGCCAACATGATAAAGCGGCAGGCAATTAAGCCAGCAATCGCCCGCGGCAAGGTCCAGCTTGGCATTCACCGCCCCGGCACTGGCATTGAGTGCCCGGTGCCCGAGCATCACCCCTTTCGGCTCCCCACCGGAGCCGCTGGTTGCAATAATGACGGCGATATCGCCCGCCTGCCCATGTTGTTTACCCGCGCCACTTAGCGCTTCGATTTCCAGTGATGCCACGTCAATATCGAACGGCCTGTCAACACTGTCATGCTGGATCACATAATCAACACCGGCCTGTTGCAGCAGGCGGTGATACCACTGCATCGGGGTCTTCGGATCAACGGGGTAGAGTACGGCATCGAGTTTTGAACAGGCATACAGCAAC
>JBFEUI010000115.1:0-7661 GCA_041547565.1 Thiohalomonadaceae bacterium
CGCGAACTGCACGGCGCACTGCTTGATTCGGAGATCCTGGCGGATGTCTATCTGGCAATGACCGGTGGCCAGACCTCCCTGTCGCTGGGGGGTAGCAGCGATGAGACCGGCCTGAAGCAGCCCGAGGCGATACGGAGGCTGGCGTCCGACAGGCCAGCATTGAAGGTGGTGCGGGCCACGTCGGACGAACTGCGTGCGCACGAGGAACGACTGGCGGCGATAGGCAAGGCCAGCGGCGGGAATTGTTTGTGGAAAGGCGGTAACGAGTAACGGGTGGTATGTACATCAAACCGGTAACCAGGTGATGGATTTTCTCGTACCGCGTGACTTTATCTTCAAGGCGTCCTGTGGACACGCATAGCAAGCGGTCATGGCACGCCCCATCCAGACTGAAAATTAGCCTCCTATCGGCACGTTCATGCTGCCGCCGTTGACGATGAAATGAACCCAGATGCTCAGGGCATAGCCCAGCGCGATGGCCCAGGTCCACTTGAGGTGGACAAAGAAAGTGTAAATGCCGCGTGCCTGTCCCATCAGTGCCACACCCGCGGCGGAGCCGATGGAGAGCAGTGAACCGCCGACCCCGGCGGTCAGCGTGACCAGCAGCCACTGGCCCAGCGACATATCCGGATTCATGCTCAATACCGCAAACATGACCGGTATGTTGTCCACGATAGCAGAGAGTATGCCCACCAGTACATTGGCCCAGGTGGCGCCCAGATCGATATACATGGCCTGCGACACCAGGGCGAGATAGCCCAGGGTGCCAAGTCCGCCGACACAAAGAATCACGCCATAGAAAAACATCAAGGTATCCCACTCGGCGCGCTTCATGCTGATGAAGACATCGAAGGGTTTGGTCCGGGGTTTCAGGTGAGGGTGGTGTTCCCCCTGCTCGAGAATCTGCTCCGGGCCGCCGATGTGCGGCACCTTGCCGGTGACCTCATCCCGACGCAGGCGGTAGCCGTAGAGCTTGAGCAAGCCTAGCCCGGTCATCATACCGACAACTGGCGGCAGGTGAAGAAAGTTGTGGGCCGAGACTGCCATCGTGATGGTCAGCAGGAACAGCCCGATGATCACATAGCCCCCCTGCTTGACCCGTACTGTCTCCTTCATTGCACCTGGTTTTCCCTTGGGCACGGCCAAGGCCATGATCGTTGCCGGCACCAGCCAGTTGACCAGTGAGGGAATGAACAGGGCGAAAAACTGGAAGAAGTCGACAACACCGCGCTGCCAGACCATCAGGGTGGTGATGTCGCCGAAGGGGCTAAAGGCGCCACCGGCGTTGGCGGCAACAACGATGTTTATGCACGCCAGACTGATAAAGCGGGTATCCCCCGCACCGACGGCCATTACCACCGCTGCCATAAGCAGGGATGTGGTGAGGTTGTCGGCCACCGGGGAAATGAAAAAGGCCAGCACACCGGTGACCCAAAACACCGCCTTGAGGGTGAATCCACGGGAGACCAGCCAGGCGCGCAAGGCGTTGAACACCTGACGCTCCTCCATGGTGTTGATGTAGGTCATCGCCGCCAGCAGGAACAGGAACAGTTCCGCGTATTCCAGCAGGTTGTGGCGAATCGCCTGTTCGGGTGTGTGGGTGTCGCCGTGCTGCATGTAGGCGAGTGCGACCAGTGTCCAGATGATACCGGCAGCAACCATTACCGGCTTGGATTTTCGCAGGTGGAGGTACTCTTCTCCCACCACCAGGATGTAGGCCAGCACGAAGATAATGATGGCCGTGATGCCGAACCAGGTGTCGGTCAGGTCGAGCGTTGTGCTGTTACCCGCTGCCAGTGCTGCCGTGGGAGTGAGGCACAGTATTACCAGGGAAAACAGGACTGCCAAAACGGAACGATTATTCATCGTGCTAACCATTATCAGTTGTTGTTGGCTTCGAATGAGCCTACATAATACATGCCATTTGGGCGGGGGCAACACATAGTTTTCACGGCATATAAATAAGTGTAAACGTCCTTGCCGGGGCCTAAAAAAATTTTCAATCAGGCCTGGATTTCATGACAGGTGGTGCTCTGTGGTGGCAAAGCGCGGGGCGACGGCGTATATTTTCAAATATTCGATTACAGCTAGCGTTCCCGCGATTACTTGTAATACTGATTATGAGAGGCAGGAACGATGGAGAGGCATCATGAACCAAACAAGTGCAGCGCAGGGTGAAACCATGTCGCGCTGGGTGACATTTTCCCTGGAGAATGAAACATACGGTATCGACGTCATGCAGATCCGAGAGGTGATACGCGGTGCCGAGATCTCGCCCATACCCGGTGCGCCCCACTATGTGCTGGGCATTATCAATCTGCGCGGCAACGTGGTGGCCATTATCGACACGCGCAGCCGTTTCGGTCTTCCGAGCCGCGAGATGGATGATGCCTCCCGCATCCTCATCCTGGAGGCGGGCGACTATGTTGTGGGCTTTCTCGTGGACGGTGTCAGTGAAGTGGCTGAGCTGAGAAACGAGCTTGTCGAGTCCGCACCGGACACCGGTAGCGGCGAAGCCTCGAAATTCATCAGTGGACTATACAATCGCGAAGAGGGACTGCTGATTCTTATCGATGCAAACCGGCTGCTCTCTGACGAAGAGTTGGCCGAAATTTCATCATTCTGATCTCGGAGCGCTCGGGTGACCGACAAAGCGGGGAGCAGTTTTCATCTTGAGTCAGGCGAGCGTCTGGAACTGTTGACATTCAAGGTGGGCGGGCGTCAGAAGTTCGGTATCAATGTCCTCAAGGTCAAGGAGATTATCCCCTGTCCCTCACTGACCAGTGTACCCCAGTCCCACCCAGCCGTGATCGGGGTGACTCACCTGCGCGGCCATACGCTCACCATTATCGATCTGGCCCAGGCAATCGGACGAACCCCCCTGCGGGATACGGCGTGCAAGTCATCCGGCGGTTCGGTTATCGTGACCGAGTTCAGCCGCAAGATGCAGGGCTTTCTCGTAGAGAGTGTTGACCGTATTGCCTACTGTGAGTGGAAAAATGTCTTGCCCCCGCCAGCGGGTGCCGGCAGTCGCAGTTACATTACCGGTGTTACCGAGATCGAAGGCGAACTGCTCGAGATTATCGACGTTGAAAAGGTGCTCGGCGAGGTCGTGGGTCTCGAGGCCAGCATGGTTGACACCGGTGAGCTGTCACCCGAGGCGCTGGAGGTGATAAAGGGCAAGCGGGTGCTGGTAGTGGATGACTCGTCGCTGGCGTTGAACCAGACGCGCCGTACCCTGGAAATGCTCGGTCTTGAGTGTCTCACGGCAAGGGACGGCAAGGAGGCGCTGGACATTCTCAACGACCTTGCTGCATCGGGTGCCGTCAACATCGACCTTGTTGTATCCGATATCGAAATGCCCGAGCTCGACGGTTATACGCTGACACGCGAGATCCGCGGCAATGCCGCCTTGCAGGGACTCTACATTCTCTTACACACGTCGTTGACCGGCGCCATCAACACAGAGATGGCTGCGGAGGCCGGTGCCAATGCCTGTCTGACCAAGTTCGATCCGGATGACCTGGCGAAGGCCGCGGTAAACGGTTTGAGCTGAATTCCACACTGTTTTATGTCCAGATATTTTGCCCTTGTTTTTGTCAGTCTGTTATTGAATGCCTGCACGCCCGAACCCGCCCTCTATCAGCAGCAGCTGGTGGTGTTTGGCACGATTGTCGATATTTCCCTGTGGGGTGTGGAGCAGCAGAAAGCCGAGCAGGCCGTTTCAGCCATTGACCGCGATTTTCAGCGCATGCACTACGAGTGGCATGCCTGGGAGCCGGGACCGCTCACCGCCATTAACGAGTCGATAGCCCGTGGTGAGTCCGCGACGGTGATCCCTTCGCTGATACCCATTATCAAGCGCTCGCAGGTGCTATACAGACAAAGTGACGGCCTGTTCAATCCGGCAATTGGACGGCTTCTAAATCTGTGGGGATTCCAAAGCAGCGAGCGTCCCCATCGGCCGCCGCCCGCGAAGGCGGCGATTGCCGCGCTGGTCGATGCTGCGCCGGGGATGGACGATGTCACCATCAACAACGGTGTGCTGAGTTCGAGCAACACGGATGTGCAGTTCGATTTTGGCGCCTTTGCCAAGGGCTATGCCATCGATCTGGCGATAGAGCGGCTACGGGCAATGGGGTTTGGCAACGCCATCGTCAACGGTGGCGGCGACCTGCGTGCCATCGGCAGCAAGGGCGAGCGTCCCTGGCGTGTCGGCGTTCGTCATCCCCAGGGAGAAGGGATCCTGGCGGCGCTTGAGGTGCAGGGCGATGAGAGCGTGTTTACCTCGGGCAATTATGAGCGCTTTAACGAATACGAGGGGGTGCGTTATACCCATATCCTTGATCCCCGTACCGGCTGGCCGGTAAAAGGGATCACCTCGGTGACAGTGATTCACGACAACGGTGCCGATGCCGATGCGGCGGCAACGGCACTGGTGGTGGCGGGCGTATCGCAGTGGCACCGTATCGCCAGGCAGATAGGCATCAAGTATGCGATGCTGGTGGATGAGGCGGGGACGGTCTACATGAATCCGGCAATGAAAAGGCGTGTCGAGTTTCAGTCCGGTGTGCAGCCGAAGGTCGTTCTAAGCGATTCCCTGTAGCGCTATATTTGAGGATTCGTTCCGCCGGTTGGCGTCATCGCCGAATAATCCCCTCGCTACTCGCCTACCAGGGGCTCGAGAAACTGCGCGGTGACCGTATCCATGCTGTTGACATGCCCCGCAAACCATTCAGGCCAGATTTCAAATACGTATTTTGCCAGGGCAGGGATGTCTTTGTTCTCCTGCCACTGCTGATACAGTTTCTCCAGGTGGTTCAGGACCTGCTCGTGTTCGCCGCTGTGCATGGGATAGGCAAAAAAGCGGTACTCCTGCATCAACTCGTTTTCGCGGGCAAAATGTTCCCGGGTGTGCGCGATCCACTGCTGAAATTTTTCGCCAATAGCCGCCTCATCCGGCGTGCCCTGCAGGCCTGCTTCGAGCAGGCTGCCCAACTGGTTGATAAGTTCCACCTCTTCCTGGTGGGTATCGTTCATCAAGGGAAGGGCAACCTGGGGAATGGCTGTCGGATCGAGTACGGGTGTCTGATATCGGGTCATGAGTCGTATACGGGTGTTGGGTATACTTAGCGTTGTAGAGTTCCGTGCATTAATAGCATAACGCTACCGGTTTGACATTGATGGCAGTCAATTAAGCCGGTTAAGCATCAGGGACGTTCGCTGAGGCGTCAGTTGTCAACCATCGCGGAGTAGCCATGAGGCGAAATACTTGACAGGTTTTCCGGCACACGCAAAATTCTGTTCACGCTTCACGCTTCACGCTTCACGCTTCACGCTTCACGCTTCACGCTTCACTCTTCACGCTCATAGTTGATCGTAATCTCTTCATCGGGGTGGATTGTCCTGAGCGCATAAAGGTCGAAACCGTCAAACTCGGCATTGGGCGATTCGCAGTGGTTCAGGTAGCGCAACAGGTTCCTGCCGCTGCGGCCGATAACCTCGCCGTCGTCGTAATAGACCCACAATACATAGGTGCCGTCACGCTTCGCCTGGGGACCCATGTAAGTACCAATATAGGATTCAGGTGCAAGCGTCGTTTTTGCGAACAATCCCGTTCCGTGTATTGTCGACGGGGCAGGGTAGACTTTTTTCGAGAGAGCCATGGCAGGCACCGCTGATTGTTGGAACCGTCTGTTGCAAGTGACTAAGTAATACGTGAAATCAGCTTGCAAGGCAAATCGGCGACAGGTGTTTCCATTCTTCCCCGCGGCGAACCCCCGCCCGCCCTTGGAAAATGTTACGATGGTGCAGCATAGTTGATTCAGGGATTGGGCATGCGGACCGATGGAGGTGCTACGCCATGAGCTTGAATCAATCGCTGGAACTTGGCTGCCGGGGCAGACAGGGTTACTATTTTGCACAACCGAAAACACCCGGTGTGTTTACGATTTTAGAGATACTCCTGAAAGTTTAATTCATGTCTCCCATTGCAGCCGCGAACAACGACTCTTCCATCAAACTGGAAATCCGAAATCTGGCCTGTGTACGTGATGACCGCGTGTTGTTCGATGCTCTCGAGTTGACGCTCGAGTCGGGTGAGGTGCTGCTTATTGAGGGGCGCAACGGCTCGGGCAAAACCACCCTGCTGCGTACCGTGTGCGGCCTGCTGGCACCCTCGGAGGGGGATGTCCTCTGGAGCGGCGAGCCGATCAGGAAGCTGGCCGAGGAGTATACGCGCGACTTGCTCTATATCGGCCACAAGCCGGGTATCAAGGAGGACCTTAGCGGGGTGGAGAATCTGCGTATCGCTTCGGTGCTCGACGGTGTGGAACTCGATGAGCAGACGGCCTGGGAGGCACTTGAACGGATGGGGCTGGCAGGCCATGAGGACCTGCCGACCAAGGTGCTCTCACAGGGACAGAAGCGCCGTGTGGCGCTGGCACGGCTGCTGGTGAGCAGGGCACGCCTGTGGGTGCTGGATGAGCCCTTCACCGCACTGGACAAAACCGCGGTCGGTTTTCTCCAGTCGATCATCCAGAAGCATGTCGAGAATGGCGGCATGGTGATGCTGACCACCCACCAGGAGGTCAGCCTGACCCAGGGCGAGGTTCGGCGGCTGCACCTGGGCAGGAAGGGGGGCTAGCACATGTTCAGGACCTTCCGCTGGATAGTCAAACGCGACCTGGTGCTGGCGCTGCGGCGTCGCTCGGATATCTTCACCACCCTGTTCTTTTTCATCATCGTGGTGAGCCTGTTTCCGCTGGGCATCGGTCCGGAGATGGAGACCCTGCGCCTGATCGCACCGGGGGTGGTATGGGTCGCGGCCCTGCTCGCCTCGATGCTGGCGCTGGAGCGGCTGTTTGCCACCGATTATGCCGACGGCACACTGGAGCAGATGATGCTCACCCCGCAGCCGCTGTTTCTGCTGGTACTGGGCAAGGTGGTGGCCCACTGGCTGGTTACCGGCCTGCCGCTGGTGGTGATGGCGCCGGTGCTGGGGTTGCAGTACGACCTGTCGTTCGATGCGCTGCGGGTGCTGGTGCTGACCCTGTTGCTGGGCACCCCGGTGCTCAGCCTGATTGGCGCCATCGGTGCGGCGCTGACGCTGGGGCTGCGCGGGGGCGGGGTGCTGGTCTCGCTGCTGGTCCTGCCGCTCTACATCCCGGTGCTGATCTTCGGGGCCGGGGCGGTGGAGGCCCACGCATCCGGCCTGGGCGGGGCGGGGCACCTCTACCTGCTGGGGGCAATCAGTGTGCTGGCGCTGTTTTTTGCCCCGCTGGCCACGGCGGCGGCACTGCGGGTCTCGATGGAGTGACGGCACCGGTTTGATCCAGGTAAAGGCCGTACAAAACATAATGTGGAATTAATAGATAGTAATCGTTAATGTAACGCTTCCATGAACTCGCGTCTTATCAACTGGTTTAAATTCTCCTCTCCGGCGACATTCTATCCCCTGGCGGGACGGATCATGCGCTGGTCCACCGCCATTGCCCTGCTGCTTATCGCGGTGGGCCTCTATATGAGCTTTTTCGTGGCGCCGACCGACTACAAGCAGGGCGAGGGCTACCGCATTATCTTCATCCATGTCCCGGCGGCCTGGATGTCGATGTTCATCTACCTGGTGATGGCCGGCTGGGCGGCAATGGGGCTGGTGTTCA
>JBFEUI010000116.1:0-7650 GCA_041547565.1 Thiohalomonadaceae bacterium
CCTTCAACGTAAAGAAGATGATGATCGCCAGGATCGCACCGGCAGGCAGGGTCACGATCCAGGAGAGGAAGATTGTCCTCACCACATTCATGTTGAGGGCGGCAATGCCCCGCGCCAGACCTACACCCAGCACACCACCCACCAGGGTATGGGTGGTGGAAATCGGCAGTCCGGTACCCGAGGCAAGCACCACCATAGTCGCCGCCGCCAGTGTCGCGGCAAAACCACGGCTGGGGGTCAGTTCGGTAATGCCGGTGCCGATCGTGCCCATCACCTTGTGGCCATAGGTGACCAGGCCGATGACGATGCCCGCACCACCGAGCAGCAGGATCCAGGCCGGCATGATGGTTTTCTGGGCCACGGCACCGGTCTCGGCAATGCCCACCACCGCCGCCAGCGGACCGACAGCATTGGCCACGTCGTTGGAGCCGTGGGCAAAGGCCATGGCGCAGGCGGTAAACATCATCAACACGCCAAACACCTTCTCAACGTTGGTGAAGTGGAAGTCGAGATCCGCATCCGGATCGAATTGCATTCTGTTGATCAACATCTTGCCGATAGCCATGACGACAAGTCCGATAATAACCGCCACCAGATAACTCTGGCCGGTGCTCAGGTGAAGACCGACATGCTTCAGGCCCTTGAACATCGTAACCAGGGCGATAATGAAGCCGACCAGAAAGATATAATACGGCACATAGCGCCGGGCCCTGGCCAGCGGCTCGGTGGTGTCGAGTATCAGCCGCTGCACGCTTCTGAACAGGGCGAACGCGATAAAACCGGAAAGTGCCGGGGAGACGACCCAGCTCATGGCGATGGAGACCACCTTGCCCCACTGCACCGCCTCAATGCCGATACCCACGGCGGCAAAACCGACAATGGCCCCGACAATGGAGTGCGTGGTAGAAACCGGCCAGCCCGCCCGGGTGGCCAGCATCAGCCAGATACCGGCGGCCAGTAGCGAGGCCAGCATACCGTAGACGAGCAGTTCTGGGCTGCCTGATAGCAGGCTCGGGTCGAGCATCCCCTTGCGGATGGTCTTGGTCACCTCACCGCCGGCCAGGAAGGCACCGGTGAATTCGAATATTGCCGCGATAATAATCGCCTGCTTGATGGTCAGCGCACGAGAGCCGACCGAGGTGCCCATGGCATTGGCCACATCGTTGGCGCCCACACCCCAGGCCATGAAAAAGCCGAACACACAGGCAAGGATGATGAATATTGTTGCGTATTCCACGAGCCGTCTCCTCAGCGTGCCAGCATCAATTCAAGACGGCTTCCCACCCGTTGCGCCAGATCGGCCACCTCGCCGACCCCCTCTATGATGCGGTAGAGGAACATCACATCGACCGGCGGAAGTTCCTTCTCCAGCTCAAAAACCGCCGACCGAATCGCCCTTTGCATCTTGTCGGTGTCGCCTTCAATGCGGTCCAACTCACCGATCATCGACTCGACCAGTTCCACCTCGCGGCCGCGAAAACCGGTCTCCACCAGCTCATCCAGCTCGTTGATGGCACGCTGGGCCTGATTGACCGCATCGATGGAGCGCTTGATGAATTGCAGCATCAACTCACCCACCGACTCGGGAAAGCTCATCTTCCGCCCGAGTATGATCCCGGCAATATCCTTCGACTTGTTGGCAATGCGATCCTGGGTGGTGAGCACCTCCAGCAGGTCGCGCCGCGACATGGCCATCATCAGGCCGCTGGGCAGGCGCATGCGCAGCGCCCGCTTCATGTCGTCGGCCTCGCGCTCCAGCTGGGAGATGCGCTGCTGCACCTCACTGGCCTTGTCCCAGTCGCCTTTCAAAACGGCGTTGAAAAACGGGACCAGCTCGTAGACACAGGATTGCACCTCGGCCATGTGCTGCTGTAGCGGTCGCACCGGCGAGGCGCCGAACATGCTGAAGATTGGGCTCTTCGGCGACATGATTACCCCCAAAATATCTAATTTTCGCGAATTATAGCGATTAACAGCCGACGATCATAAAACTGTCATATTTCATTTTTGTTACAGCAGGTCGATTAATTGTCATCTTTTTCCCATGGCCCGTACCCGCTCCTGCAAGAAACAGGGCACTAGTCTCTTCAGCCCTCGGCCAGCCACCCGGCCGCCTGCTTGGCGAAATAGGTCAGGATACCGTCGGCCCCGGCACGCTTAAAGCTGAGCAGCGCCTCCATCACCACCGCCCGCTCCTCCAGCCAGCCATTCTGGCTGGCCGCCTTGAGCATGGCGTACTCACCGCTGACCTGGTAGACAAAGGTGGGGGCACCGAACTGGTCCTTCACCCGACGCACGATATCCAGGTAGGGCATGCCCGGCTTGACCATCACCATGTCGGCCCCCTCCTCCAGGTCCAGGGCCACTTCCCACAATGCCTCGTCGCTGTTGGCGGGGTCCATCTGGTAGGTGTACTTGTTGCCGGCGCCCAGATTGGCCGCCGAACCGACCGCATCGCGGAACGGACCGTAGAAGCTGGAGGCATACTTGGCCGCGTAGGCCATGATGCGCGTGTTGATGTGGTTGCCCGCCTCCAGCACCTCGCGGATGGCACCGATGCGCCCGTCCATCATGTCGGAGGGCGCCACCACGTCGGCGCCGGCCTCGGCATGGGACAACGCCTGCTTGACCAGCACCTCGACCGTCTCCTCGTTGAGCACGTAACCGCTATCGTCGATCAGCCCGTCCTGGCCGTGGGTGGTGAACGGGTCCAGCGCCACGTCGGTCATCACCCCCAGCTCGGGGAAATTGGCCTTTAGCGCCCGCACCGCGCGCTGGGCCAGGCCTTCCGGGTTATAGGCCTCGGCCGCATCCTCGCTCTTGGCCTCGGCCGGGGTGACCGGAAACAGCGCCACCATGGGGATACCCAGGCGCACCAGCTCCTCGGCCTCCTTGAGCAGCAGGTCGATGCTGACCCGCTCGATACCGGGCATCGAGGCCACCGCCTCGCGCTGATTTTCACCCTCCAGAACAAACATGGGATAAATCAGATCGTCGGTAGTGAGCACCGACTCACGCATCAGGCGGCGGGAGAATTCGTCACGGCGCATGCGGCGCATGCGTTTACCCGGAAAGGCGCCACGGTAGGTCTCGAGACTGGACACGATCGACTCCTGTAATTATTCGCTATTCATCCGATTATCCGGCCAGTTTAACACTGTTGGACGGCAGACCGAACCTGACTGGATCAAGAAGCGAGCAGATCGGTTCGGCCATTAACTGAATGGGGTGAGTGGGTGAGTGGGTGAGTGGGTGAGTGGGTGAGTGGGTGAGTGGGTGAGTGGGTGAGTGGGCGAGATGTTCCCCTTTCCTATTCACCTATTCACCATTTTCAATCACCACCGCTATCATCGCACCACAAACAGTCGGAAGACACTCCGGATTACAGGTCCTGGGCCAGCAGTCCCAGCTCGTAGTCGCCCTCGGGCACCGGGATGCGCACCCGGTAGCCGCTGCCTGAGGCGACCTGCATCGGCTTGCCGTGGCAGTCTTCCATCTGCTCCAGGGTGAAGTGGCGGTTCTCGCCGCTCGGCAGGATCAGCTCCAGCCGGTCGCCGATGCTGATACGGTTTTTCACCTCGACCTCCACCGTGCCGCTGGCCGCATCGTAGCCGTCCAGCTCGCCGACAAAGCGCTGTTGCAGGCTCTGTGAATTGCCGCTGATGTAGTTCTGGTACTCCTTGCTGTGGTGGCGCTGGAAAAAGCCGTCGGTATAGCCGCGGTTGGCCAGGCTCTCCAGTTCGCCCAGCAGGCGCGGGTTAAACGGCCGGCCGGCCACCGCATCGTCGATCGCCCGGCGGTAGATCTGCGCGGTGCGGGCGACGTAGTAGTGCGACTTGGTGCGCCCCTCGATCTTCAGGCTGTCCACGCCGATCTCCACCAGCCGCGCCACGTGCTCCACCGCGCGCAGGTCCCTGGAGTTCATGATATAGGTGCCGTGCTCGTCCTCCTCGATCGGCATCAGTTCACCGGGACGGCTGCGCTCCTCCAGCAGGTAGATCTGTTCATCACTCATGCCCGTCTGCGCCGTCAGCTCCTTCGCCCGGATATCACCGCTGATATCGCTCTCGGCATCTTTGACGTCATACTCCCAGCGGCAGGCGTTGGTGCAGGTGCCCTGGTTGGCATCGCGGTGGTTGAAGTAGCCGGAGAGCAGGCAACGGCCCGAGTAGGCGATGCACAGCGCGCCGTGGACGAACACCTCCAGCTCCATGTCGGGGCACTGCTGGCGGATCTCGGCCACCTCCTCCAGCGACAGTTCGCGCGACAGGATCACCCGCTTCAGCCCCAGCGACTGCCAGAAGCGCACGCTGGCATAGTTGACGGTATTGGCCTGCACCGACAGGTGGATCTCCTGCTCCGGCCAACGCTCGCGCACCAGCATGATCAGGCCGGGATCGGCCATGATCAGCGCGTCCGGGCCGAGTTCCAGCACCGGCTCAAGGTCGTCGATGAAGGTCTTTACCTTGCTGTTGTGCGGCAGGATATTGCTGGCCATGAAAAAACGCTTGCCCTGGGCATGGGCCGTCTCGATGCCCTGGCGCAGGTTGTCGAGCCGGTCGAAATCGTTGTTGCGCACCCGCAGGCTGTAGCGGGGCATGCCGGCATAGACCGCATCGGCACCGAAGGCGAAGGCGTAGCGCAGGTTTTTCAGGGTCCCTGCAGGGGCTAGAAGTTCGGGGGTCTTCATGGTTCTCTCGTTCAAACGCAAGGGGGAATTTTATCACCGAGTCCTGTCTAATGCTTTTAAATAGTGGCCCTGGTTTTGCGCAGCGCCACAAGATAGGCCACAATTCACAAAAATTACTCACAACAGGGCCGTTAGAGCAATGAAACACACATCCATCGCCAGAAGAGTCACACCCCTTGCCTGGACGCTGGGGCTGCTATGGGCCTTTGCCACCTCGGCAGAGGCCGTCACCAGCCCCGAAGCCATGCTGGAGGGCACCAGCCAGAAGCTGTTTGACGTTATCCGCCAGGAGCGCGAAGTCATCCGCACCACGCCGACACGCATGTTTGAGGTGGTCGAAGAGGTTTTGGTTCCCCACGTGGACATGCTGCGCATGTCACGGCTGGTGCTGGGCAAGAACTGGCGCAAGGCCAACGGCCAACAACAGCAGCGTTTTACCCGTGAATTCCAGTCGCTGCTGGTGCGTTTCTACACCTCCGCCCTGCTCGATGAGGAGTCGACACAGCTGGACAAGCTGCTTGACGCTGCCGACAAGGACCTGATCACCTTCCAGCCCGCCACCCTCTCACCCGACGGCAGGCAGGCCATCGTGCGCTCCGAGGTGCGCGTGCCGGAAGGAGCGGTGATACCGGTCAACTTCCGCCTCTACAAGGGAACCGGCGAGACCGAGTGGAAGGTAATCGACCTGACCGTCGAGGGGATCAGCCTGGTCACCAACTACCGCAGCTCCTTCTCCACCGAGATTCGCAGCGACGGCATCGACGGCATGCTCAACAAGCTAGCCCAGCGCAACAGGGAGCTGATGGATCAGGCGAAAAACGGAGGAAAGGGAGCGGCTGCGCCAGGCGCCCGATGATAGGCGAGGTTCTCGGCAACACCCTTGAGCTGTATCTGGATGCCGCGCCCTGGCTGCTGTTCGGCCTAATCGCCGCCGGCCTGATCAAGGCCTGGATACCCGACGAACTGATCAACCGCTGGCTCGGCGGCCGGGGGCTGTGGCCCATCACCAAGGCCGCCCTCATCGGCACTCCCCTGCCGCTATGCTCCTGCGGCGTGCTGCCCGCCGCCCTGGGGCTGCACCGCGGCGGCGCCTCACGCGGCTCCACCGTCTCGTTCCTCATCGCCACGCCCGAGACCGGCGCCGACTCCATCGCCCTGAGCTATGCCCTGCTCGGCCCCTTCATGGCGCTGCTGCGTCCCATGGCGGCGATCATCAGTGCCATCTTCTCGGGACTGCTGGCGGCCCTTGCCCCGGCAGCGCCCGCCGCGCTGGCCGACCGGGCCGCGGCAAGCTGCGACAGCAGTTGCTGTGACTCGGGCTGCCCGGCGCCCCCCTCCGGCGCCAGACCGTCCCCGTTCGCCCGATCACTGACTGGCATGCGTTATGCCCTGAGCGATATTCTCGATGACATTGCCGGCTGGCTCGCCTTCGGCCTCATTGCCGCCGGGCTGTTGACCACCTGGATACCGCCGCAGACCCTCGCCGACTGGGGCAGCGGCCTGCCCGCCATGCTGCTGATGCTGCTGGTCGGCATCCCCATGTATATCTGCGCCACCGCCTCCACCCCGCTGGCCGCCGCCCTGCTGCTGACCGGCATCTCGCCCGGCACGGTGCTGGTATTTCTGCTGGCCGGTCCCGCCACCAACATCGCCACCCTGGCGGTCATCAAACGCGAACTCGGCCCACGCGTGCTGGCGGCCTACCTGGCCGGCATTAGCTTCAGCAGCCTGGCCCTGGGGCTTGCCACCGACCTTATCGTCGAGTATTTCGCCATCGATATTCAGGCCCAGCTGTCGCAGGGCGGGGAATTCATTCCTGTTTCCGTGGCATGGGCCAGCGCCCTGTTGCTGGCAGTGATGGCTATCAAACCGATCAGACAACGCCTGTTGGGCAGCTAGCCGGATGATAGCGGCGCATCGCAGTTGATACCGAAAAGCTGTTAAGATGCATGTAATATCCGTCAAAAACAGAAAAAATACGACAAACCACAAGCCATGATCTTCTTCCGACTCATCACCAACGGCCTGGCGCCGCTGACGCTGCTGGGGGCTATCGCCGCCTACATCGAACCGGCGCTGTTCATGCCCTTCAAGCACTATTTCCTGTGGCTGTTCGCCGCCACCATGTTCGCCCTGGGCATCGTGCTGGAACCGCAAGACATGCGCGAGACGGTGCGCCGTCCTAGGGCCATCGCCCAGGGCGTGTTCACCCAGTACACCATTATGCCCCTGCTCGGCCTGGCCGCCGCCTGGTTGAGCGGCCTGCCGCCGGAACTGGCGCTGGGCTTTATCATCGTGGCCTGCGCCCCGGGCGCCATGGCCAGCAATGTCATCGTCTACCTGGCCGGCGGCGCCGTTGCCTACTCCATCGCCCTGACCACGGTGGCCACTTTTCTCTCACCGCTGCTGACCCCCACGCTGGTCAAGGTGCTGGGCGAGGCGTTCCTCGATATCCCGTTCTGGCCGATGATGTGGACCATACTCAAGACCGTGCTGATCCCGCTGCTGCTGGGCATGGCCTTTCGCCGTCTGCTTGGCAGCCGCCTGGCCATCGCCGAGCAGGTGGCGCCGGCGGTGGCCAGCGTGGCCATCATAATCATCTGCAGCTATGCGGTCGCCGCCAACCAGGAGCGCCTGGCCAGCGTCGGACTCAACATCTTCGCGGTGGTGGTAATCGTCAACGCACTGGGCTACCTGCTCGGCTGGCAGGCGGCGCGGCTGTACGGGTTCGACAAGCGGCACAAATTGACCCTGTCGATAGAGATCGGCATGCAGAATGCCGGCCTGGGGGTGGCCCTGGCACTAAAGCACTTCAGCCCGGAGACCGCGTTGCCGGGGGCCCTGTTCGCCGTATGGTGCATCCTGACCTCGGCCGGTGCCGCCGCCTATTACCGGCGGGGGGTGGCAAAGGGCGCCATTACCGCCGTTTAGCCGCCGCAGGCACGCCCCCGGGCCGCCGC
>JBFEUI010000117.1:0-7454 GCA_041547565.1 Thiohalomonadaceae bacterium
AAGCTGTGCCGTAGAACTTTGCACAGGCCCGACAATGTCACGGATCTTGGCCACAAAACGGTTAAAGGCGGAGCACATCTGCCCCAGTTCATCTTTTGACTGCAATTTCATGCTGCAGGCCAGATTGCCGCCGCCTTCGGCAATGTCGTTCATCGCCGACACGGCACTTCTCAGGGGCAGCGAGATGGATGCATTGGTGAACCACGCCCCGAACACGCCGAGTATCAGGCCCACAACCAGCAACGCAATTACCACCGAACGGGTATTGTCCATTTTCGCCAGCATCTCACCGCTATTGTCATCGATCGCGGAGCACAACAGGCCCACCAGCCGGTTGATACCGGTTTTTGTGTCATCGAGCAGCGGCGAAACTTCACTGCGAATCATGTAGGCGTCGGAGCGCCATTTCTCGCCACCGTGGACCACCTTGACCTTCTCCACATTTGCCTTGAACTTGTCACGCACCGTCAACACCTGCTCCAGTGAGTCGGCCTGATCCAGGGTGAGCAGATCCTCTTTCTCGTTCAGTCGTGCAAGTATTTTTTCAAAGCCATCAAAATAGAGGGCAACCTCCTGCAGCGAGGTTTCGTTGCGAAAGGCAAGATAGGCGCGCACCCCATTCATGATGTTCGCCCATACATAGCGCAACTCTTCGATATCAATCAACAGGGCCTTGCGTTCGGCGGAGACCTCCTCCTCGGATTCTGCCAGGATCATCTGGCCAATAAGCTGCAGCACCTGCTGTGACAGCGGGTTGATATTCTCTGCAGCGAACTGCATCGCGGGGAAATTTGCGGCATCGTTTTTTGCCAGGTTCAGCAAATGTTCCCGGTAGCCGGCAAAACGTTCGACCTGCTCCGATATCTGCGTCACCAGTGTCTTGATCTTGTCATCGGTGGTGGCATACTCGCTCTGCTCAAGCTGCGCCAGGATGCCGCGGAGTTTCTGCAGGCTGTTTTCATAGCGCTGCTTGTCAGCCGCTTCCTTGCTCAGAAGGTAAAAACCCAGTGAACCGCTGGCATTGTCCAGTTCGCGTGCAAGCTCCATTGCCTGCAGTGCCGTGGGCTGGATATGGCTGACCACACGGTCCATATTTTGCTGTGTGCCGGAGAGGTTCCAGATCGTGTTTATCGCGCCCAGCGCAAGAACACCGATTAACAGGCCGAACCCCCACCAAAGCTTGCCGCGAATAGAGATCGACGAAACAGCTCGCTGAATAGTGCTGAACATATTGTTATTTTTCCCACAGACAGTGACAGGTTTAAAAGATGGCGATATCCCTTCTTATCGGCACTGAACGGAAATACTCAAGTACAGCCCCTTCCCCCAGATCCATAAAAAAAATATAGCTTATATATTTTTTGATGCCTTTCAGCGGCCTGCTATTCCATTTGCATTGCCTGTAAAACGAAAAAGGCCCGGCAGTTATTCTAATCCTGCCGGGCCTTTGCGCTAATCTGCGGTATCGTTGCGCTGCCTATAACTCCACCCCCAAACGGTGAGCCACCTCTTCATAGGCTTCGACCACACCGCCGAGCCCCTGGCGAAAGCGGTCCTTGTCCAGCTTCTTGCGTGTATCCATATCCCACAGACGGCAACCGTCCGGGGTAAACTCATCGCCCAGCAGGATCTCGCCCTTGAAGCGGCCAAACTCCAGTTTGTAGTCCACCAGCAGCATACCCGCGTCCAGAAACAGCTGCTTGAGCACATCGTTCACCCTGAAGGTCAGTTCCTTCATCTTTGCCACTTCCTCATCCGTGGCCCAGCCGAAGGTGCGGATATGATACTCATTGATCATCGGATCATGCAGTTCATCATTCTTCAGAAAAAACTCAAATGTCGGCGGGTTGAGATCCCTGCCGTCCTCGACCCCAAGACGTCGCACGATGCTGCCCGTCGCGATGTTACGCACCACGCATTCGACCGGAATCATGTCCAGACGCTTGACCAGCGCCTCTTCCTCGCTGAGCAGGCGATCCCGCTGCGTGGGCACACCGGCCTCCTCGAGCTTCTGCATAATAAAGTCATTGAACTTGTTGTTGACCATCCCCTTGCGAGCCAATTGCTCGATCTTTTCACCGTCGAATGCGGAGGTGTCATTGCGGAAATGGAGGATCAAGCGCTCCTCGTCATCGGTGGTGTAGACCGACTTGGCCTTGCCAGCATAAAGCTCCGCCTTTTTTTCCATTACTCTGTCCTCTTCGAAAAAGTGTGCCAATACGGTAAGCGGTAAATTAATTCATTTCATGGGGAAGACTGAATGTATCACAGGCCAATCAGGCTATGTCACGCCAGTCCAGGCCGCCCTCCTGGTCCGCCAAGGACACCCAGGCCGGTTCACAATCGAGCGCAGCTGCCAGGGCCGCACGGGCCAGCTCAGGGGTATTGTTGTTCTCGCTCAGGTGAGCACCAACAATGTGCTGCAGCTTTCCCGTCCCGATACGCGTCAGTGTCTGTGCCGACTGCGCATTACTCAGGTGTCCCAGCCCGCCAGCTACCCGCTGTTTGAGTGAAGGCGGATAGGGGCCTGTGGCCAGCATGTCCGCATCGTGATTGCACTCCAGAATCAGTGCGTCACAGTCAGAAAGCCGGGTTTCAATATGCTGTGTAATGCGGCCGGTATCGGTCAACAGGCCCAGCCTGCGCACCCCGTCACTGAAGATAAACTGGCACGGTTCCCGCGCATCGTGCGGCACCGGGAAAGGATGCACCTGAATACCATCAATGGCAAAACCCTCGTGACAGTTGAACAGCGAAAGTCCCGGTATCTCGCCCAGCTTATGCTGGCTGTGCGACCAGGTACCCGGCGTCATCCATACCGGCAAGCGGTATTTTCGCGCCAACGGACCAATACCACCCACGTGGTCGTTGTGTTCATGCGTTACCAGAACCGCCGTCAGACTCCCGGCGTCACAGCCGAGACGTCCCAGGCGCCACTCCAGCTCCTTGAGCGAGAAGCCCGAATCCACCAGAATCCGGGTACTGCCCGTCTCCACAAGGGTGGCATTGCCCTTGCTGCCGCTGCCCAGCAGGGAGAAACGCACGCCCGCTACCCCCCTACATGCCTAGAGCAGGCCATCACGCAGTTTGGTCAGCAGTTCGCGCCTTGCCTTTGCATCGGCTGCACCCCCGTCGACGTTCTGAAGGTGCGCTTCTGTCTTCTCGCCCCTGACGGTCAGCACGATGCGGTAGCGTTTGCTCATCTCCTCGTCCTCATCACCGGAGAAGAGGCTGGCAAACCAGCCCTTCTCGCCACCACCGGCCTCCTCGGCCAGATCGGTGACGGCAATATAGTAGATACCGGCAGAACGGTTCCGGTCTTCGACCACCAGACCCAGCCGATCCAGCACGATACCCGTCCGGCGCCAGGCACGGGCAAAGCCCTCATCGATGGCCACCGCTGTGACCTCGTCCCCTTCCTCAATCAGGCTTGCACGCGGTGAAACAGTCACCTGCTTAGCCGCCAGCGAGCGTCGCTGTTCCTCCGGCACCCCAAGGTATACCAGCAGCTGGTTGAGCATCTCGTTGCTCAGCTCCGTGTCGGAAGGGCGCGGCTTCCAGACCGTCTTCTCCAGCTCACCCGCCTCGACATTGACCTGCTCGACACCGTAGTGGGTCAGGTAGAGGGCGGAGATGCCCGCATCCAGCGGTTCAATACGCAGGCGATACTTGTCCCGGGTAGGGGCCGAGTAGGCGCCTTTGAATACCTTGGAGATCAGACCACGAATGAACCCCTCGGGGATATCCGCCCGGTTTTCCGCCCACTCGGTCTCCATGATGCCCAGTTGCGGTTCATCCCGTTTGAGCGTCAGCCCCATGTGGCCCCAGAACTCGCGCAGCCTCGCCCAGAGCATATCGGCCTGAAGGTCAACCTCAAGCCAACGCAGTCCCCCATCGCGGATAATCCGTATATTGCGCTGCTTGGGCAATACCCTGGACGCCTGGGGTTGTGTCGCGGTGAGCGCTGTCTCGTCACCGCTACCGCCCGTCTGCATATAGCTGGGCACGGCCATGACATCACTTACTGCCGGTCGAGTCAGATCAGGCGGCACCTCGAGGGAGGTGGGCTCGGTACTTTCCTTATAGTCGATACGCTCACGTTTCTCGGTACTGCTGCAGGCAATTAATAGCATGCACATCAGAAGCGCCAGCAACCGTGTAACTGCTGTTCTTGGCAAAATATGTAACTCCGTTCTAGAGAGCGCCGGCCTGTTGCATTGCCTGGCGGACAGTGTCCTGGTGTTGGGCCGACAGGACGGTCAGCGGCAGTCGAATGCCGGCCGGGATTAGCCCCATCTCATAAAGCGCCCATTTGACAGGGATTGGATTGGATTCGACAAACAGGTTCTTGTGCAGCGGCATCAGGCGTTCGTTGATCTGAGCCGCACCGGCCTGGTCACCGGCCAGCGCCGCGGCACACATCTCGTGCATGGCCCTGGGCAGAATATTGGCCGTGACCGAGATGCAACCCTTGCCCCCCAGCGCGATCAGATCCAGGGTGGTCGCATCATCGCCGCTGTAGACATCGAGCCGGCCTGCACAACGCTCGATGAGATCCCGACCACGCACCATGTCGCCGGTGGCATCCTTGATACCCACGATATTGGAGATGTGCGACAGACGTTCGGTCGTCTCGTTGCTCATGTCCACCGCGGTACGCCCCGGCACATTGTAGAGGATTTGCGGAATCGGAACGGCCTCCGCCACCGCCTTGAAGTGCTGATACAGCCCCTCCTGGGTGGGCTTGTTGTAGTAGGGGGTTACCAGCAGGCAGGCATCGGCACCCGCCTCCATTGCACAGCGGGTCAGGTCGATGGCTTCGCGGGTCGAGTTGGCACCCGTGCCGGCGATAATCGGAATACGCCCCCCGGCCATCTCAACCACCTGGCGGATCACCTCACAGTGCTCCTTTTCATCCAGGGTTGCCGACTCACCGGTAGTACCAACGGCAACAATGGCATCGCTGCCGTTATCGATATGAAATTCTACCAGCTTGCGCAGACTCTCGTAGTCGACGCTGCCATCAGTGTGCATTGGGGTGACCAGAGCCACCATACTGCCGTGAAACATGCCCTTCTCCGCTCGCGGAAATCAAAAAGATGCATGGTACTTTGGCGCCCCGTCAATGACAAGTAACATGTGGCCTCTGTCCCGACACGAAAGAAAATATTTTACAGATGTGAATCAATAAGTTAGATAACCTCAATATTTTGCGGCGGGTTTAGAAGTGGAACTTGCGGACCAGGCCCTGCAACTCATCGGCAATCTCGTCTCGCCCGTTCACACTGATCCGCTGGATGAGATCCGCCAATCCGCTGCCCAGTTCTCTGGATGCCTCGGATAATTGACCCATCGGCCTGTCGATGCCCTGAATCATCAGCCATGCGAGCACCAGCGCCACCACAATCACGGTAATGGGGGTCACCGCCGTCCGTTTCGTCTCAGCTTCGGCACGCATCTCATTGACCTCGGTGATGGGCTCAGCAGCGTCCAGCGTGGATTGCCGCGCCGGTGCCATGGCTTGCTGTGCAACGACCTGTTTCCGCAGGGCCGAATCCCTGTCGGCAAGCAGCAAGACATGGATAACACAGACGCTGGGCCACGCGAGTGTAACCACCAAATATTACGGAACAATTTCAATAAGTTACATTGTAATCGGGGTTTTGTGGCGTGCATGGTGCAAGCGCTGTTGTTGTGGTATTGTCTTCATAACAGGCAGTACCTGCCAGACAATGACACATTCATGAATAAACAGAACAACGCTCAATACCTTGTTATCTCTGCACTGGGCAAGGATCGCCCGGGTATCGTAAACAGAATCACCTCTCCGATCACCGATAGCGGCTGCAACATTGCAGACAGCCGCATGAGCATTCTCGGTGGCGAGTTCGCCATACAGATGCTGGTTGAGGGGCCGTGGAACGCAATCAGCAAACTTGAACAACAGTTGCCTGCGCTTGAGGCTGAACTTGAATTAACCATCATCTCCAAGCACACCGAGCATGAGTCTGACAAGAGCAACATCATGCCCTATGCGGTCAACGTTATCGCACTGGACCATCCCGGTATTGTCAATCAATTGGCCGGTTTTTTCTCGGGCAGAAATATCAATATTCACGATCTGTACACGGATAGTTACCGCGCCGCCCATACCGGCACGCAAATGTTTTCCGCCAACATGACGGTGCATATACCGGCCGATGTGCCAATCGCTCAGTTGCGCGAGGAATTCCTCGACTTTTGCGACAGCATGAATCTTGATGCCGCCCTTGAGCCACTCAAATCCTGACCCAACTTCCTACAATAGATAGAGCGGGAATTTCAGCACTACAACCAGGAGGAGGATTCATGAGTACAATCGAAGTAGGCAAAAAAGTAGAAAATTTCTCTCTCCCTGCCACCGGTGAGCGCTCCATAGGTCTTGCGGATCTGAAAGGTAAAAACCTGGTGCTCTACTTCTATCCGAAGGATAACACACCCGGCTGCACCACCGAGGGCAAAGACTTCCGTGACAACTATAAGGCGTTCGAGAAGCTCAACACGGAGATTATCGGAGTATCGCGAGACAGCATCAGAACGCATGAGAATTTCAAGGCCAAGCATGAATTTCCTTTCGACCTGATTTCGGACAAGGAAGAGACCTTGTGTAAACTGTTCGACGTCATCAGGGAGAAGAACATGTATGGCCGCAAGGTGCTGGGAATCGAGCGCAGCACCTTCTTAATCGATAAAACCGGAAAACTGTGCCGGGAGTGGCGCAAAGTTAAAGTAAAGGGACATGTCGAAGAGGTACTGCAGGCGGTAAAAGAGCTCTAACACCACCTGCCAGCACACTTGATTTTAGCAGCGCCGCGCCAACACCCTGGCCATTGGTGCGAAAGCGAGATTACACAACCATGCCAAACGAATCCGAGAAACGCCTCTTTGTCCTCGACACCAATGTCTTGATGCATGATCCCACGGCTCTGTTCCGCTTTCAGGAGCATGACATCTACCTGCCCATGGTGGTACTGGAAGAACTCGACAACAACAAAAAAGGGCACTCTGAGGTGGCACGTAACGCCCGTCAGGCAAGCCGGTTTATGGACGAATTGATGGCCTGTTCACAGGGCGACATCCGTGACGGCCTGGCACTCAATTGCACGGGCTACAGCAACGGCGCACTGGCATCGAGCGGAAAGCTGTTTTTTCAAACCCATGTGCAGGAGGCCAAACTGCCCTCCACGCTGCCCGGCAGCAAATCAGACAACACCATCCTGGGTACCGCCGTTGCGTTGAGGCAGGAGCACACCGATGTGGATGTCACCCTGGTCTCCAAGGACACCAACATGCGCATCAAGGCGGCCATCCTCGGTATTCGTGCAGAGGATTACCGCAATGACCAGGTGCTGGATGATGTAAACCTGCTATACCGCGGCATCGATGAGCTGAGCGGTGACTTCTGGGAATCACAC
>JBFEUI010000118.1:0-7412 GCA_041547565.1 Thiohalomonadaceae bacterium
GCCTCCGAACTGATGTACAACCAGTGGGGCGCCACCAGTGCCAATGTGGCCGTCGGCGTACTCTCCGCCATCGTCGATAATATTCCGGTAATGTTCGCCGTACTGACGATGAATCCGGACATGTCGACAGGACAGTGGCTGCTGGTTACCCTCACCGCAGGGGTGGGCGGTTCCATGCTTTCAATCGGTTCGGCAGCGGGTGTGGCGCTGATGGGACAGGCCAGAGGCAAGTACACCTTCTTCGGTCACCTCAAGTGGACCCCGGTGATCGCACTGGGTTACGCGGCAAGTATCGCCGTTCACTTCTGGGTGAATGCCAAACTGTTTACTTAAGGTTCTGATCCGTGGTGCGTGATCAGATTGCCTGATCACGCACTACAACCAAATCAACCGTTGATGAGAATCATCGACCGATAAGTAAAAGCGATTAGAGACTTGCGCTTCACACGTGGTGCAAGAAAACAGAAAACGATAAAGTACTTTGCGCTGCCCTGTTACTCGCTATGCATGGCAGTTCGGCAGCTGGAAAAGGTTAATGACAAGCACGGTCGCTCGTTACTGACTGTGACGCCGGGAGGCTTGTTGTAGAGCGCGTTAGTCCTGCGAAAAGCGCTGCATCATCGCCAGCAGTTCCGCCTCCCCCTGGCTCAGGCCGCACACATCCATCAACTCATCGGTGCCGGCACCCTTCTTGGCCAGTTTAAGCGCGTGCTCAAAGGATTGATCACCACTGTCACCGCTGCCGATCTGCGCCTGGCGGTGTCCCAGTTCATCCTGTCTGCGCCCCAGCTTTTGCTGATCGAGCTCCAGGCGATTGACCCGTTCACCGACATTGACCGCCGCGTTGCACAGCGCACGCAGGTCATTCTGGGTGGTTGCCAGCAAACCCTGCTGAAGTTTTGTTTGGCTGTGAACCCGGAACAGCAGCACCGAGACGATCACCGCCCAGGCAAATAGCACCAGCAGTAGTATCAGCGGCCAACTCTCTGTCATCATTTTACCCCGTTCACGCCTCAGACAGTCACATCGATATGGCCGTCCGAGGCCTCATCAGACCCGTGCGTTGCGTTCTCGTCCTGCCCGGTATCGTTGCTCTCATCCTGTTCTTTTTGTTGTTGCTGCTTTTTTTCCTTGTCGTGAGGAGCAATACCGGTGATCACCGGCCCTGTAGGTCGAACGCCTCCGATCTCTGCCATGTAACTACCCCCCTGTCCATGTTAAGTCGCCCTATCATGCCACCCGGTAGTCGGCCAGCGAGAGAAACTTGTGCAGGTCTACCAGAATAAGCAGTTCATCGTTCCACTTGGTCACACCGTGGATATATTTTGAGCTTTCGTCATTCCCGACATTCGGTGCCAGTTCGATCTCCGAATCACGCAGCGTGGCCACCTCAGCAACACTGTCGACCAGCATCCCCACCACTTCCCCATCCTCTTCAATCACCATAATGCGGGTGGCATCATCGGTATCGACAGACGGCAAACCGAAACGTTTACGCGTATCGATTACGGTGACGACATTGCCGCGCACGTTAATGATGCCCATCACAAAGTCGGGCGCACCGGGAACCGGCGCCAGCTCCATATTCTTCAGAACCTCACGCACCTGCATCACGTTTACGCCGTATTTCTCGTCCGCCAGGCGAAACGTCACCCACTCGGTAAGATTCTCGTTCAACGCTTCAGTCTGCTCTGCCATGGATAAACCTCACTCGTTGCGACTGTCAACAAGCTGTCACAGCGCCTGTTGATAAGTTAACTGCATGGATCGGGCCAATTTCACTCATGCGCCACCGATTCCATATCGGGCGCATCTTCCATGCCCGTCTCCAGCATCTCGGCAAAGGCGGGGGGATCAATCAGGGCGCACATCTGCTCCAGCACCGTCCCCGCCAGCCAGCGTCGCTTGGTGCGGGAACTGCGCCAGCTGACCTGTTCAGGGGTAAGGGTGAGCACCTCGGCAATCTCCTGGCACCCCAGCCCCCAACGTCCATTATCGATATAGACAACGTGCCTGACTCGCTCAAGCGGGTCGCCGTTCAACATCTGCAGCCTATCAGGGGGCAGTACCAGTTGTGCCGTATCCACCACAGGAACATTGCGACCGCGATAGTCGGTCAGGCCCAGATACCAGTCAATATGCCCGGGCATGGGCGTCGTCTTGTCGGTCTCAAGTTCCTGCACACCGCTTAGCTCCACCAGCGGTACCGCCAGGGTTAGCCCGGCCACCTTGAATAACAGTGCCTGAAAGGTTTCATCCCCCCAGTACGGCCGCCCTTCACTAATTTCCCGCTCTGCATGCACCACCACCGGCGGCTCGGCAACCTCCTCCACCATCGGCGTCTCAACGGGCACTTCAACCTGCTCGTCCAGCGGCTCGGGGGCCTCCTTGAGCAGTGCCTCAAGATAGACATCGAGCGCTTGCTTCTCCTCAACCAGAGTGGAAGGCTTGTCTTTATCATTCATGACGCAGTTACCGGGTTCGCACGTTTCTCAAGCAGTGTTTCGAGCAGGGTGGTGTAGGCCAACACGCCACGTGCCTGGGGATTGAGGTATGACAGTGGTGCCCCCTGGCGGCTGGCCTCACGAAACTGGGTATCCACGGGTATGACCGAGCGCCATAGTTCAGCGGGATAACGTTCCTTGAGCGTCTTCAACGTCTCCAGCGAGGCACGGGTCCGACGGTCAATCATGGTGGGTAATATCAAGTGTGGCAACGGATTGGCCCGCGCGCGCAGCACCATGGTCAGCGTGCGCAGCATGCGCTCGAGTCCTTTGAGTGCAAGAAACTCGGTCTGTACCGGTATCAACAGGTACTCACTGGCCGCCATGGCATTGATCATCAACACACCCAGCACCGGAGGACAGTCGATGAAGACGTGCTCATAGCGGCTGGAGAGCCGTTTCAGTGCCCGCCCGAGGATAAGCCCCATGCCTTCACGCGTACCCAATTGCCGGTCCAGTGTTGCCAGTGCCGTGGAGGCGGGCAGCAGGTCCAGCCCCTCGAAAGAGGTGGGCCGGACCAGTTCAACCGGGTTCGGTGCAGCTTCCGGCCCCGGCTGAAACAGGCTATATACACTCTGCTCCATACTGTCGGGGTCATAACCAAAATAGGTGGTGAGGGAACCGTGCGGGTCCAGATCAACCATCAGAGTCCTGACACCACGCTGGGAGAGCAACCCGGCCAGCGTCACCGCCGTGGTTGTCTTGCCTACCCCCCCTTTTTGGTTGGCAATTGCCCAGACTTTCATCTGTAATCTCCGAACGTTTAACTGCTGCCCGCGCCCTGCCGGGCAGGCCGGGTGTTGCGCTTTATATCCAGTGCCCGCCGTGCCTTGGCGTCAGCAAGAATAACAAGTACCACGCGACGATTCTTGCGTCGTCCCTGCGGCGTGGCGTTATCCGCGATCGGCCGGTACTCGCCGTAACCGATGGCTGCCATGCGCTCCGGAGGGACGCCGTTATTCATAAACACATGCACGACGCTGGCCGCGCGGCCGGCTGACAACTCCCAGTTGGATGGAAACAGGTAGGTGCTGATCGGCAGGTTATCGGTAAACCCCTCAACCTGCACATAATTGGGGTAACGCTTCAAGATCGCCGCGATTTTGCTCAGCGTGGGGATTGCCTCGTCTTCCAGTTCGGCGTTGCCGCTCTTGAACAGCAGGCTGGTATTGATCTCCACCTCCACCCAAAGGTCTTCGCGATTGATGTCGATCAGGTCGCTCTCAATCAGCGGCTGCATTGCCACCTCAAAATCATCGGCAATCTGGCCCAGCATGTTATCGCGTGCGGTCTCCTCCAACATCTCGATGACACTGGAACCGGGGGCGATCGGCGCAATGGGATCGATAACAGCCTGTGGTGACTCCTGCGCTACGGGACGCTCCTCAACGACCGGTTCCAGTTCGATTTTCTGCTTATTAAATGCCTCGACCAGGGTGTCGGACAACACCCGGTACTTCCCTTCGTTAATCGAAGAGATGGCGTACATGACAACAAAAAAGGCAAACAACAGGGTAATAAAATCGGCGTACGAAACCAGCCAGCGCTCCAGGTTCTCATGCTCCTCTTGGCGGCGTTTACGCGGCATCAGTGCAGAAACCCTTGCAGCTTGGTTTCGATGTTGCGCGGGTTTTCACCCTCGGCGATCGACACGACACCCTCGATAATCATGTAGTGGAACTGGCTGCGGGTAAAAACCAGGCTCTTTAGCTTGTTGGCAATCGGGAGCAACAACAGGTTGGCCAGCCCCACACCGTAGATGGTTGCGACGAAGGCAACGGCAATACCATGACCCAACTTGCCCGGGTCGGAGAGGTTTTCCATCACCTGGATCAGGCCCATAACGGCACCGATGATACCGATGGTCGGTGTATAGCCGCCCATGCTTTCATACAGCTTGGCAGCAGACAGGTCGTGGTGTTCCTTGGCGTCGACCTCAACCTCGAGAATATTGCGCATCACCTCCGGCTCACTGCCATCGACCAACAACTGCAGCCCCTTGCGGGCAAAGGCATCCTCCTCGGTTTCAGAGACCGCCTCCAGCCCCAGCAGGCCCTCCTTGCGTGCGATGTTGCTCCAGGTGACAATCTTCTCAATCGCCTCATCCGAATTGTGACGGGGCGGCACAATGATCCAGCCCAGGATACGGATAGCCCGCATAAAACTGGCAATGGGTGACTGCAGCATGATGGCGCCCAGCGTCCCGCCGAGCACAATCAGCATGGCCGGCCCATTGATCAATGAGGCCGCGTGTCCACCCTCAAGGAACTGGCCACCAAGGATGGCGCCCACGCCCAGAATAATGCCAATTAAACTCAGAATATCCATAACTGATCTTGGTTACACCTGCTGGGCGATCATCGGACCGACCTCTTTTAACGGCAGGATCTGATCGGCCAGCCCCGCCTCAGCGACAGCTGCAGGCATACCGTACACCACGCAACTGGCCTCATCCTGTGCCCAGATCACCGAACCGCCCTGCTTGAGCTTCCTCGCCCCCTCACGGCCATCCGCCCCCATCCCCGTCAGTACCACTGCCAGCGTCTGCCGGGGAAAGATTTTTGCAATCGACTCGAAGGAGAGGTCTACGCTGGGTTTGTAGTTGTATCCCGGCGGACTTTCCATCACGCGAACGATATTGCGCCCCCCCCGCGATTCGACCACTGTCTGCTTGCCACCGGGGGCAAGCAGGGCAACTCCCGGCTTGAGTTCATCGCCATCCTCGGCCTCCTTGACCGAAATGGCGCACAGCGAGTCGAGCCGTTGGGCGAAGGCTGGTGTAAAGCTTCCCGGCATGTGCTGAACCAACAGGATGGGCAACGGGAATGTCTTAGGCAGTTTGGTCAATACCTCCTGCAGGGCAACCGGCCCGCCGGTCGAGGTGCCTATTGCCAGCAGCTTTATTTGTCCCTTTGTCAGCGGCTTTGCCGCCGCAACAGGTCTTGCAGCCGGCGTTGTGGCCGACACCGGCGCAGCGGCGGCGCGAGGTGCAACCGCCGGGCGCGCAGGGGCAGCAGGAGCTTTTGGCGCCGGAGCGCCGCCACGTCGCGAACCGACCGTGTAAACGCGCTCGCACAGTTCACGCTTGGCCTCTTCACGATCCCTTGAGATATCTTCGAATTTCTTCGGCAGGTAGTCGACAGCACCGGCATCCAGTGCATCGAGTGTTGCCCTGGCTCCGTCCGTGGTCAGCGAGGAGAACATAAGGATGGGCACCGCCCTAGCGGACATGATACGGCGCACCGCCGTGATGCCATCCATTACGGGCATCTCGATATCCATGGTGATGACATCGGGGCGAAGCTTGCCCGACATATCGACGGCTTCCTGGCCGTTTACCGCCTCACCGATCACCTCCAGCCTCGAATCCGTTGCCAGAATCTCCTTGACCCGACGGCGAAAAAAACCTGAATCATCAACCACTAAGACCCGCAGGGGCATTCACTTCCTCCCGGAAAATACATTCTGTTTATCCTGTCCTCAAAGGGGTATCAGGCATACGCCTTCATCAGGCCGGGCACATCAAGAATCAGGGCGATTTTACCGTCACCGGTAATCGTGGCACCTGCCATGCCCGGTGTCCCGTGCAACATCGCACCCAGGGGTTTGATGACAACCTCCTCCTGCCCGATCAATTGATCCACCAGAAAACCGACCTGCTGGGTGCCGACATTCACCACAACCACATGACCGTTCTCCGGCAACTCCTCCATCTCCTTGCCCTTGATAAGCCAGCGCGAAAGATAGAACAGCGGCAGGGCATGTCCACGAATCATCACCACCAACTGGCCATCCACGATATTACTCTCGGTCAGGTCGAGATTGAATATCTCACTCACGCTCACCAGCGGCAGGGCAAAGGTCTGTTCATACAGCTTGATCATCAGCGTCGGCATGATGGCCAGCGTCAACGGCACCTTGATGCTCAGCAGCGTGCCCTTGCCCGCCTCCGAATCGATTTCAATGCTGCCGTTGAGCTGGCTGATGCGCGTCTTGACCACGTCCATGCCCACACCGCGCCCGGAAATGTCTGATATCTCGGTCTTGGTGGAGAAGCCGGGTGCGAAGATCAGCATAAAGGCTTCCTTGTCATCCAGCCGTGCGGCGGTATCCTGGTCCATCAGGCCCTTCTTCACCGCAATTTTGCGCAGTTTGTCAGGGTCCATGCCTGCGCCGTCATCCTCGATGGACAGCAGGATATGGTCCCCCTCCTGTGCTGCGGCAAGACGCACGGTGCCGATACGCGGCTTTCCGGACTGTTCACGCACATCGGGCATTTCCACACCGTGATCGACAGCATTGCGGACCAGGTGCACCAGCGGGTCGGCCAGTGCCTCAACCAGATTCTTGTCCAGGTCGGTATCCTCACCCTCCAGGACAAGATTGACCTCTTTTTTCAGATTCCGCGCCAGGTCCCGTACAACACGCGGGAAGCGGCCAAATACCTTCTTGATCGGCTGCATCCGTGTTTTCATCACCGAGGTCTGCAAATCCCCGGTAACGACATCCAGATTGGCGACCGCCTTGCCCATCTCCTCCTTGTTGAAGGCCACCGCATCACCACTGTTGGCAAGTGTCGCCAGGCGATTACGCACCAGCACCAGTTCGCCCACCATGTTCATAATGTCATCCAGGCGCTTGGTATCCACGCGCACCGTGGTCTCGGCCTGCGGCGCCTCGGCCTTCTTTTTCGCTGCCGGCCGGGAGGGGGGAGCCGGCGGTTTCGGGGCCTCGGCCTTTGCCGGTTCAGCCGGCACCGGCTTTGCTGCCGCTGTGGCGGGAGCGGGCTGCTCGGCCGCCGGCTGGCCTGTGCCGGGCGCACCGCCGAACTTGCCCTTGCCGTGGAGTTCATCGAGCAGCGCCTCGAACTCCTCCTCGGTGATATCCTCATCCCCTGCCGCAGCCGCC
>JBFEUI010000119.1:0-7354 GCA_041547565.1 Thiohalomonadaceae bacterium
CAGGATATCGAAACAGCCATTGGTCATAACCACCTTTTCGTGGTGCGCCTTCGCCTCCTGCACCAGTGCCGTCAGTTTGTCTTCGTCGACAATACCCTGCTCGACCTCCTCCAGTTCGCGCATGGCGCGCCGGATCTCGGGCACCGTCACCGCGGCGGTACCCAGCTTGCCGACCACCACGCCGGCGGCCAGGTTGGCCAGTGCCGTCGCCTCGGCCAGGCCCTTGCCTGCCGCCAGCGAGGTGGCCAGCACCGAGACAACGGTATCGCCGGCACCGGTGACATCGAACACCTCCCGCGCACGGGTCGGCATGTGTATCGGTGCACGCCCATCCTGTAACAGCGACACCCCCTTTTCACTGCGGGTAATCAGCAGTGCCTCCAGTTCCAGCTGCCGGCGCAGGGCCTCAGCCTTTTCCACCAGCGCGTTTTCACTGTCACAGCGCCCCACCACTGCCTCGAACTCGCTCATGTTGGGGGTGATCAGGGTGGCGCCGCGGTAGCGCTCAAAGTCGTCGCCCTTGGGATCGACGATAACCGGCTTGCCCGCCTGCCGCGCCAGGGCGATCAGCTCCTGCGCAATATTCAGCGTGCCCTTGTTGTAGTCGGACAACACCACCACGTCGGCGCTTTCCAGGTTGTTGCTAAAACGCTCGAGCAGGCCCTGGGGATCGTAACCGGGAAAACCGTCTTCAAAATCGAGACGAATCAACTGCTGGTGGCGGCTCAGTACCCGCAGCTTGGTGATGGTCGGAAAACCCTCAAGCCGTTCAAAATGACACTCCACATCATGCTGCAGCAGATTGCGTGCCAGGGCATCGGCCGCTTCGTCCTTGCCGGTGACGCCGACCACAGCCGCGCTGGCGCCCAGGGCGGCGATATTCAGCGCCACGTTGCCCGCCCCCCCGGGGCGTTCTTCAATCTCGCCAACGTGCACCACGGGCACCGGTGCCTCGGGTGAGATCCTTGATGTCTCGCCGTGCCAGTAGCGGTCCAGCATCACATCACCGATCACCAGCACACGGGCCGTATCAAAATTGGGAAAGTTGGCTATTTTCATTCAATCAACTACTGAAGCATTTGTGGTAATAACAAAGTGGCAGGGGAATGCCCCTGCCACTTTATTTGTAGAAACGGTCATGCACGGCAGAACAGCGCTCGCCACAGCCTAGCGGGTCAATATGTAGCGGGCACCGCAATAGGGACAGGTAATCTCGCCGCCCTGCTCTTCAATGGGAAGAAAGACGCGCGGGTGCGAATTCCAGGTGCTCATGTTGTCCATCGGGCAGTGCAGCGGCAGGTCTGCAGCGCTTACCTCGTAGCGCTTTTGCGCATTGGCCTGCACAGTGTGTTGCGCGGAGTCACTCATTGCCATCCCTCATCTCATCGCTTTGGTTCACAGGGTTAAACGTAGGCCAGCCACTCGGGGTGCTCGTCACGGCGGCCGTGTACCTGATCAAAATACATGCTCTGCAGTTTTTCCGTGATCGGACCACGTTTTCCGGCACCGATCATGCGATTATCCACCTCGCGGATCGGCGTCACCTCGGCAGCGGTACCGGTAAAGAAGGCCTCGTCGGCGACATACACCTCATCCCGGGTAATGCGTTTCTCTTTTACCGGCACGCCGATCTCGGCGGCCAGCTGGAAGATGGTGTTGCGGGTAATGCCATCCAGTGCGGAGGTCAGATCCGGGGTATAGAGCACACCGTCACGCACCAGGAAGATATTCTCGCCGCTGCCCTCGGCCACGTAGCCCTCGTTATCCAGCAGCATCGCCTCGTCGTAACCGCAGGAGACGGCCTCCTGCAGGGCAAGCATGGAGTTCATATAGTTGCCGTTGGCCTTGGCCTTGCACATGGTGATATTGACATGGTGACGGGTGTAGGAGGAGGTGCGGATCCTGATCCCCTTCTCCATCCCCTCGGCACCGAGATAGGCGCCCCAGGGCCAGGCTGCCACCATCACGTGCACCTGCAGGTTATCGGCGCGCAGCCCCATCCCCTCGGAACCGAAAAAACACATGGGACGAATGTAGGCCGAATCGAGATTGTTCTCTCGCACCGCGGCGAGCGTCGCCTCATTGATGGTCTGCTTGTCAAAGGGCATCGGCATATTGACGATATGTGCCGAGCGAAACAGGCGATCGGTGTGCTCCTGCAGGCGGAAAATGGCCGTACCCTTGTCGGCCTTGTAGGCACGTACGCCTTCGAACACGCCCATGCCGTAGTGCAGGGTGTGTGTCAGTACATGCACCTTGGCCTCACGCCAAGGCACCAACTCACCATCGAGCCAGATGACTCCGTCGCGGTCATCCATCGTCATTGTGTTCTCTCCTCAATACTTCACTTCTGAAGCTCAATCTTCCATCCAATCCCGCCACAACGTTTTCACGCTGGTGCGCAAATCGGAAAATTCATCGTCATCAACCACGGCGTGCTGCTCCTGCAGCGACAGGCGGTGCGCACGTGCCCGATAACCCTTGTAGGCCTCGGTCAACAACCCCGCCTCCTCGCCGCTCATCAGGCCGCACTCGGCAAATGCGGCCAGCAGGCGGATATTGTCTGTAAAATCGAGCAGTAGCGGATATTTATGGGCCCACGCCAAAACCCCATATTGGACCATAAATTCAATGTCAGCGATACCGCCATGCCCCTGTTTCAGGTCGAATTGTCCGGCTTCGCCCTTTACCAGGTGGGCGCGCATCTTCTCGCGCATCTCGCGCACCTCCCGGCGCAGAGTATCCCGGTCACGCTCACGGCCAAGAATCTCGCGGCGCACTTCATTGAAGGCGGCGGCGATGCCGGCATCGCCGGAAACCACCCTGGCACGCACCAGTGCCTGATGCTCCCAGGTCCAGGCCTGCTCCCGTTGATAATCGGCAAACGCATCCACATTGCTGACCATCAGTCCCGAGGCACCACTGGGACGCAATCGGGTATCGATTTCATACAGCACACCCGCCGGGGTGCGGCTGGTGAGGATGTGGATCATGCGCTGTGCCAGGCGTGCGTAGAACACCGGATTGTCCAACGGCCTGTCGCCATCGGTGCTGCGCCCCACACTCTCGGCACTGTGCAGGAACACAATATCGAGGTCGGAGCCGTAGCCCAGTTCGATGCCGCCCAGCTTGCCGTAGGCGATGATGGCGAACCCGATATCACACACCCGCTCATCCCCGCACTGGGGGCGGCCGTGACGATTGACCATATGGCGCCAGGCAATGTCGAGGGTTGAGTCCAGCACCACTTCGGCGATATCGGTAAGGTGGTCACTGACGCGCATCAGCGGCACCGCCTCTACCACATCGGCCGCGGCAACACGCAGCACATTGGCCTGTTTGAAGTGCCGTAGCTCGTCCATCTGCCGCTCCAGGTCCTCTTCTTCGCCATACATGATGCGCTGGCGCAGTTCATTCTGCAGCGCATCGTGTGGCGGGGGGTTGTACAGGGTGCGCGGATCGAGCAGTTCATCCAGCAGCTGCGGCATGCGGGTAAGCTGGTGGGCGATCCAGGGGCTGGCGCTGCACAACCTGACCAGCTGCGAAAGGGCCATCGGATTTTCCACCAGCAGGGCAAAATAGGCACTGCGACGGCCGATCCCCTCGAGCAGCTCCAACAGGCGCTGCAGGGCCAGATCGGAATTGGCACCCTGGCCCACGGCACCAATCAGCAAGGGCATCAATTGATCCAGGCGGCTGCGCGCGGTACCGCTCATCGACTGGTAGTTGCGCCCCTCATACAGCCGCTGCAACAGACGATAGCTTTCCTCCGCACTCTCATAACCGATCTGCTGCAACACCTTGCAGGCCTGCGCCTCATCCATGCCGCCGCGCCACAGGCCTGACAGATCGAGTTCATCGACCTCGGCATGCCCGGTTTGCGGTGCGGCAAAGACCTGCTCGAAATGGCGGTGCACCCGTTGCATGTGTCCACGCAGCACCTCGACAAAGCCTTCCCAGCCGTCAAAACCCATCGAGTAGGCGAGGCGCAGCTGCGCCGGCGCCTCCCGCGGCAGCAACTGGGTCTGCTGATCGGCGAACTCCTGCAGCCGGTGCTCGCTGTTGCGCAGGAATACATAAGCCTCAACCAGTTCCGCCACGACGTAATCGGGCAGCAGCTCAAATCCCCGCAACGCCTCCAGCACCGTCAGGATGCGTCGTGCCTGCAGGGTCGGTTCGCGACCGCCCCGGATCAGCTGAAAGGCCTGACCGATAAACTCCACCTCGCGGATCCCGCCGGGGCCGAGCTTCACATTGTCCTCCATCCCCTTGCGCCGGACCTCGCGGCTGATCATCGCCTTCATGTCACGCAGGGATTCAAACGCCCCGAAGTCGACATAGCGCCTGAAGATAAACGGTCGCAGGCGCTGCAACAGCGCCTCACCGGCCGCCCTGTCGCCGGCAACCGGCCGCGCCTTGACCAGCGCGTAGCGCTCCCACTCCCGCCCGTGCACCTGGTAGTAATCCTCCACGGCATCAAAACTGATGGCCAGGGGACTACTGCCACCGAAAGGGCGCAGACGCATATCGACGCGAAATACAAAACCGTGGGCATTAACCGTATCGAGCGCGGCGATCAGGCGCTGTCCCAGGCGGATAAAAAACTCCTGGTTGCTGGTCGAGCGCCGCCCGTCACGGGTCTCCCCGTCTTCCGGGTAGGCGAATATCAGATCAATATCCGAGGAAAAATTAAGTTCGTGGGCACCCAGCTTGCCCATCCCCAGCACCACCATCCGCTGGGCTTGCCCTGCACTGTCACAGGGGTTACCCCACTGCTCGCAGTGCCACGAGTAGAGACGGGCCAACGCCTGGTCGACACAGGCATCGGCCAGGTTGGACAGGTCGTACATGGTCTCTGCCAAATCGGCCCTACCGGCAAGGTCACGCCAGGCGATACGCACCATCTCACGCTGCCTGAACTGGCGCAGGCGCTCACCCAGTACCTTCTCGTCCGTGACCCCGTCGAGCCAGGCGGCCAGCGCCTCGCCATAGCGACCCTCCCCGTAGCGACTGAACAGATCACCGCTCTCAAGCAGGTCCTGCAACAGGCCCCTGTTGCGAATACAGCGCTGCGCCACGAAGTCGCTCACGGCAAACACCCGCAGCGCCTCACTGCGGGTCTCGTCACTCAACGCCACGGCATCATTGGCCTGCAGGAAGGATTGAAGCTGCTGTTCCGCCTGTTCCCGCAGACTGCCGGGAATAGCCAGGCTAGTGCTGGATACCGCCATGGATGGCATGAATGACTCCGTATTGAGCAAATAAAACAACTATTATGCAGCGCCGGGGTCGGGGGGAAAAGGTGGGAAACGGGGAATGGCAATACAGCAACGATCCGCTCGTTTTTGTACACATACGCTGCCGGGCGTCACTCCTGTCACTCCATGGACCCGCGGCGAACCGTACATCCTGTACATAAAAAAGCCGACCAGTATGGTCGGCATTTCAACAATATGGGTATGCTGCAATGTCAGCCCCGGTGCTAATGGCAAGCAGGATGAGCTGTTGCATGGCCTGTACTAAAAAAGGGGGTGTTCATACAGGCCGAGAGCACACTCCCAACACGTAAGACGTCACTCCTGTTTGTTTTATTCCAATCCTAGTCATAAAATTTTTTTCATTGACAACAATGGGTTAGCTCTACTTTAATACACAGTCACAATCACAAAACAATAACTCAAGACACCACCTTACAACCAGAGGATGCGATGGGAATTGTTAATCTGATTTGCCGCGGCAACGAACTGAAGACCCGAATGGAGGCCTGCCGCCCCCGGCTATACAGGGTGGCCTACTCCTGGTGTCAGGACCCCCACCTGGCCGACGATCTGGTACAGGAGTCGCTGTCCAAGGCCATCAAGGCTGTCGCCAAACTGCGCAACCCGGATACCCTGGAGAGCTGGCTGTTCACCATTTTGTCGAACACCTGGCGCAGCCACCTGCGCGCCAAGCGCGATCTGGTTGAGTTTCACGAGGAAAAATATGTCGATGACGCCTCCCCGGAACAGGTCAACCAGAGACTGGAAACCGTGCGCACAGTGCAACAGGCGATCAGCGAGCTGGCCGTCGGCCAGCGACAGGTCGTGACCCTGGTCGACCTGGAAGGATTCAGTTATGCCGATGTGGCGAGCATTCTCGACATCCCCATCGGCACGGTAATGAGCAGGCTCTGTCGTGCTCGTCAGGCACTGAAAGAGCGCCTCCTCAACTCTCCCATCGTCGATAAAGAACACAGGACACTGGTGAGAATCAAATGAACAACTACGAACATCTATCCGATGAACAGCTGAACGCGTTTATCGATGATCAGCTGGACAGCGAAGAGCGCAACCGTGTTTTCCTGAGCCTGCAACAGGACAAGGAACTCAGCCAACGCGCCTGTGAACTGCGCAAGCTCAAGGACCTGGTGCGCCATGCCTACGACGAACTGCCGCAACCGGAACCGCGTCATCCTCCCCGGCGCCGCACCAGCCCCTATTTTCAGGGTGTGGCAGCGGGCCTGCTGCTAATCGTGGGCTCAGTGGCCGGCTGGATGGGCCACTTGTACACCACCCCGGCGGTCACCTCCAATTTCCACAACCTGACCAAGCTTCAGGCACTGCAGCTCGACCCGGTGAGCCACGGGCAGAAAAACATCATTCTGCACCTGAACAGCAATGATGCGTTCAAGGTGGCCACGGCACTGGACGAAACCGAGCAGCTGTTGCGGCGCTATCGCAATACCGGCACCCCGGTGAAGGTCGAGATCGTGGCCAACGGCGATGCCCTGTCGCTGTTACGCTCCGACAGTTCGCCGTTCAGCGAGCGGGCACAGGAACTGGTCGGCAACTATGACAACCTGAGCATCCTGGCCTGCGTCAATACGCTGAAACTGCTGGAACTGCAGGGCATCGATACCACCCTTATCCCGGGCGTACGCAAGACCAACCGCTCGGCACTGGAGCAGGTGGTGAACCGGCTGCAGGATGGCTGGATGTATATAAAAGTCTAAATCACGAAACAAGATACAAGAGGAGAGATACAAACAAGTATCGATTCAGCATTTATCCTCTTTTCTCTTTGTAACTTGTATCTTGTAACCTTCCACTAGTACAAAAAAACGCCCCACCATGATCATGGTGGGGCGTTTTGGTTTTGTGCTAGTGGATAAGTATGGGCTTACATCATGCCGCCCATGCCACCCATACCGCCCATGCCGCCCATGTCACCACCCATCGGGGCGGAAGCGGCTTCCTGCGGTACCTCGGCAACCATCGCCTCGGTGGTGATCATCAGACCCGCAACGGAGGCGGCGTTCTGCAGCGCGGAACGGGTCACCTTGGTCGGGTCGAGGATACCCATCTCGATCATGTCG
>JBFEUI010000120.1:0-7244 GCA_041547565.1 Thiohalomonadaceae bacterium
AAGGTGACCCAGGGGCCTGCGCTGCCCGGCAAGCTGGCCGACTGCCTGTCTCAGGACAGTGAACGTGGCGAACTGTTCCTGGTGGAAGGCGATTCGGCCGGTGGTTCGGCCAAGCAGGCGCGTGACAAGGAGTTTCAGGCCATCATGCCGCTGCGCGGCAAGATCCTGAACACCTGGGAGGTGGAGCCGACAGAGGTGCTCGCCTCACAGGAGGTGCACGATATTTCGGTGGCCATCGGCGTCGATCCCGGTTCGGACAACCTGAAGGGCCTGCGCTACGGCAAGATCTGCATCCTGGCCGATGCCGACTCGGACGGGATGCACATCGCTACCCTGTTGTGCGCCCTGTTTGTAAGGCACTTTCGCCCGCTGGTCGCCGCTGGCCACGTCTACATGGCGATGCCGCCGCTGTTCCGCATTGATGTGGGCAAGGAAACCTATTATGCCCTGGATGAAGCGGAGCGGCAGGGGATGCTTGACCGTATCGAAGCGGAGAAAAAACGCGGCAAGGTCAGCGTCACACGCTTCAAGGGACTGGGCGAGATGAATCCCAAACAGCTGCGCGAGACCACCCTCTCGCCCGATACGCGGCGCCTGGTGCAGCTGACCATTGAGCCGGGTGACGACACCAACGCGCTGCTGGATATGCTGCTGGCGAAAAAACGTTCCGCCGAGCGCAAGCGCTGGCTGGAACAGAAGGGGGACCTGGCAGAGGTGGCGCCATAGGGCGCAAGCCCGCAGGAGGGGCAGATGGGGATAACAGCGCTAGTGCAACGTGTAATGACCTGCCTGTTCCCCGTGCCGCTGCAGCGCACGCCCGGGCAGCAGGCAGCGGTGGATCGCCAGTGTGCCGGACTGTCGCTCTATCAGTACCGCAGTTGTCCCTACTGTGCGCGCGTGCGTCGCGCCATTGATCATCTTGCGCTGAATATCGAGATGCGTAATGTGCACCGGGAACCGCGCTTTCGCGATCAACTGCTTCAGGGGGGCGGCAGGTTTCAGGTTCCCTGCCTGCGCATTGAACAAGAGAATGGCGAGGATGAATGGCTCTACGAATCCGCCGACATTATCGCCTACCTGAGAGGGCGGTTTGCAGATATCCGCCAGGATTCCTTGCCGCCACGGCGTTAACAGGAACAACACAAGAGAATGACAGACTCGACCGAGATCAACTACGAGGGGCTTGAGCAGCAGCCGCTGAAAACCTTTACCGAGAAGGCCTACCTCGACTACTCCATGTACGTCATCATGGATCGGGCGCTGCCCAATATCGGTGACGGCCTCAAACCGGTGCAACGGCGCATCATCTACGCCATGTCCGAGCTGGGGCTGAAAGCGGGCACCAAGTACAAAAAATCGGCCCGCACCGTCGGTGATGTGCTGGGCAAGTTTCACCCGCACGGGGATTCGGCCTGCTACGAGGCAATGGTGCTGATGGCCCAGCCGTTCTCCTACCGCTATCCGCTGGTCGACGGCCAGGGTAACTGGGGGGCTCCCGACGACCCCAAATCCTTTGCCGCCATGCGCTATACAGAGGCGCGCCTGGCTCGCTTCTCCGAGCTGCTGTTATCCGAGGTCGGGCAGGGGACTGTCGACTGGAACCCAAATTTTGACGGTACGCTGGAGGAGCCGGCGGTGCTGCCGGCGCGTGTCCCGCACGTGCTGCTCAATGGCACCACCGGCATTGCCGTGGGCATGGCCACGGACATCCCACCGCACAACCTGCGCGAGGTGGCCAGTGCCTGTATTCGTCTGCTGGAGGCGCCCAAGTCCACCGTTGAAGAGTTGTGCGAGCACGTGCAGGGTCCCGATTACCCAACCGAGGCGGAGATCATCACACCGCGCAGGGACCTGCTCAAGATGTACGAGACCGGCAACGGCTCGATACGCATGCGTGCCAGCTGGGAACGGGAGGATGGGGATATCGTCATCACTGCCCTGCCGCACCAGGTCTCCGGGGCCAAGGTGCTGGAGCAGATCGCGGCACAGATGCAGGCGAAAAAGCTGCCGATGGTCGACGACCTGCGAGACGAATCGGACCATGAGAATCCGACCCGTCTGGTGATCGTGCCCCGTTCCAACCGCGTCGATGTGCAGCAACTCATGGCACACCTGTTCGCCACCACCGACCTGGAGCGTACCTACCGGGTCAACATGAATGTTATCGGGCTGGACGGGCGTCCCCAGGTGAAAAATCTGCGCACCCTGCTCAAGGAGTGGCTGACCTACCGCTTGCGTACCGTGCGCCGCCGTCTGGAACATCGCCTGGACAAGGTCAACCGTCGTCTGCATATTCTGGACGGCCTGCTCATCGCCTTTCTCAACATCGATGAGGTGATTCATATCATCCGTACCGAGGATGAACCCAAGCCGGTATTGATGGAGCGTTTCGGCATCACCGATACCCAGGCCGAGGCGATACTGGAACTGAAATTGCGCCACCTGGCCAAGCTCGAGGAGATGAAGATCCGTGGCGAGCAACAGGAACTGGCCGAGGAGCGCGACAAGTTGGAGAAGATCCTGGGCTCCGAGGCGCGCATGAAGACCCTGGTGCGTAAGGAACTGGAGAAGGATGCCGTCGAGTATGGTGATGAGCGCCGTTCGCCGATTGTCGAGCGTGAGGCGGCACAGGCACTGGATGAGACGCAACTGATGAGTGCCGAGCCGGTGACGGTGGTGCTCTCCGAGAAGGGCTGGATACGCGCGGCAAAGGGGCACGAGGTGGACCCTGCCGGGCTCAATTACAAGGCAGGTGACGGCTACCGGGCGAGCGCCAGGGGGAAGAGCAACCAACTGGCCACCGTTATCGATTCGACGGGGCGTGCCTATTCGCTGCCCGCTCATTTGCTTCCCTCCGCGCGGGGGCAGGGCGAACCGCTGAGCGGCCGGGTCAATCCGATCGCCGGCGCCACCTTTGAGAGCGTAATCATGGGGCTGGAGGCCGAGCTTTATCTGCTTGCCAGTGATGCCGGCTACGGATTTGTGGCCAGGCTGGGCGATCTGCAGGGCCGCAACAAGGCCGGCAAGGCGGTATTGAAACTGCCTTCCGGTGCCAGGGTGCTGCAGCCCCAGCCAGTAGGTGACTATGAGCGTGATCTGATTGCCGCGGTGACCACCGAGGGGCGCCTGCTATTGTTCCCGCTAAAGGAACTGCCTCAGCTGGCCAAGGGCAAGGGCAACAAGATTATCAATATTCCGGCTTCCCGCGTCACCACGCGTGAGGAGTACGTGGTGGACGTTCTGGTTGTGCCGGAGGACAAGGGTGTGACGCTGTATGCCGGTAAACGCCATATCACGATCAGGCGCACCGATCTGGAACACTATTATGGTGAACGCGGTCGTCGGGGAAGCAAGTTGCCGCGGGGTTTCCAGCGGGTGGATAAGATGAGCGTTGAAGCGTCGTAGCGGCGTCAGCGCTGATGTGCGGCAGGCTATTGCGATGCCCGGCATCATGGTGCCCGCCACGCTGTTAATCGGTTTTACTCGCTCACAGTCTGTCGCTGCTGGATCTGCTCGAGATTTTTCATGACCCGGTTTGCCCGTTCGATCTTGTTCAGCGCCTCTTCGTGATCCGGGATCAGGGCTATCACGCCTCGCCAGGTCTCCAGCGCCTGCTCGAACTCACCGCTTCTATAGAACGTGTCGCCAATGCGTAACTCTTCGGCAACGTGCACATCAATCGCCTGATGTAATTGCTCTCCCATCAGCTCCAGTCCCTGAGGCTGTGTCTTCGCTTTACTCAACAGATCGTAGATGTGACGTGCCTTCAGCAGTTCACCCTGGGCCATTGCGCTGTTGAAGGCATCGACCTGGCTCTTTTGTTTCTGCTTGACCTGCTGTTGCTGACGTTGCTGTATTCGCCTCTTTCTGCTTTTCAGCTGCTTGTTGAGCTGTTGTTGTGCCTGAATATTCTCAGGCGATGCATCGAGTTGCGTCGCAAGGGAAATGGTGCGCTGTGCTGTGGCTAGTTTTCCCTGTTCAAGTGCCGTCAGGCCGGCTGTGCGCAACTCACTGGCAATCGTGCCGGCCTCGCTCTCGATACTGTTTAGGTTCCATTTTGCCATCAGGCTGCCGGGACTGGTACGTGCCAGGGCCTGACGCAGTGGCAGCTCTTTCTGTAACCATTCGGCACGAGTGACCAGCTGTTCCAGTTCCAGTGAGGCGACACGTTTATTTCTCCGTTCATCAGTCTCCTGCAGCCCCTTTTTCAATGCGCGGCTGTTGGGCAGTTTCTTGAGCCCCTCGTGATAGGTATCTAGGGCGGCACCCCAGTTATTGCGGCGCTCCTGCTTCAGGGCTGCGGTGATGGTGCGTTGTTCGAAGGCGCCTATTTTTGCATGCAGCGCTTTTTCCCGAGCCTTGAGTGTATGGTATTCGGGGTGGCTGTCGGGGGTGGTTTTTATAAGGTTCAGTGCATCGCCATAGGCCTGTTTGGCAAGGTAGTGTTCGAGCTGTTGTTGGCGACTCTCTCCGTCTATCTCAAATGGAAGAGAGCTGCACGCGGACAGGTACAGTGAACAGAGCAGCAGCGGCAAACTGTTACGAAATTTCATGTTGCCCAAGTTGGAGTATTGATTCCATCGATTCGCCTTCCTTTAAACCCAGGACATTGTAGGTGAGCACCGGCTGGCTTTTCCCGCGCAGGCGGATGGTGTCGGCACGCTGTGTGGTGAAATGGTTTTCAAGTTTCTGGTCATCGTGCATGGTTTCCGTGATGATGATTTCACCGGGAGGTGCCACTGAGGAGAGGCGTGAGGCGAGATTCACCGCATCGCCGACCACGGTGTATTCCATGCGCTGTTTCGAGCCCATGTTGCCTGCCAGCATGGTGCCGCTATTGACGCCGATGCGGAACTCGGCGGTAACCAGGCCCTGTTGACTGCGTTGTTCATTCAACTCGCGCAGCTGCTGCTGAATGAGTACGGCGCAGCTTACCGCATGATAGCAGTGATCCTCGTCGTGCTCCGGTACGCCGAACAGCAGCATGGCGCAGTCCCCCATGTACTTGTCCACGTGTCCGTGGCAGCGGTGTGCTGCCTGGTCAATCAGGGTGAAATAGTCATTGAGCAAGGAGTTGACTTCATCCGGCCGCATCTTCTCGCTGAGGCGGGTAAATCCGACGATATCCGCAAACAGCACCGAGGCGCGCACGTGATGCCCGCCCAACTGGACCTGTTCAAGATCGTTGAGCAGTTCCTTGGCGACCTTGGGTGAGACGTAGCGCGAAAAGGTCTGCTCCACCTGTTCTTTGCGCAACAGGCCTGCGGTCATGTCGTTAAATGAACGCATTAGAAGTCCGAGTTCGTCGTTACGGCGCTCGCTGAAGCGAAAATGGTAATTGCCTGAGGATATCTCATGGCTGCCGTCGAGCAGTTGATGGATGGGGCGTGTAAGGCGTTGGCCCAGCACGAAGGCACTGATGATGCCGATCACCACCATGAACAGCGTGATGGTTGAAATGGTGCTTACCGTCATCTTCCGAGCCTGCTCCAGCAGTGAACGGTCGAAGGTGAGCACCGCATAACCGATGGTCAGGTCACGAAATTGCAGCGTACTGCTGAATGAGAGCAGCGGCATTTTCCCGTTCTGTTGCGAGAACCAGTTTACCGGTCGATTATTGTAACGCGCGGCGATGGTGGGGAGCATGCCGCCGCCGGCGAGCAACTGGTACTCGTCTGAATAGATGGCGGCGCCCTCAATACCCTCATTGTCGAGCAGGTTGGTTGTGAGCAATTCAAGGGCGAGGTTGTCCTTGGCCAGTAGCGGCTCGATGGCCGACTTGGCCAGCTGGCTGGTGAGTGCGTTGCCGTACTCCTCTGCCTGTTTATCCAGCAGGTGACTTTGGTTGCCGATAATCACCAGGCCGAGCAGCCCCATGCCGCTCACGGTGAGCAACGTAATGACCAGCGCCAGCTTGTATGCGATAGGCAAATGGCCGGACGGCTGTATCGGCAACCTGGCCATCGCTGCAAGCCTTCTCAGGCGGTTAACGGCAATATCAAGGACCCCCATAATTGTCCAGGCTACTTATTGGTTTGAATGACTGTGCACATACTAACACTCTAACATTGCACGGCCTGATTCAGAATGCACGGTTCTGACAGCGCGTTGAGACTTGAACTATGCCGATTAACCCCAATCTAATCGTGGGTGAATTACGGTTAATTTCGAAACATGCTCAAAAGGATGGATTGTACACAATGTTCTCACGTATAGCATTGTTTTTAATGGCAAATTTTGGCGTTCTGGCGGTGCTCAGCGTCTCCATGCGCGTGTTGGGAGTCGAGCGGGCACTGGCAGAGAGCGGCAGCGGCTTTAACCTGACCGGCCTGTTGGTGATGGCCTCGGTCATGGGCTTTGCCGGTTCTTTTATCTCCCTGGCGATGTCCAAATGGATGGCCAAACGCTCCATGGGCGTACAACTTATTACCGAACCGGCAAATAGCCATGAACGCTGGCTGGTTGAGACGGTGCGTCGGCAGGCACAGCAGGCCGGGATTGGTATGCCGGAGGTGGGTGTCTTCAACTCTCCGCAGCCCAATGCCTTTGCCACCGGCATGAACCGTAATGAGGCCCTGGTTGCCGTCAGTAGCGGCCTGCTGCAGCAGATGGGCAGCGATGAGGTCGAGGCGGTGCTCGGCCATGAGGTCAGCCACATCGCCAATGGCGACATGGTCACAATGGGGTTGCTCCAGGGGGTGTTGAATACCTTCGTGATCTTTTTCTCCCGTGTTGTCGGTCTGCTGGTCGATCGGCTGGTTTTCCGGGTGGAGCGCGGGGTCGGACCGGGTTACTTTATCGGTAGTATCATTGCGGAGGTGGTGCTGGGCATTATCGCGGCGATGATCGCAAGCTGGTTTTCGCGCCGGCGTGAATTTCGTGCCGATGAGGGCGGGGCCCGTCTTTCCTCACCCGGCAAGATGGTCGCCGCCCTGCAACGATTGAAAATGGCCCAGGATGGAACCGAGTTGCCGGGGCAACTGGCTGCCTTTGGCATACGCGGCGGGCTGAGCCACGGTCTGAGCAAACTACTCATGACCCATCCGCCGTTGGAAGAGCGCATCGCAGCGCTGCAACGTATTATGTGAGGGGTGAGAAGTGAAGGGTGAGGATAAACGCGTGAAACGTTAAACGTGAAATGAGATAGGGTGCCCTGTGGGCGCCGGAATGCAGCAGCGGACATGGCCCGCCCTATGTTCTTGATCGTGAAAGGTGAAACGAGATACGTAAAACCTGAAAGGAGG
>JBFEUI010000121.1:0-7218 GCA_041547565.1 Thiohalomonadaceae bacterium
GACGTGAGACGTGAGACGTGAGACGTGAGACGTGAGACGTGAGACGTGAGACGTGAGACGTGAGACGTGAGACGTGAGACGTGAGACGTGACCAAAGTGTATGGCCTGCTCGCAGCCCGTCAACCTTCCCGTTTAACGTTTCACGATTTACCTTTCACGAGCTATTACGATTCACCCTTTACGAATAACACGGCCATAGGGCGGGCCGTGCCCGCCATCACGATTCTGCCACGGCGCCCACGGGGCGCCCTATATCCGTTTCACCTTTCATGCGTTATTTCGTTTTACTCCTCACGCTTCACTTAACTAGTCTTTCAACCCCAGCACATCCTGCATATCGAACAGGCCGCTCTCCTTTTCCGCTAGCCACAGGGCCGCACGCACCGCCCCCTTGGCAAAGGTCATGCGGCTGGAGGCCTTGTGGGTGATCTCGATCCGCTCACCGATGCCGGCAAACAACACGGTGTGCTCGCCAACGATATCGCCGGCGCGGATCGTTTCAAAACCGATGGTCTTGCGCTCACGTTCGCCGGTGTTGCCTTCGCGCCCATAGACGGCACACTCTTTCAGATCGCGCCCCAGTGTCTCGGCCACCACTTCACCCATGCGCAGCGCCGTGCCGGACGGCGCATCGACCTTGTGACGGTGGTGCGCCTCGATCACTTCAATATCCACCTCATCACCCAGCACCCGGGCAGCCATCTGCAACAGCTTGAGACTGAGGTTGACGCCGACGCTCATATTGGGGGCAAAGACAATGCCGGTATCTTTCGCCGCCGCATCGAGCTGCGCCTTTTGCTCATCGCTCAGCCCGGTGGTGCCGATCACCATTTTTTTTCCGTTCACCCGGCAAAACTCCAGGTTGGCGCTTATCGCCTCGGGCAAGGTGAAATCGATCAGCACATCGAAATCATCACACACCGCTTCAAGGCTATCGGCGATGGCAATACCCAGCGGCCCCACACCGGCCATCTCCCCCGCATCCGAACCCACCAGTGTCGAACCGGGACGGACGACAGCGGCACCCAGAGCCACACCCTCTGCCTGGTGCACCGCATCAATCAGATTACGCCCCATGCGCCCGGCGGCTCCAATCACTGCAATCTTAATCATCATTCTGTCCTGTTATTTCTATTTGTTATATCGGATTCGTTGTCACCAGCTGATATAGGCAAAGCCCTGCTCCTGCAGCTCCATCAAATCAGCCGCTCCGACCTCGACATATTTGGCAAAGGGATGCAGGTCGTCCTGTGTCCAGTTAAGGCTTTTCAGCGTATTGCCGCAGGCATGGAACTCGACCCCGTACTGCGCCAGACTGGATACCCGCTGCCGAGTCTCGTCACTGACCGGCCGTTGAGGATTTTTTGCCAGCACATGTATGCCGGGGCCGAAGCAGACCACGACAATTTTGATGTTGTCGCCGTATTTGCGCAGCATCGCACCGGCCGAGAACAACACGTGCTGGTGGTAGTCCTGTTCGCCCTTGTTGAACTGGTAGACCACCTTGTGATCGGGCGGGTCACCGGGAAAGCGCAGTTCTTCATCCTCTGCATCGGTATTGGCCTGCACGCCGGATGAGGCACCCAGCGCCACGGCACCGCCACCGGCAAGTGCTGTCGTCAAAAATCGTCGACGCAGCGTATCAATGGACGTGTGCACACCGTCCGTATTCGTCTTGTCCGTCATGTCATCTCACCCTGCCCTACAAGGCATGTTGATATATCGCTGTATCAATAAAGCCATTGAGCCCTACATTGCCCATAATACAAAAAAGCCAGGGCACATGGGCACCCTGGCATTGTATAAGTCAACATCTGAGCGCACAGTCCGGTATCACGCGTTACAGATTCATATCCTTGAAGAATTTCTTGACGCCGTCCAGCCACGAGCTGTGTTTTGGGCTGTGCGTACCGCCACCCTCGGCCATGGTGCTTTCGAATTCACGCAGCAGTTCTTTTTGCCGCTCATCCAGGTTTACCGGTGTTTCAACCACGACACGGCACAGCAGATCACCGACATGGCCGCCACGCACCGACTTTACACCCTTGCCGCGCAAGCGGAACAGCTTACCGGTCTGACTCTCGGCGGGCACCTTGAGCTTGACCCGGCCGTTTAACGTCGGTACATCCAGTTCACCGCCCAGTGCCGCGGTCGTAAAACCGATGGGCACCTCACAGAACAGATCGCTGCCGTCACGCTGGAATATGGGATGTTCGCGCACGTATATCTGCACATACAGGTCACCGGGCGGTCCGCCGTGCTCACCTGCCTCGCCCTCGCCGGACAGGCGAATACGATCCCCGTTGTCGACGCCGGCCGGCACCTTGACGGACAGCGTCTTCTGCTTTTCGACCCGGCCGTGACCGTGACAGTCGCTACAGGGATCGGAGATAACCTGCCCCTTGCCATGACAGCGCGGACAGGTCTGCTGCAATGAGAAAAAGCCTTGCTGCATGCGTACCTGTCCCTGGCCGTGACAGGTGGGACAGGTCGTCGGATGCGTGCCCTTCTTCGCACCACTGCCACCGCAGGTTTCGCAGGCGACCAGGGTGGGAACACGAATCTTTACCGTGGTGCCGGCAACCGCCTCTTCCAGGTCCAGTTCCAGGTTGTAGCGCAGATCCGCACCACGCTGGACGCGCGAACCACCACGGCCGCCACCGCCGAAAATATCGCCAAAGACATCGCCGAAGATGTCGCTGAAATTGGCACCGCCAAACCCACCGGCTCCTGGCCCGCCGGCCGCCGAGGCATCAACACCGGCATGACCGAACTGGTCGTAGGCCGCGCGCTTCTGTGCATCGGAGAGGACATCGTAGGCCTCCTTGGCCTCCTTGAACTTGTCGATGGCTGTCTCATCGTCCGGATTACGATCGGGGTGATGCTTCATCGCCAGTTTTTTAAAGGCCTTTTTGATCTCGGCCTCGGTGGCGTTTTTCTGTACCCCTAGTACTTCGTAGTAGTCACGTTTGCTCATGAAAACCCAGGTTCCGCGTTACAAGAATCAAGTTGCAAGAAAAGCAACAAGGGTCGAAGCACCTGCTTGACCCTTGTTACCCGTTACTTGTGACTTGTCGCTTGTCTACTTTTTCTCATCGACTTCTTCAAATTCCGCATCGACGACATCATCGCCACCGGCCGCGCCGCCGCTCTGGGCGCCTTCTGCCCCGGCGGAACCGGCATCGGTCTCACCGCCTGCCGCCTGTGCCTGCTGGGCGTAGAGACGCTCGGCCATCTTGCTGGAGGCATCGGTCAGCGCCTTGGTCTTGGTCTCGATCGCCGCCTTGTCGTCACCCTTCATCGCCTCCTCAAGTTCCTTGATGGCCGCCTCGATGGCATCTTTCTCACCGGCCTCAAGCTTGTCGTCGCCCATCTCCTCCATGCTCTTGCGCGTGGCGTGGATCAGGGTATCGGCGTGATTGCGCGCATCGACCAGTTCGTGGAACTTCTTGTCCTCGTCGGCATGGGCCTCGGCATCCTTGACCATCTTGTCGATCTCATCATCGGACAGACCGCTGGATGCCTTGATGATAATATTCTGCTCCTTGCCCGTGCCCTTGTCCTTGGCCGAGACATTGAGAATACCGTTGGCGTCGATATCGAAGGTCACCTCGATCTGTGGAATGCCGCGCGGTGCCGGCGGGATATCACTCAGGTCAAAACGACCCAGGGATTTGTTGGCCGAGGCCTGCTCACGCTCACCCTGCAGCACATGCACCGTCACCGCGGTCTGGTTGTCATCGGCCGTGGAGAACACCTGGTTGGCCTTGGTCGGAATGGTGGTGTTCTTGTCGATAAGCTTGGTCATTACACCACCCAGGGTTTCGATACCCAGTGACAGCGGTGTGACATCAAGCAGTAGCACGTCCTTGACCTCACCGCCAAGCACACCGCCCTGAATAGCGGCACCCACGGCCACCGCCTCATCCGGGTTGACGTCCTTGCGCGGCTCCTTGCCGAAGAACGCTTTCACCGTCTCCTGTACCTTCGGCATACGGGTCATACCACCGACCAGCAGCACATCATCGATCTCGGAGGCGGACAGGCCGGCGTCGGACAGCGCAATCTTGCACGGCTCGACGGTGCGGGTTACCAGTTCCTCGACCAGTGACTCCAGCTTGGCACGGGTGACCTTGATGTTCAGGTGCTTGGGACCGGAGGCATCGGCCGTGATGTACGGCAGGTTGACATCGGTCTGCGAACTGGAGGAGAGCTCAATCTTGGCCTTCTCGGCCGCCTCCTTCAGACGCTGCAGGGCCAGCGGGTCATTGTGCAGGTCGATACCGTTCTCCTTCTTGAACTCGTCGGAGAGGTAGTCGATCAGGCGCAGGTCAAAGTCCTCACCACCGAGGAAGGTGTCACCGTTGGTGGAGAGCACCTCGAACTGGTGCTCGCCCTCGATCTCGGTGATCTCGATGATGGAGATATCGAAGGTACCGCCGCCAAGGTCGTAGACGGCAATCTTGCGATCACCGGTCTTCTTGTCCATGCCGAAGGCCAGCGCCGCGGCGGTCGGTTCGTTGATAATACGCTTGACCTCGAGGCCGGCGATCTTGCCAGCATCCTTGGTGGCCTGGCGCTGCGAATCATTGAAGTAGGCCGGAACGGTGATCACCGCCTCGGTCACGCTCTCGCCCAGGTAGTCCTCGGCGGTCTTTTTCATTTTCTGCAGCACCTTGGCGGAGATCTCCGGTGCGGCCATCTTCTTGCCGTGGGCCTCGACCCAGGCATCGCCGTTGTCGGCCTTGATGATCTTGTAGGGCACCATGTGGATGTCTTTCTGAACCTCGGCATCCTCGAAGCGGCGACCGATCAGGCGCTTGATGGCAAACAGGGTATTACTCGGATTGGTCACCGCCTGGCGTTTGGCAGACTGACCAACCAGAACCTCGCCATCATCGGTATAGGCGATGATTGAAGGTGTTGTGCGATCGCCCTCAGCATTCTCGATCACGCGGGGCTTGTCCCCTTCCATGACCGCCACACAGGAGTTGGTGGTTCCAAGGTCAATACCGATAATTTTTCCCATCGTTGTCTCCAGTTCTGTTTACCCCGGCTCCAAAATACCGGTGAAATTAAATAGCTGTACTTTAAATAAGGACTTTGTTTGCCGTTTCAAGCCTCATCAGGCGGGCGATTTACTGACAATCACCATGGCCGGGCGAATCAGGCGCTCATTGAGCTGGTAGCCCTTCTGCATCACATTGATTACAGTGTTCGGCTCGTGCTCGGCCGACTCCTGCATCGTCATCGCCTGGTGCAATTCCGGGTCAAACGCCTCACCCAGCGGGTTGATCTCCTGGATACCGAATTTCTCCATCACATCGCTCAGCATCTTCAGGGTCAGCTCGGTTCCCTCGTGCAGCTTCTGAGCGACCTCATGATCATTCCCCTTGGCGGCGGCCAGTCCCATCTCCAGGCTGTCCTTGACCGGCAGCAGCTCCTGGGCGAACTTGTCCAGGCCGTACTTGTGCGCATTCTCCACATCCTTCTGGGCACGGCGACGCGTGTTCTCCAGCTCGGCCTGCAGGCGCAAGACCTGGTTCCAGTTCTCATCCGCCTTGTTGCGCGCATCCTCCAGCAGCAGCTGAAGCTCATCGACGCTGCTCTCGGTCTCAGCGGATTCCGCCTGCTCCCCGGCCACCCCGGTCTGCTCCTCGACCTCGGATTCCGCTTCTGCAGCTCTGCTCTCTTCACTCATTGTGTGTAACTCTCCAAATTTTCAAATCAACACCACTGCGTAATAACCGCGTTCGCAGTGTGCAATATAGGGTTCATTGATTCTGATTCAAGGCCGCGCCCAGCAGCCGTGCCGTAACATCCACGATGGGGATCACCCGGTCATAGGCCATGCGTGTCGGGCCAATCACCCCCAGCACACCGGCAACCTCGTTATCCACCTTGTACGGCGCCGTCACCACGCTGCACTCGTCGAGGACCGAGTAGCCCGACTCCTCGCCGATGAATATCTGTATGCCCTCCGCACTGAGCGACTGGTCAAGCAGATGGAGGATATCGCTTTTCTGGTTGAACGCATCGAACAGCTGGCGCAGGCGTTCCATATCCGCCATCTCGGCATAACTCATCAGATTGGTCTGGCCAGCGAGCACGAAATCCCCCTCCCCGTCGCCTTCCTGCTGCTCCTGGAAGGCCTGCTGAGCCATCTCTATCGCCTCGGACATCAGGCGGTCCATGCTCTGCTTGGTCTCCTCCATCTCGCCGAGCACCCGCTGGCGTACCTCGCGAATATCGCGCCCGGCAAAAGAGTGGTTGAGGTAGTTGGCCATCTGCTGCAGCTCAGCGGGCGAGAAGTGACGCTTGGTCTCAATGATGCGGTTCTGCACCTCTTTTTCGTTGAGTACCAGGATCACCAGGACACGATTACCCGACAGCGGCAGGAATTCGAGTTGGCGCAACGATTCCTGGTTGTGCCGCGGAATCATCACCACGCCGGCCATGGCGGTCAGATCGGAGAGCAGCGAGGAGGCGGAGCTGAGCGCCTGTTCGGGCTTGGAGACCGTGCCGATTTGCCGCTGCAGATCCGAAAGCAGGCTTTTCCTCAGGGGCCTGACCGTCAACAGGCTGTCCACAAACAGTCGGTAGCCCTGTACCGTGGGCACGCGCCCGGCGGAGGTATGCGGGGCGTTGATCAGGCCCATGTCCTCCAGGTCGGCCATCACATTGCGAATGGTGGCCGGGCTCAGCTCCATGTTGGAGTCACGAGCGAGCGTGCGCGAACCGACCGGTTGGCCATCGCGGATGTAACGCTCAACCAGCACCTTTAGCAGGCGCTGGGCACGGTCACTAATCATCACTTCGCTCATAGATTCAGGCAGGGGTATCTTGCTAACATATTGTCACTTGTTAGCACTCAACAGAGCTGAGTGCTAACGGCGAAATTATCAACCTTTATCCACCATACGGTCAAGCTGGGCGCGTCTGGAGAAATGGGTGGTGACATGGTAACTTTTGAGGCATCTTTTTCGGGGAGTACGCATGGTGGACAGCTTTAAAACCATTGGCCTTATCGGCAAGTATGCCGCCAGATCGGCCGGGGATACCCTCAGGACGCTCTCTGACTACCTCAAGGCCAAGGAACTGAATATCCTGCTCGATGAGGGCAGTGCCGTACTGTGGCCCGAGCACGGTTTGGAGACAGCCAGCCGCGAGCGTATCGGCAGGGAGTGCGACCTGGTCATTGTCGTCGGCGGTGACGGC
>JBFEUI010000122.1:0-6989 GCA_041547565.1 Thiohalomonadaceae bacterium
CCAGACGCCGGTGATCGCGCTTCTCCGCTTCCTCCAGCATATGCAGGTAGCGCCGGAGTTCCTTCTCGTTCGCCCAGGCCGTGCCGTAGATGCGCTGCAGCATCTCGTTGTCGGAATTACCGCGCCAGTAGGCACCGGCCAGCTTCATCAGCTTGAAGGCCTTGAGCTTGCCGGTCGAGGGCACGTGGGGACCCCGGCAGAGGTCGGTAAATTCGCCCTGCTTGTACAGTGACAGCACCTCGCCCCTGGGAATATCCTCGATGATCTGCGCCTTGTACTCCTCACCGATACCACGGAAATAGTCGATCGCCTCCTCGCGGGGCAACTCGGAGCGGGTCACGGCAAAGTCCTGCTTGGCCAGCTCCGCCATCTTCTTCTCGATCGCCTCGAGGTCTTCCGGCGAGAAGCTCTCCTCGTAGGCAAAGTCGTAGTAGAAACCGTCCTCGATCACCGGGCCGATGGTCACCTGGGCCCGGGGGAACAGTTCCTTGACCGCCTGGGCCAGCAGGTGGGCGGTGGAGTGGCGGATGATCTCCAGTCCCTCATCATCACGCTCGGTGACAATGGCCAGTTCGCTGTCCTGTTCGATGAGGTGAGAGGTGTCGACCAGCTTGCCGTCGACCTTGCCGGCCAGGGCCGCCTTGGCCAGACCGGGGCCGATATCGGCCGCCACATCGTGTACGGTGACGGGATGGTCGAATTGGCGTTGGGAACCGTCGGGGAGTGTAACTGTAGGCATTTTCATTCCTTCCCAGTGGTGATCCATACGAGAGACCACGTGACAAACAAAAAAGCACTGTTAGCAAAACAGTGCTTTCATTTTAGACATTTAACGAGGCCGATTTGCTTCAAGCCACAATGGGGATGGACGATAACATACCCGTCTGTCACAGGTCAAAGAAAACAACCACTTAGCACCTTACTGATAGATGTACTTCACCGTATAGAGTTTACCGTTGAAGTAGTACTCCCCGGGGTAGTACTGGCCGTTGCGGTACTGGATCTTGTAGTGAATGACCGTCTGCGAACCATCCGCCTTGGTAATGTAGATCTTGCCCTGGTGCAGGGTGCCGACCGGGTACCAGTGCCCGACGCCCTTTTCGGTACCGGCGGCCCCCCAGTTACCGCTCTGGTAACCGTACTGATCGGTAAACTGGCCACTGTACCCGGCCTCGTAGGCATCCTCGTAGGTACCGTCCGGTTTGAAATAGATATTGGTAAGGGTGTTGGCCGTAACATGGGCCCAGCGACCGGCAAACTTCCACACCAAGTATTCGATCCCCGACTCATTGCCGGTATAGCCGCCTGGCGGCGGTGCGGGTTTCACATAGGGCGGCCAGGCTTGCCGACCTTGCGCTACCGGCGGGGCGCCCCCGCCTTTTCGCGGCGGTTGGGCCACGCTCGGTCCCTTCGGCTCGGCGCGCCCGCGCTTGCACCGTGTCAACGAACCGTCCGGGTTGGTGATGGTCAATGCATCGCCCTGAAGGTTGAGCGGGTAGGAGACGATCTCCCCCTCCTCCTCCACCACCAGCGCGCCGAACATCAGCATGTAGTTCGAGACCTCGCCGTCAAAGCGCAACTGGCTGGCCGAGATAAACTGCAGGGCATGGTTCTGGTTGGCATGGACACAGGACCAGTGTCCCAACAGCCCCTCCCCGGCATAGACGGCGGTGTTAGCAAACAGAAAAAACAGCGTTACCAGACACCTTTTGGACCTGCCCTGCATTGGTCAACCCCTTCTGAACGTTTTGTTATGGTTGAGCGCCACCCGCATCCCGGCATTCACCCTAAGTATAGGGGGGTTATCACACGGTGTGTCTGTCTCCTAAGCCCCTACATATTTCCTGATTGTTTTACTTGGTTTTTATTCTAGACTTGTAGATGTAGCGCCGATGCCGCATCGGCGTCCATGCCATACCGGAGGTGTTTCAGGTATGAATGCCAGTAAACAGGGCGTCAGCAGCCTCATCAGCCGGACCTACAAGCACGGTTTTGTCACCCCGATTGAGTCCGACACACTCCCCCCCGGCCTGAATGAGGACGTTATTCGCACCATTTCCAGTAAGAAGGGTGAACCCGATTTCATGACACAGTGGCGCCTGCAGGCCTATCGACACTGGCTGACGATGAAGGAACCACGCTGGTCCCATGTCCACTACCCCGGGATCGATTACCAGGCGATCAGCTACTTCTCCTCGCCCAAGGCAGGGAAAGCGCGCCCCAAAAGCCTCGATGAGGTCGACCCGGCCCTGCTGGAGACCTACAACAAGCTCGGCATCCCGCTCGAGGAACAGGAGCTGCTGGCCGGGGTGGCAGTCGATGCGGTGTTCGACAGTGTTTCGGTCGCCACCACCTTCAAGGAAAAGCTCGCGGAACTGGGCATCATCTTCTGCTCTTTTTCCGAGGCGGTAAAAAATCACCCCGATCTAATACAGCGTTACCTGGGCTCTGTCGTGCCGCCCGGCGACAATTTCTTTGCATCGCTCAACTCGGCGGTGTTCAGCGACGGTTCTTTTGTCTACGTGCCGCCGGGGGTGCACTGCCCGATGGAGCTGTCCACCTATTTTCGAATTAACGCCAGCAGCACCGGCCAGTTCGAACGCACGCTGATCATCGCCGATAAAAATGCCTACGTCAGTTACCTGGAGGGGTGCACCGCACCGATGCGCGACGAGAACCAGCTGCATGCCGCGGTCGTCGAATTGATTGCACTGGACGGGGCGGAAATCAAATACTCCACCGTGCAGAACTGGTACCCGGGCGATGAACTGGGCCGGGGCGGCATATACAACTTTGTCACCAAGCGCGGCGACTGCCGCGGCAACCGCTCCAAGATCAGCTGGACCCAGGTGGAGACCGGCTCGGTCATCACCTGGAAGTACCCCAGTTGTATCCTGCGCGGTGACCACAGCGTCGGGGAATTCTACTCGGTGGCGCTGACCAACAACCTGCAACAGGCCGATACCGGCACCAAGATGATCCATATCGGCAAAGAGACACGCAGCACTATCATTTCCAAGGGGATCTCGGCCGGTCACGGCCAGAACGCCTACCGCGGTCTGGTGAAAATGCTTGGCTCCGCGGATAACGCCCGCAACTACACCCAGTGCGACTCATTGCTGATCGGCGATCGCTGCGGCGCCCACACCTTCCCCTACATTGAGGTTAAAAATGCCAGTGCCAGGGCGGAACACGAGGCGACCACCTCCAAGATCAGCGATGAGCAGCTGTTCTACCTGCGCCAGCGCGGCATCAGCGAGGAGGATGCGGTGTCGATGATCGTCAACGGATTTTGCAAGTCGGTATTCAAGGAGTTGCCCATGGAGTTTGCCGTTGAGGCGCAGAAGCTGCTGGCGGTCAGTCTGGAAGGGGCCATAGGCTAGAGGAGACGGAACACATGCTATCGATCGAAAACCTTCACGGCGGCATCGAAGACAAGGGGATTCTGCACGGTATCGATCTTGCCATCGAGGCGGGAACGGTTCACGCCATCATGGGCCCCAATGGCTCGGGCAAGAGCACGCTGGCCCATATCCTGGCCGGGCACCCGGGCTATACCGTCACCGCGGGTCGCATCCGCTATGACGGCAGTGACCTGTTGGCCTTATCCGTCGAGGAGAGGGCCCGGGCCGGCCTGTTCCTGGCCTTCCAGTATCCGCTGGAGATCCCCGGCGTCAGCAACATCAACCTGCTCAAAACCGCATTGAATGCGCGGCGCAGGGCCCAGGGGGAGGAAGAGCTGGACGCCCTGGAATTCATTGAACTGGTCGAGTCTCGTATGGCGCTGGTCAACATGGAGCAGGAACTGCTCTACCGCTCGGTCAACGAGGGCTTCTCGGGCGGCGAGAAAAAGCGCAACGAAGTTTTGCAAATGGCCGTGCTGGAACCTCGCCTGGCGATACTCGACGAGACCGACTCGGGCCTGGATATCGATGCATTGAAGACGGTCGCCGAGGGCGTCAATCAGTTACGCTCACCCGAGCGTGCCTTCCTGCTGATCACCCACTACCAGCGCCTGCTCGAGTACATCCGTCCCGACCATGTACACATCCTCCATGGCGGCCGGATTGTGCGCTCGGGCGATTACACCCTCGCCATCGAACTGGAAAAACATGGCTACAGCGCGATTGAAGCGGAATTTCAACACGGGCAGCACCATGCATGAAATCGCCGACACAGTAAACGACTACACCCGGCTGTTCGAGGAGACGATGCACAGCAGCGGTGCTCACGCCACAGAGACGCTGCGGCACCACCGTTACAGTGCGCTCAAGCGATTCAGGGCACTGGGTTTTCCTGAACGCGGCGATGAGGCGTGGAAGTACACCAACGTGCAATCGATACTGCAGCAGCGTTTCAACCCCGCCCCGGCAACTGTACCTGTACCGCCAGAACTTACCGCCATCGAAGCACTGGCTGAACACCGCCTGGTATTCGTCAATGGCATCTACTCGCCCGCCTTATCAACGCCTCCCCAACAGATCCCGGGGCTGAAGGTGACCAGCCTGTTCAACTACCTGCAGCAAAACACCCCGGACATCGCATCAGCGCACGGCAACGACATTAGTAATGGCTTTCAGGCGCTCAATGGTGCCTTTGTGTCGGGCGGTTGTGTCATCGAGCTTGAAGCCGGAATCCGGCTGGACGGTTCGCTGGAGCTGCTGTTCTTCACTGGCGATAACACACTGGCGCTGATGTCGAACCCCCGGAACCTGATCCTGCTCGGCGAAGCCAGTCAATGCACCCTCATTGAACGCTATATCGGCCTGCCGCAGGCCCGTTACCTGGACAACCCGGTCAACCAGATCCAGCTCGCACAAGGTGCCCAACTGACGCACGTGAGGATCAAGCAGCCATCGAACCGCGGTTTTTATATCGGACACAGCACGGCCAAGTTAGCGGCACACAGCCGTTATGCGCAATACGGCTATACCTTTGGCGGCCTGCTGAGCAGGGATGACAGCCACATCGAATTCTCCGGTCCGGGCGCCAGCGCAGAAATGCGGGGGCTGGCACTGCTCAGTGAACGCCAACATGCCGATACGCACATACGTATCGATCACCACGCCACCGATTGCACCAGTCGCCAATCGTTCAGGAACATTGTCGACCAGCACTCTCGCGCCGTGTTTACCGGCCGGGTGGTCATTCACCACGGTGCACAGCGCAGTGACGCATCACAGGCCTGCCACGCCCTGCTCCTGTCCCGGCAGGCCGAGGCGGACAGCCGTCCGCAGCTGGAGATCTATGCCGATAACGTCAAGTGCGCCCACGGCGCCACGACCGGCTATCTCGATCAAGATGCCCTGTTCTATCTCTGCAGCCGTGGCATACCCCACGCCCAGGCAGAACAATTACTCATCGAGGCCTTCGCCAAGGAACAGTTGGGCGCCGTCGCGGAGATACCGATGCTGAGCGTCTACCTTGAACGACTCATGACCCGGAACCGGCATTGAGGTGAAGTATGTTCGAGTTGCGTGAACTCTATGAAGAGATGATCCTCGACCACAACCGCAATCCGCGAAATTTCCAGCGGCGGCCAACGGGGGCGAACCACCAGGCCCATGGCAATAATCCGATCTGCGGTGACGAGTTCACCCTCTACCTGACGGTGCACAACGGCGTGATCGTCGAAACGGGTTTTGAGGGGGTGGGCTGTGCGGTATCGACCGCCTCCGCCTCCCTGTTAACGGACATCATCAAGGGCAAGCGCGTAGAGGAGGCCGAGGCCCTGTTTCACACTATACAGCACATGCTTACCGATAAGGCGCGCAACCATGAGGCTGAAAAACAGGCGGGCAAGCTGAAAGTGTTGGCCGGTGTCCGTGACTTTCCGATGCGGGTGAAGTGCGCCGCCCTGCCGTGGCACATCCTGCATGCTGCGGTCAATCAAGAGAGCGAAACCGTTACCACCGAAGCACCACCGCAATCCCACGAGTGCGCAACGGACAGGGGTTGAAAATGTTCGGGGTATTTAACAAGGATGAATACGTGGACATTGACCGGCTCAAACGCAAGGTCATCCAGGCACTGCGCACGATACGCGACCCGGAACTGCCGACCAATATCTACGACCTCGGGCTCATCTACGCCATCCACATCACGCTGGAGGGTGAGGTGTCGATTGTAATGACACTGACCACCCCCGCCTGCCCCGTCGCACAAAACTTCCCGGAACAGGTCTCGGCCACGGTCAGTGCGGTCAACGGGGTCAGCGACTGCGACATCAAACTGGTGTGGGAGCCGAAGTGGACACCGGAACGCATGTCACAGCTGGCCAAGGTCCAGCTCGATATGTTCTAGCAGAGCGGAGACAAGACTGATGGCAGCGTGGATCACAGTGGCAAGAAGCAACGCCCTGGCACCCGGTGAGTGGATCAAGATAGAGCTGGAGCAGGGCGAGGCGCTGCTGTTCAATGTCGACGGGGCGTATTATGCCGTTGAGGACCTGTGCACCCACGACGGAGGGCCCCTGTCGGACGGCACCGTTGAAGGGTGCAGCATCACCTGCCCGCGGCACGGCGCCCGCTTTGACCTGCGCAGCGGTGAGGTACTGGCTCCCCCGGCCTACGAGGCCATTCACGTCTTCCCTGTCCGCCTGAACGGCGACACCATCGAGGTCATGGACGACCGCTAAAACGAGAAAGCCCCGCTTTTGGCGGGGCTCTCTTTGATGCTTCCTTTTGGGAAATTTGGTAGGCGCGATTGGATTCGAACCAACGACCCCCACCATGTCAAGGTGGTGCTCTAACCAACTGAGCTACGCGCCTGAAGGAGGCGTAAAGATACAGCGATGCCTGCCAAGATGCAAGAGGGAAACGGCGTTATTTACCCTACCGCTACTAGTCTGCGCCCGGATCGCCCAGCCCCATATTCAACTCCTGGATCTGCTTGATCTGATCGCGCACCTTCGCCGCCTCCTCGAACTCCAGGTTCTGTGCGTGCTCATACATCTGTTTCTCCAGGGCCGCCACCTTTTTACGAATATC
>JBFEUI010000123.1:0-6591 GCA_041547565.1 Thiohalomonadaceae bacterium
GCCCCGGTATCCTGCTGAATCCGCCCGAGGTGGAGTGAAACCTCGTTTGCCGGTGTGTGCAGGAGCAGACGGTCGTTTTTGTTGAACAGCCTGATGGGTGTAATCAGGCTGGCCGGAATGCCGACAGCAGGCAGTTCCGGCAGCAGTAGTGCACGCTGGTATTCGCCCTTGCCGTGGCGCAGCTTCCACTCCTTCACCATAACCGGCCTGGCCTGTGGCGCAAGGATCTGGATGCCCAGTTCCAGATCCTGCTCTTCCAGTTCCATTATCCAGCGCACCACGCCGATCTCCCACCGTAAGTTGTCCGCTTGCCTCACCGCCAGCATCTCACCGACCTGTACCTTCGCCATGGCATCGGAACGGGTGGTCAGGCGATAACCGCCGGCACTTTCGTTGCTGACATGCCAGTTGTGTATCGGTATGTCGGCCGTGCGCCGTTGCTGCTCCTCCTGCTTCGTATCATGCTGTTCCTGCGTGGTAGCGACAGCGGATGACAACTCCTTCGGGGAGAAGATATTCCACACATCGTCGCTGGTGGCACGATTGGCAGAGAGCAGCGCATGCCCCTCGAACTTCGAGACGCGGCCGTTGAGCAGGGCATCGTCGGTTTCCGCGGCAAGCAACTGGTGGATGGCGGTCATACCCACGACCACCTCGATGGACGAGTCACGTTCGCTGCGGTTGAAGTGGCGCTTGGGCGCCAGGCCCCAGGCGATCGTCAGGCGCTTGAGCAGATCGCGGGAGATATTCGAGCCCATCGGCCCCTCAAAATGCGATTTATGGCTGTGTGCCAGTTCGTCCTTGAGGATGTGGGACAATTCCCGGGTGTTCACCAGGCGGCACAGTTCGTTGTTGCAGTCCCGGCTGTCGAAGGCGTGATAATCCGGTGGCTGGTCACTGTCCATATGCACGACAAACAGGGCGTCGTCTGCCGCCGGGTCGTTGTAATCGATGAACTGGGCATGCCTGGCCCAACGTCCAAGCGAGGCGAAGACGCTCTCCGCTTCACCCTGGCGCAGACGGTATGGCGAGGCCAATGCCAGCAACAGTATCTGTTTGTAGATCTGCTCGATGTTGGACACCTCCAATTGCGGCTCTTCCCTGTCTTTGACGCTGTTCTGGTGACAGCCCATGGTCTCGGCGTGCAGGTAGAGCATATGCAGCTCAAACCAGCTATCTGTTGGGTAGGTGGCGTAGGACTGGTAGGTGGTGAGCAGGGAACGGCTGATGTAGCGGATCGCACGGTGCAGCATGATGACCAGGGCCTTTTTGTCCCTGTTGAGGAAATTTGCGCCGAGCATATCCTCAATCGCTATCTTGTAACCCAGCGCCATCTCGCCGTAAAGCGCCTGTGCCAGCTGTGCCACCTTCTTGGCACGCATCGGCAGTGGAAAGCTCATGCCGATATACTGTCTTTGCAGCGCTGACTGGATGTAGCTGACCGAGGGACGCAGTTGTTCGAGGAAACGGTAGCGATCCTGCCACGGTAGAATGAGGCGGTTGACCTCATGCAATACGCTATAGACGCTGTGGGTGGTCTCCCCGACATTGCCAACCGGAAGGTTCTGGATCCACTCCTCAACGGCCGATGCCCTGGTGCTGAATGAATCCGCCTCCGGCTTGCGCTGCTCGGGAAGTTTCAGACCGATTCGCTCCTTTCCCCAAGACATTATCCTTACCCCTTAATTTTATTGGTTTTTCTTCCGCTTAGTATAGCCCGTTAAATGACGGTTCAACAATCGAAGGGTTTTTTATAGGGCATCCCCTCGATTTCGCGTACCAGACGCGGCACAAGGTATCCGGGCAGGCGGCGTCGGAGCTGATCCAGCAACTGTGAGGCATGGTTATCCGAAACCTCAAAATGTGCCGCACCACGGACGCGGTCGAGCTGGTGCAGGTAATAGGGGAGCGTGCCCAGTTCAAACAGGCGTCGGCTGAGGGTGACCAGTACATCTGCGCTGTCGTTGATATCGCGCAGCAACACAGTCTGGTTGAACATGCGGATGCCGGCGTGCTCCAGCCGCTTCAGTGCCGTTGCGGTGTCGTCTTGCAGTTCTGCCGGGTGGTTGCTGTGAATAACCATCACCGGCTGCAGGCGGCCGCCGGTCAGCAGCTTGATCAGATTGTCGGTGATACGCTCAGGCAGTACTACAGGCAGGCGCGTGTGGACCCTGACATGCTGCAGGTGATCGATGGACGCGAGCCTTGTGAGCAGTGCCTCCAGTCGCTCATCGTCCAGCAGCAGCGGATCACCACCGCTTAATATCACCTCGCTGATAGAGTTGTCGGCGGCAATATACTCGAGCGCCTGTTGCCACTGGCCACCAGCCGGATTTTCATTGTGATAGGGAAAGTGGCGCCGAAAACAGAAGCGGCAGTGCACTGCACAGGCACCGGTCGTGATCAGTAAAACACGGCCGTGGTACTTGTGCAGTACGCCGGGGCGGGTGGCGGCATTCAGGTCGCCAACCGGGTCGCTGAGAAAGCTCTCCGGGGAGTGGAATTCCTCAGCCAGCGGCAGCACCTGACGCAGCAGCGGGTCGTTCGCATCGCCCGGCCGCATGCGTGCGGCATAGCTGCGTGGCACGCGCAGAGCGAAGTCCCCGCTTGCGCTACGGGCACTGTGCAACAGGGAGGCTGGCAGCTGTAACAGGCCAAGCAGTTCCGCGGGATCGCGTATGGCATCGGCAAGGGCATTTTTCCAATCGCCGCTTCGCGGTATGATATGCAGTTCAGTCAAATCCTCTACCTTGAGATATCCAGGAAAATTATTATGGCCAGTTACAGCACCAATGAGTTCAAGCGCGGTCTGAAGATCATGCTAGATGGCGATCCCTATAATATCGTTGAAAACGAATTTGTTAAGCCTGGCAAGGGTCAGGCCTTCAACCGGGTCAAGGTCAAGAACCTGAAAACCGGGCGCACCATTGAGCGCACCTTCAAGTCGGGCGAGAGTGTCGAGGCGGCCGATGTGCTGGATATCGATATGCAGTATCTCTACAACGACGGTGAGGCCTGGCACTTCATGCATCCCGACACCTTTGAACAGATCGGTGCCGACGAGAATGCGCTCGGTGAAGAGAAAAAGTGGCTCAAGGAGCAGGATATGTGCGTGGTCACGCTGTGGGACGGTGTGCCGATCAGCGTCACACCGCCAAACCATGTAATCCTGAAGGTTACCGAGACCGATCCCGGTGTGCGTGGCGATACCGCGACCGGTGGCACCAAGCCGGCGGTACTGGAAACCGGTGCTGTGGTGCAGGTGCCCCTGTTTATCGAAGAGGGCGATCTGCTCAAGGTCGATACCCGTTCCGGTGAATACATCTCACGTGCCAAGGAAGAGTAGCCCCTTGGCCGGTTGTGACTGGCGACCCACCGCGTCGCTGGTGAATATCAAACTCCGCGCCCGTATCCTGGCCAGGATACGGGCGTTTTTCGCGGCGCGTGAGGTACTGGAGGTGGAGACACCCGTATTGTCACGTGCCGCGGTGACCGACCCCAATATCGAGAGTTTTTCCACCCTTTATGCGGGCCCGGGTCTCGCCGGGGAGGCGCGGCTCTATCTCCATACTTCCCCCGAGTTTCCCATGAAGCGGTTGCTGGCATCAGGCAGCGGCCCGATCTACCAGATCGCCAGGGTATTCCGGCAGGGGGAGCGGGGGCGACAGCACAACCCGGAGTTCAGCCTGCTGGAGTGGTACCGTCCCGGTTTCGGCCAGCGCGATTTGATGAGAGAGGTTGCTGATCTGGTGCATGAGGTATTGTCCGCTTTTGTCGAACTGGGCGATACCGAGTACCTGAGTTATGCCGAGGCCTTTGAGCGTTACGCGGGGATCGATCCGCACCACGCCACGGTTGATGAGTTGGCGGCCTGCGCCGCGCACCACGGCATTGCGCCGGTGCCGGGCCTGGAGTATGAGCGCGATAGCTGGCTGGAGTTGCTGCTGATACACAAGGTGGAGCCGCGCCTCGGGGAGGGGCGGCTGACGTTTATCTTCGACTACCCCGCATCCCAGGCATCGCTGGCCCGTATCCGCAAGGGAACGCCGGACCTTGCCGAGCGTTTTGAGCTCTACATCAACGGTGTCGAGATTGCCAACGGTTTTCACGAACTGGGTGATGGTACGGAGCAACGCGAGCGCTTCGCCGGAGAACTGCAAAAGCGCGAACGGCAGGGGCAGATTGCGGTTCCGATGGATGAGATGCTTCTTGCCGCCCTGGAGAGTGGTTTGCCGGACTGCGCGGGGGTGGCGCTGGGGATCGATCGTCTGGTCATGCTCGCAGCCGGGGCTGCGGCCATTGATGAGGTGCTCGCCTTTGCGCTGGAAAGGGCGTGATAATTGTTAGCTGGTATGGGCCAGCTGTTGTCCCATACGTACCGTCTCGCCCGCCTGAATCGCCTCTGACCACGCGATCGCATCCGCTGCAAACAGCACGATGACTGTCGAGCCCATGTTAAAGCGCCCCAGCTCTGCGCCCTTGTCCAGGCGTACCGCACCCTCACCCTGCGGGTAGTGCCACTGGCGTACGGTACGGCCTGCCGGCGGTGTCACCTGGCCGGCCCAGACGGTCTCGATACTGCCGACATTGACGGCACCGACTTTGACCACGGCCATGGGGCCGAGCGCCGTTTTGAAGATGGAGATAACCCGTTCGTTGCGGGCGAACAGCCCGGGAATCACGCGCGTGGTGGCCGGGCTGACGCTGAACAGCCGGCCGGGGATATGAATCATCTCTTCCAGTTGCCCGGTAACGGGCATGTGGATGCGATGGTAGTCACGCGGTGAGAGGTAGATGGTGGCGAAGCTGCCGTCCATAAACGGTGCTGCACGCTCCTGTGAACCGCCCAGCAGAGTCGTCAGCGAGTAGTCATGTCCCTTAGCCTGAAAGATACGTCCCTCTTCGATGGGACCTGCCTGGCTGACTGTGCCGTCGACCGGGCAGGCAACGTTCTCATCACCGTCGACAATGGGACGCACCTCCGGCTTGAGGGGCCGGGTAAAGAAGGCGTTAAAGTGTTCGTAGGCAAGCGGGTCGGACTCGACCGCCTCGTCCAGATTGACCTGAAACTGTTTTACGAACCAGAGGGTAAAGCGCTCCCTGATCGCCGGCGTGCGTATACGCGTGAAGGCGTAGATCAGGCGCGATACCAGGTGTCCGGGCATCAGGTACTGGGGCAGTGCCTTGAGATAGTCGATTCCTGTGGCTGTCGCTTGTTTGTTCATCGAACTGTAAAAATCCTGTCTTTAATCCCGGTAAAAGTTCTGGAGACGCTGAAAGGTCGTAACCATATCATCAACACGGTGCGGTGGGATCAGGTTTGCAAAGTGCCTGCCGTGCGGGTCGAGAAGTGAAATCGTCGCGCTGTGGTTGACGATATAACTTTCACTTTCGGTATCCCCGTCGATCAGGTATATGGCGCCCAGCTGTTTTGCCAGAATATCGATCTGCGTTTTTTCGCCGGTGATACCCAGGAACTCGGGGCCGAAATATTCAAGATAGGCCTTGAGGTGTGCCGGCGTGTCACGGGCCGGGTCGACACTGGCCAGAAGATACTGGATGGATGTCCCGTCCTTAGGCCCGGTATCGAGACGCTTTGCCAGTGCCTTGAGCGTACCGAGGGTGTTGGGACAGATATCGGGGCAGTGGGTATAGCCAAAAAACAGGAAGGTCCACTTGCCCTTCAGCCTGTCCTGGGTAAATTCCACACCGTTATGATCGACAAGTGTAAACGGTTGCAGCGGTTTCGGCTTATTGATAACCGCATTGCCGAGTTGTTCCGGGATTTCGGGCAGCTGTTTCTGCGAAATAGTGGCGAACAGCGCCACCAGCAGTACGATCAGTACCCCTGAAATCAGAATAAATGTCTTGTTTGAATCATTCATAAGTATTTAATAATTATTGCATTTTATCATATGCAACTGTTTCGGTGAAATGATTGATTTCTCATCGTTTACTAGGTAGTTTAAGGCCAGGTGATTATAAGAACAAAGGAAGGGAACGGTTTTATGTCCACAGTCAGTTATCTGATTCCGAAACAGGATCGGCCGGTCTGGTCTCCCGACACCGAGCTTGTTGATATCGACCCTGTCGGCATGAGTGAAGTTCCGCTGCTGGGCTGGATCACTGCCGGGGAGCCGGTGGACCTGTGCGTGCAGAACGAGCGCGTCGCCGTGCCCAGCAATATGGTACGCCGTAACACCTATGCGCTGAAGGTGCGTGGACACTCGATGATCGACGACAACATCCAGGACGGTGACGTTGTCATTATCGAAAAACGCGAGACAGCGGAAAACGGTCAGTCTGTTGTCGCCATGATTAACGGCGAACAGGTAACCTTGAAGAAGTTTTTTGTGGAAAAAGAGGGGATCCGTCTTCAACCTGCCAATCCCGATATGGAGCCGATCTGGCTGCGCAATGAAGAGGTACAGATTTTGGGTATCGTCACAGGCGTGATACGCATGGCCGATACCCTGTAGGGAACAATACAGGGGGGAGTGCCGTTGTAGGCACTTATTTAACGTCGCCTAGTGCGACGTTTTTTTTATGTACAGGATGATGCACAGGGATGTGCGAATGTCGCGGGAGGCA
>JBFEUI010000124.1:0-6331 GCA_041547565.1 Thiohalomonadaceae bacterium
ATCGACGCTGTACTCGGGTTTGAGGATCACGCGGTTGACGGTAACCACGCCGTCGTGGGGAAAACCGTTAATCAGATTGTTGGCCATGGTAGACCTCCTTCTTGCTCTGTGGTGAATGGTTACAGCCAATAAGAATTGGCTTATATGCTTATATATAAAATCTTTAGCAAAAAACTCAAGTATTGGAGCGAAATATTTTTCAATCTTTTCCCGGCATTTTATTGACGAGCCGCGCTACCGCTTCTATATTTTGGTTTAATTGTTTTCTGTATCTATTTGAAATAAATCTATAAATCGTGTTTGGCATGGATGTGGCTAGGTTTTTCTCCACAACGGGAGAAGAGCCATGCAAACAGCCGAAGCACGAATGACAGAAACACCAATAAGCATCGTCAACGGTGCCTGGAAGGCGATATTGAGCGACAGTGTGACAACTCGAGACAGCGAGCCCGGCGGGCTACCCGATGAGGGGGAACGGCTTGCCTCGCAGCGGGCCGAACTTTACGCCCTGATCGAGTCCTCGCTGCAGGGTATCGGGCAGGGGCAGGAGAGTCTCGCCCTGATGGTGCTGGACCTGGATGACTTCAAGGCGGTCAACGAGCGATTTGGCCACCAGGGCGGGGATTGCGTGCTCACGCTGCTCCACCAGCGCCTGGCATGGCTTGCCACGCTCGGCATCAAGGTCTTCTACCTCGGCGGCGATGAATTCGCCTTCGTGTCCACGCGTTCCGAGCAGGTGCGCAAAACAGCGGAACTGGTCTACCCGGTGATCCGCACGCTGGGCGAGCCGCTGGACTACCGTGGTGAGCAGGTCTACCTGCAGGGCAGCATCGGCGTTGCGGTCTACCCGTACCACGCCTCGAGTGCCGACGGCCTGCTGCGCTGTGCCGAGACTGCCATGTATGCCGCCAAGCGCCTGGGGGTGGACTACTCGGTATTCGATGCCAGCCAGCACTGCTGTAGCAGCGACAGAAAGGCGCTGGAGTGGGAGTTGCGCACCGCGCTGGTCACCGAACAGCTGGCCCTCTATTTTCAACCCAAGGTGGCGTTCAAGTCCGGTCGTGTCACCGGCCTCGAGGCACTGGTGCGCTGGCGCCATGCCCAGCGCGGACTGTTGATGCCGGAGATGTTTGTGCCGCTGGCCGAACAGAACGGCCTGATGCGCTCTTTGACTCGCTGGGTGCTCAATGCCGCGCTCAGGCAGTGCGCCAGCTGGAAGTGCGCCGGGCTCTATATCCCGGTCTCCGTCAATCTCTCCAGCAGCGACCTGGAGGATCCCGGCTTTGCCCAGTATGTGGCCGATACGCTTGAGGCATGGGAGTTGAGCGGAAGGTACCTGGAGTTTGAAATAACCGAGACCAGCGCCATCGAAAACTACGGCGCCAGCCAGGGGATGTTGTCGCGCTTTCGTGCGATGGGTATCGGCATTGCCGTGGATGACTTCGGTACCGGTTACTCCTCCATGACCCACCTGAAGCACCTGCCGGTCGACACCATCAAGATAGACAAGTCCTTTATCCTCGATATGGAGGATGAAAACCACGACAGCCACATCGTCACGGCGATTACCGATCTGGGCCACAAGCTGGGCAAGAAGATCGTGGCCGAGGGGGTCGACTGCCGCAAAAACTGGGAGCGCCTGGCCCTGGCCGGCTGCGACCAGGCCCAGGGCTACCTCATCAGCCAGCCGCTCAATTCCGACGAAACGACCCGCTGGCTGCAACAGGCATCAAACAACAGCGTCGCCTCGTTCTGCTGGCACTAGGTGCCACGCCGGCGCTGTGCTTCAATAATTTGGTTAAGGGAGTGAACAAGCGGCACGCATCGTGATGAATATCCCCAACATGCTTAGCAGCGTGCGCCTGGTGGCGGTACCGTTTTTGTTGTTGCTCGCCTGGCAGGAGTGGGGCGGGGCGTTCATGGTGACCCTGGTGCTGGTGCTGTTGACCGACGCCCTCGACGGCTACCTGGCGCGCAGGTGGAACCAGGTGACCGAGCTGGGGGCGCGCCTCGACAGTTACGGCGATCTGGCCATCTACCTCTCTCTCCCCCTTGCCCTGTGGCTGCTGTGGCCCGAGATCATCCGGCGTGAGCTGGGCTATGTCATCGCCATCGTCGCCAGCGTGGTGGTGCCGCTGATTGTCTGCCTGCTGAAGTTTCGCACCATTACCAGCTACCACACCTGGGCGGTCAAGGCCGCCGCCGTGATCGTCGCGCCGTCGCTGGTGATCCTGTTCCTCGGCGGGCCGGCCTGGCCGTTTCACCTGGCCGCCCCGGTCGCCGTCTATGCCGGGCTGGAGGAGATCCTGCTGACACTGCTGCTGCCCAAACCGGTGAGCAACATCCCGAGTATATGGCACCTGAAAAAAGAGAAAAAAGGTGAGTCGGTGAGTGGGTGAATCGGTGAATGGGATAGGGCGGGCCGTGCCCGCCGCACAAAAAGGCGCCTATGGGACGCCCTATGAATCGAGTTGCGAGTGGAAAGTAACGAGCGGCCAGGAATTCAAAAACCTGTCCACTCGTTCCTCGCCCCTCGTTCCTATCGTAAGAAAACAAACAGCGCGCTGTTGCCGCGGCGGATGTTCAACAGCAGCGTGCTGCTGCCGGCGGTGGCCTGCTGCAGCGCTTCGATGGAGGTGACCGGCTGGCGGTTGGCCTGCACGATGATATCGCCCTTGCGAAAGCCCGCGGCCGATGCCGCTGAGCGGGGCGCCACGTCCAGCACCACCACGCCCTCGATACGTCCGTAGATCGGCATCCCCTCGACAATGTTGCCCAGCTTGGCACCGGCCAGGCGCGAATGGAATGCCTGGCCGTCGACCGCGCCTCCCTGCGCCGCCTTGATCTCGGCGCGCAGGGTCTTGCTCCGGCCATTGCGGTTGACCGTGAGCGTCACTACCTCCCCGATGCGCAGCAGCCCGATGGCATTATGCACATCGGCCGAGTCGTGCACCGCCTTGCCGTTGATGTGGGTGATGATGTCGCCCGACTGCAGGCCCGCCTTGTCGGCCGGCGAGTGGGGCTCTACCTGTGTCACCACGGCGCCGCGATGTTCGCTGATATCGAATGCTGCGGCCAGCTCCGGTGTCAGGTCCTGGGCCTCGGCGCCGAGCCGCCCGCGCAGTACCTGGCCGTGCTGGATCAGGTGCTCCATCACCTTTTGCACCATGTTGATGGGGATGGCAAAACCGATCCCCACGTTGCCGCCGCTCTTGGAGAGGATGGCGGTGTTCAGTCCCACCAGTTCGCCGCGCAGGTTGACCAGCGCGCCGCCCGAGTTGCCCGGATTGATCGAGGCGTCGGTTTGGATGAAGTCCTCGTAGCCCTCGATACCCAGGCCGGAGCGGCCCAGTGCGCTGACGATACCCGAGGTGACGGTCTGGCCCAGGCCGAAGGGGTTGCCGATGGCCACGACAAAATCACCCACGCGCAGCGTGTCCGAGTCGCTCATTGGCAGGGCCGTGAGCCTGTCCGCCTCGACCTGCAGCAGCGCCACGTCGGTCTCCGGATCAGTGCCGATGAGCTTCGCCTTCAGGGTGCGCCGGTCGCTCAGGTGCACGGCGATCTCCACCGCCCGATCAATCACGTGATGGTTGGTGAGAATGTAGCCCTTCTGCGCATCGACGATGACGCCCGAGCCGAGGCTCTGCGCCAGACGCTCGCGCGGCTGCTGCTCCGGCAGGTCGAAGAAGTGGCGGAAGAAGGGATCGGAGAGCAGCGGGTTCTGTTTCACCGGCACCCGGGTCTGGGTGAAGATGTTGACCACCGCCGGCACGCTCCTGTCGAGCATCGGTGCCAGTGTCGGCAGGGGCTGGCCCTGGCTGTCGGCGGTGGGCAGGGCGGCGTTGCCTGTCATGGCAAATGGCAATAGAAGTGTCGCAACCAGCGTGGCGAAAATGCGTTTCATGGGTATCCTTGTTTGTGAAAATAATTTCAATCACGGAACAGTTGCTGTGCCGCGTTTCTCGTTGGTTTTATGTTGTCCTGGCAGGCTGGCAACAGCCTGTGCTGCAACGGTATGACCGCCGAAAAATAAAAAGGTTCGGAAGCCGGCTAACGAGGGGTGAGTTACGAGCGGACAAAAATTTAATAACTATCCACCCATCCCTCGTTACTCGCTACTTTTTAATCGACCTGAATATTGATGCGCTGCCGCCGCGGCTCGGTGATCTTGGGCAGGGTGACGCTCAGCACGCCACGCTTGTAGCGGGCGCGGGTCTGGTTTTCATCGACCTCGGCCGGCAGCTGGATGGCCCGCTCAAACTGGCCGTAGGCGCACTCCAGCGTGTGGTAACGTCCCTGCACCTGTTCGCGTTGCAGCCGTTTCTCGCCGCGCACCACCAGCAGGTGTTCGTCCACCACCGCCAGCTCGAACTGGTCGGCCTCCATTCCCGGCACCTCCAGGCGCACGATGATCGCCTCGTCGTTCTCGCTCACCTCGGCGGGCAGCATGGCGTAGCGGGAGCTGTGCAGGGTGACCTGCTGCTCCGGTGTTTCGACCATGCCGTGTTGCACCGGGCTGAAGCGGGTGAGCGCCTGGGCGGCGCGATCGTAGAGCCTGTGCCAGCCTTCGCTGATGATCTGCTGGGCCTGCTGCAGGCCGTCACGGATCTGATCGAGTGTGGCCATCGGAAACTCCTGGTTTGGTGTATCAGGGGTAGGGAATATCCACCCGTGAACGTCAAAATTAATTATAGATACAGGGGTGAACAGGTTAATAGGTGAGTAGGTTAATAGGCGGCGGTTTCTCACCACCCACCCACTCGCCCACTCACCGTGGTTTGTTTAACCCTCCACCGTGATCTTGCGCGGCTGCACCTTCTCCGCCTTGGGGATCACAATGGTCAGCACACCATTGCTGCTCTTGGCCGAGATCTTGGTGGTGTCGGCGGTGTCGGGCAGGGTAAAGCGGCGATAGAAGCTGCCGTAGGCGCGTTCCACCCGCTTGTAGCTGTCGCGCTCCTCGCGCTTTTCGCTCTCACGCTCGCCCTTGATGGAGAGGATGCCGGCCTCGGCGCTGACCTCGATGTCCTTCGGATCGACACCGGGGATATCGGCGGTAATGGTGAAGCACTCGCCGTTCTCCCTGATGTCGACGGCGGGCACCCAGTCGCTGGCGGTGCTCTCCTCGTCGTAGTGCATGCGCTCCATCTCACGGCGCAACTGGTCCATCAGGCTCCAGGGTTCATAACGTGTCAGGCTCATGGTTTGTCCTCCTTTTCAGCTCACAATCGTGTGTGATTTCGGTTAATGCTGATCTTCATATAGGAACGGCCAAAACGGGAATCAAGGCCCTTTTATTACTGTGGGATTGCCCCCATATGGCCGCGGCCGACTATACTGGGAAAGAGGCCGCCATTCGTGTTGGCGAGGACTTACTTATTCCGCCCGGGGCCGTTTTTCTGGAATATTAGAAACACAATATATTGTGTTCTGCCGCTTCTGGTTATGGCCCTATAAAGCTATCTGTTTGATTCTCTTACGGAAAACGGATGTCAAGCATAAATCGTTGATTTTTATGTTATTTATCTGCCACAAAATACAGGATAAATCGTAGTTGACACTACGGGGTTATCTCCCTAAGCTATTGCGACTAACACAACATGTAGTGTCTCCAAAAAAAACAGGACACTACAGCACGAGCGAAGTTAGGGCATAAGAACTAAACCAGGGAGAATACCTCGTGAGCAAGAGTAGCGCCCATTTGAAAGCCGTAGCCACCACAGTCACCGAAATCCCGTTCCAGGACGCCTCACTCGACATCTGGGACAAAAAGTATCGCCTCAAGACCAAGCAGGGCGAGATCATCGATCAGGAGATCGACGACACCTACAAACGCGTCGCCCACGCCCTGGCCGACGTCGAGGAGACCGACAAGAAGAAGGCCGAGTGGGAGGAGAAGTTCCTCTGGGCCCTGCGCCACGGCGCCATCCCCGCCGGCCGCATCACCTCCAATGCCGGTGCCTGGGCCTACAAGCCGGCCACCTCCACCATCAACTGCACCGTCTCGGGCGCCATCAAGGACTCGATGGACGACATCCTTTCCAAGGTGCACGAGGCGGGCCTGACGCTGAAGGCCGGCTGCGGTATCGGCTACGAGTTCTCCACCCTGCGCCCCAGGGGTGCCTTTGTCGCCGGTGCCGGCGCCTACACCTCCGGGCCGCTCTCCTTCATGGATATCTTCGACAAGATGTGTTTCACCGTCTCCTCCGCCGGCGGCCGCCGCGGGGCGCAGATGGCCACCTTCGATGTCGGCCACCCGGACGTGATGGACTTTATCCGCGCCAAGCGCGAGGACGGGCGCCTGCGCCAGTTCAACCTGTCGCTGCTG
>JBFEUI010000125.1:0-6308 GCA_041547565.1 Thiohalomonadaceae bacterium
CCCACCCATGCCGGCAGCTTCGACCTGAGTTTCATGCGCTGCATTCCGGAGATGGTGATCATGGCGCCCGCGGACGAGAACGAGTGCCGCCAGATGTTGACCACCGGCTTCCTGCACGACGGCCCGGCTGCGGTACGCTATCCCCGTGGCACGGGGCCCGGCGTAGAAATATCAGATGAACTCACACCGCTGGAGATCGGCAGGGGCGAGATTCGCCGCCAGGGCAGCAAGGTCGCCCTGCTGGCCTTCGGTGCCATGCTCGGCCCCGCAATGGAGGCGGCCGAACAGCTCGACGCCACCGTCACCAACATGCGCTTTATCAAACCGCTCGACGGTGCCCTGATTGACCGGCTGGCGCGGGAACACACGGTACTGGTCACTGTCGAAGACAATGCGGTGGCTGGTGGGGCCGGCAGCGCCGTCAGCGAATACCTGTCACGGCACAAGCTCAACACGCCGGTGCTGCACCTTGGCCTGCCTGATCTGTTTAGCGAGCAAGGTCGCCGGGATGAAATATTGGCTGACTACGGGCTTGATAGTAATGGTATAATCCGCGCCCTTGAATCGTGGCAGTCAATCACGTAAAGTCTTAGTTTTTCACTCAACTATTATTATGGCAGCACGCTACACACTGAAAGTGGTCTCCGATTTTGCAGCGGCCCATGCACTCCGGGATTACCCGGGCGCCTGCAGACGCCTGCACGGCCACAACTGGAAGGTGGAGGTTGAAGTCAGCGCCAGCGAACTGGACGAGTTGGGCATGGCGATCGACTTCAAGACTGTCAAACAGCTCACGCTGAAGGTGACCGATGAACTTGATCATCAGTATCTGAATGAAATCCCACCATTCGATACGGTCAATCCGACTGCAGAAAACATGGCCGCCTACATTCACCGCCGCCTGGGTGAGCACCTGAACAACACGCGTGTGCGCGTTCACGCCGTCACCTTGTGGGAAACAGAGCGTGCCTGCGTACGCTACACCGAGGAAGTTTGATATGAGCCAACCCTGCGAGACCACAATCGCCGACGTACAGAGCAGCGAAGATACCCGTCAGATTGCCATCAACAAGGTCGGTATCAAGGATATCCGCCACCCGGTGCGGATCCTCGACCGCAACGGCTATGAGCAGCACACCATCGCCACCTTCAACATGTATGTCAATCTGCCTCACAACTTCAAGGGCACCCACATGTCCCGCTTTGTCGAGATTCTCAACCAGCACGAGCGCGAGATCTCGGTCAAATCGTTCAAGGACATGCTGGCCGAGATGACCGAGCGTCTGGAAGCGGAGTCGGGACACATCGAGATGGCCTTCTCCTACTTCGTCAACAAAAAGGCACCGGTCTCAGAAGTCCAAAGCCTGATGGATTACGACGTCACCTTCATTGGCGAATTGGTCGACGGCAAGCCGGTGATGTGGGTAAAGGTGGTGGTGCCCTGCACCAGCCTCTGTCCCTGCTCCAAGAAGATCTCCGATTACGGTGCGCACAACCAGCGCTCACACGTGACCGTCTCCGCCCGCACCGAGGATTTCGTCTGGATCGAGGATATCATCGACCTGGTGGAACAAGAGGCCTCTGCAGAACTGTTCAGCCTGCTCAAACGGCCGGACGAGAAATTCGTCACCGAACGTGCCTATGACAATCCAAAATTTGTCGAGGATGCCGTGCGTGATGTCGCGGTACGGCTGAACAACGATGACAGAATCTCAGCCTACGTGGTGGAGTCGGAAAACTTCGAATCGATCCACAACCACTCGGCCTATGCGTTGATTGAAAGGGACAAGACGAAAGACTAGGAACTAGGAACTAGGAACTAGGAACTAGGTTCTAGGTTCCAGGTTCCAGGTTCCAGGTTCCAGGTTCCAGGTTCCAGGTTCCAGGTTCCAGGTTCTAGGTTCTAGGTTCTAGGTTCTACAAAAGTGACTTTGCCTGACATAGTCCCCAGAAGCCAGAGACTAATAACATTCACCACTTCTGCTTCAGGTGCAGCGCCTCGCCCTCGCGCACCATCTCCAGACGCTTGAGGAAGGACATGCCTAGCAGAACCTGTAACGGGTGGCTGCCCTCTATCACCACGGCGGGGACATTGTGCTGTTTAATGGCACCGACTGTGACCCGATCCAGCAGCACGCGGTAGGTCTTCACCACACCCGAGGCGGTATTCGCCGCACCGATTTTGCCATCAAGGCGGTAATTGATCCCCATGCGTTTGGCTGTCGCCGCGTTCATCGCAATGCTGGAAGCACCGGTATCAAGCAGAAAATTGACCGTGTAGCCATTGACGCTCCCCACCGTGCTGTACATGCCGCCACGGTCCGGCCACAGCGTCAGGCTCTTTTTCTCCGCTGCCCGAAAGCTGCTGCCGATGTGGCGGCCCAGTCCCATGCGCTGGCGCTTGCCATTCACCTCCAGCACCGCCGCATCACTGTCGGCGGAAATCAGGCGTACCCCCTCGGGACTGATCTGACCTTCCGCCAGCACCCGCCGCTGGCCGTCGATCTCCAGGACCGCCTTGCTGCTGAACAGGCCCAGCACGCGAATCTGCGGTTCCGCCGCCCGCACGGGTGACAGCAGGAGCAGCGACGCCAACAATATCAGCAGACAGTGTGCTCGCATGGTGAATCGTCCCCTTTATCCGCGCAGATAGAACGCCAGCAGTTGTATGCACAGACAGGCAAACAGGCCGGCAATAATGTCGTCAAGCATGATCCCTGTTCCACCCGACACCCTTTTGTCGATAGTGCGTATCGGCCACGGCTTCAGGATATCGAACAGGCGGAAAAAAACAAAACCGGCCAATAGCCACAGCCAACCGCTCGGTGCCAGGATCATGGTGACCAGAAAACCGGCGATCTCATCCCAGACAATGGCAGGATGGTCGTGTACACCAAGATTGCTCGCCGCTTTTGAGCAGATGGTAATGCCGGCCAGTGAGACAAGGAGCAGCACCAGCAGGTACCACTGCAGCGGCAGCATGGCGACAAGCAGGTAGATGGGGATTGCCGCCAGGGTACCGAAGGTTCCCGGTGCCACCGGCGCGAGGCCGCTGCCAAAGCCGAGGGCCAGGAAATTCCACGGGTTTTTCAGCTGTTGCACACCGGGTCGGTTGGCACTCATGGCGCCCCCTTTGCAAAGTGATCGAAGCCTGTGCCTTGAATCGTTTCCGCCCTGCCATCCGGGTACTGCACACGCAGTCCCCCGGCCGCCTCGATAAGGCCAATGCGGGTGACCGGACAATCAATATCAGCGCAACGCCTTTCCAGCAACGGTACCTTTTCAGCAGGTACCGTGAAACACAGTTCGTAATCATCCCCGGCACCGAGGGCAAGGCGCTCGCGCTCTGTGCTACCCGCCACCACATCACAGAGTGCCTTCGACAGTGGCAACCGCTGCGACTCCAGTGTCGCCCCCACCCCGCTGGCCGCCAGTATGTGCCCCAGGTCGGCCGCCAGACCGTCGGAGATATCGATCGCTGCGGAGGCAACCTCTCTCAGCGCCAGGCCCACATCAACCCGCGGCGAAGGGTAATCCAACCTCTGTCGCAGGTATTCGCTTTGCGCTGCATCCGCTCTGAACTCGCCCCGCATCACGGCGAGAGCGGCCCCGGCATCCCCCAGCGTACCGGTCACGTATATCGCGTCCCCCTCACGGGCACCTGCACGCCTCAGTGCCCTGCCGTGCGGAACGTAACCGGCCAGTTGCACGGAGATACACGCAGGGCCGCGTACCGTATCACCACCGACCAGTTGTACCCGGTAGTGTTCGGCGATACGAAACAACCCCTGTGCAAAAGACTCGAGATAGGCGGGGTCGGCTTCGGGCAGTGCAAGGGAGAGTGTCATCCAGGCCGGTTCGGCCCCCATTGCCGCCATGTCACTCAGATTGACGGCGAGGGCCTTGTAGCCGACAGCATCCGGCTCGGTACCGACGGGATAGTGCCGGCCCTCCACCAGCGTGTCGATCGCAACCGCCAGTTCTCTGTCGCGGGGGATCGCTATTAATGCGGCATCATCGCCGATGCCCAGCACGACATCGTCCCGCTCTAGCGACTGACGGGAAAAATAGTGCTCGATAAGGCCGAATTCAGACAGGGGCATGACCGGTGAAACGCGAGAGGTGATGTATGAAACGTGCGCACGACGTTCTCTTCACGCCTCACTCCTCACCCTTCACTTTCCTTTGACTGGCGACCTCAACTTCACGCAGTTGCTGCGCCACCTTGTCGAGTACACCGTTAATGTATTTGTGGCTCTGCTCGGCACCGAAGACTTTTGCCAGTTCCACCGCCTCGTTGATCACAACCCGGTAGGGAATATCCGGCCGAAACGCCAGTTCATAGGCACCGATACGCAGGATCGCCTGTTCCACCGGGTCGATTTGCGATATCGGGCGATCCAGATAGCTATCGCAGTGCCCGTCAAGGTCAGTGACATTGGCCGGGATCTTATGCAGCAATTCCTGGAAGTAGTCGATATCGACCTTTTCCATGTCCTGCTCTTCAAGGAAGTCACGCTCGATATCCGAGACATTCTGCCCGGTCAACTGCCACTGGTAGAGCGCCTGCAATGCACGCCTGCGTGCCTGGTTTCGCCCCTTGCTCATACCGATGCCTCGTAATTGCTGTTCACGGCAGTGAGCATCAACCGATCTGCTGCAGCAGGTTAACCATCTCCACCGCGGACAGTGCCGCTTCCTCGCCCTTGTTGCCCGCCTTGGTGCCGGCACGCTCGATGGCCTGCTCGATGGTATCGACAGTCAGCACGCCGAAGGAGACCGGCACGTCATACTGCAGGGATACCTGCGCCATACCCTTGGTGCACTCACCGGCCACGTATTCGAAATGCGGCGTGCCGCCACGAATCACTGCACCCAGTGCGATGATGGCATCGTAGTCTTTCTTATCCGCCATGCGTTTTACAGCGAGCGGGATTTCAAAGGCGCCCGGGACACGAACGATCTCGATATTGCTTTCACGCGCGCCATGGCGTTTCAGTGCGTCGATAGCGCCCTCGAGCAGGCTCTCGACAACAAAGCTGTTCCAGCGTGTCACAACGATACCGAAGCGGGCACCATCGACGATCAGATTGCCTTCAATTGTGTTGATTTCAGCCATTTCTACATCCTATTAAGCAAGTGCGTGTTAACGCTGTTGTTCTTTAATAACATGATCCGTTTCGTGAAACGTGAAAGGTAAAACGTGAAACACAACCCCCCCATTCACGCTTAACGCTTAACGTTTCACGACTTACGTCATTTAGTCATCCACATACTCTACCACCTCCAGCTCAAAGCCGGAGAGTGCATGCATTTTCTTCGGCGCGCTGAGCACGCGCATCTTGTGCACACCAAGGTCAAGCAGTATCTGCGCACCGATACCGTAGGTACGCAGGTCCGCCGTCTTCTCCTGCTTCGGCGGCTCGATACCCTGGTCCTGCATCTGATACTCCTTGATGTGGCGGATGACAGACTCGCTGTCCTCCTCCTGGTGCAGCACGATCACCACGCCCTTGCCCTCTTTCTCGATACGGCTCAGGGCGTCAGTGAGCGGCCAGCCGCAATCGCCACGGCGGTTGCCGAACAGGTCACACAGTGTATGGGGCAGGTGCACCCGCACCAGGGTCGGATCATCGGCAGTGATCTCGCCCTTGACCAGCGCCATGTGCTCTTGCTGGTTCAACAGGTCGCGGTAGGCCACCAGACGGAAATTGCCGTACTCGGTGGGCATGTCGCACTCGGCCACCCGCTCCACGGTCGGCTCGTTCTGTAGCCGGTAGTGGATCAGATCGGCAACCGTGCCCATCTTCAAACCGTGCTCCTCGGCAAACTTCTCCAGGTCGGGGCGGCGCGCCATGGTGCCGTCCTCATTGAGGATCTCCACAATCACCGCCGCCGGCTCCAGGTCCGCCAGGCGGGACAGGTCACAACCGGCCTCGGTGTGGCCGGCCCGGGTCAGCACGCCACCGGCCTGCGCCATCAGGGGAAAGATGTGGCCCGGCTGTACGATATCGTCGGGCGTGGCATTGGGGGCAACCGCGGCACGTACCGTCATCGCGCGGTCATAGGCGGAAATACCGGTGGTCACACCCTGTGCCGCTTCGATGGAAAGGGTAAAGTTGGTGCCGTGTTTGTCATTGGTATCACGCACCATCAACGGCAGATTGAGTTGCTCGCAGCGCTCACGGGTCAGGGTCAGGCAGATCAATCCGCGACCGTACTTGGCCATAAAGTTGATGTCTTCCGGCCTCACCATGGAGGCGGCCATGATCAGATCGCCCTCGTTCTCGCGGTCCTCGTCATCCATC